>JAWOCQ010000081.1:0-12590 GCA_046483725.1 Candidatus Bipolaricaulota bacterium
CCGGCACCGCAACGTGGAAGGAGCTGTCGATCCGCCCCAACAGTTCCCACCGCTGCGGAGAGCCCGAGGCCAGGATCAGCCGTTGCGTGGGCGCTCCCCCCGGACCATAATCAACGCTCATGGACATCATTTTCAGCGACCAGTGCTTGGAATACCATGCAGCGGGGCACCCGGAGGGGCCGGGCCGCGTGCGCATGGCCCAGCACTACTTGGAGCGCCTCGGGTATAGCTTCATCACCCCCGAGCCCGCCAAGCTGGAGGACCTGCTCCTTGTCCATACCAAGGACCACGTAAGGCGTGTGGAAGACGGAGACTTCAGCGATCCGGACTCTCCTTGGTACCCGAAGATCCACGCCTACGCCAGCCTATCCGCAGGGGGAGCCATCCTGGCCCAGGAGCGTAGCGGCTTTTCCCTCTTGCGCCCTCCGGGGCATCACGCCGGCCCGGGATTCTTGGGCGGCTTTTGCTATTACAACTCCATCGCCGTAGCAGTCCGGCGCAGCGAGTTGAACACCCTTATCGTGGACATCGACGGGCACCACGGCAACGGCACCGAGGCCGTTTTCTCCGGGGATCCGCGCGTCACCTACATCTCCTTGCACCGCATGTACAACTACCCGGGCACCGGGCACCAGTCCCAGGGCAACTGCCTCAACTACCCGCTACCGCCACGGTGCGGGAAGGAACTGTATATCGAAACGCTGGAGCGGGCACTTGCCGAGGCCGGTGGGGGATTTCAACAGCTGGCTATCTCCGCCGGCTTCGACACATACAAAGACGACCCCCTAGCCTCGCTGGGCCTGGAGGTCGACACTCTATACGATATAGGGATCGTGCTTGGCGATATATCGCTCCCCACGTTCTGCGTACTCGAGGGAGGCTATATCCCCGAGATCATGGGCCCGTCCATCGAGATGCTGATCACAGGCCTAGAAGAAACAGGAAAATCAGCGGCAGGATAGGCCCGCTGCTGCACGGGTCGCAGGGATCCACGCAGTCCTCCAAACAGCCAAACAGTGGAGGACAAGGCTCGCACCCTTCATCTGCGTCGGGTTCGGCCTCGGAGGACCGCACAGCCACAGGCTGCTTCTCTTCGTCCGCCGCCAGCTCCACGCGAACATCCATCTCGGTGTAGGCCGTATCGCCGTAGCTAATGGTGAACGTACGCGTAGGGTCAATGTCGTCGCCCAAAAGCACCACACCCGCCACCGTCCTGTCGGGGCGGAGCTGCGAGGCTTCAAAACCCTCCGTCACCGGAACCACGCGATCGCCCGTGGCCCACACTACCGAGTCATCCTGAGCAAAGCTCAGCCTGCCGGGATCCCAAGGTACTTCATACTGGGAGTACGCGCTCACCACCACCGCGTTCTTTCCCACGTATTCGGGCAGTATCGCGGCCACATGTTCACTGAGTTGTGCCTCCAAGGTGCGCTCGCTGACGTATACTAAGGCAAGAACCAACTCCTGGCCTGGCTCGGCCACATGAAGCACACTCACCAAGTCTGGGTCCAACCCAGTCCGGTCAGTGAACCGGTCCTCCAGGGCGGATGCACCAAGCCCGTCCGGCGCCCCAACCAGGAGCAGGACCGCCAAGGCAAGCCACGCCGCCCTCATGTCAGCAGCACCACCACGCGGCCAACGCACCAATCCAAACAAACCAGAAGAATGCCAAGAGCCACCATCCGACCATGGTACTCACCTCCCAAACTCACTATAGCATCGCCTCCCCCAACCGACAAGTGCTGCGAATTACAATTGCGGTGGCCCCTAGACCCTCGTATAATGGCTTGCCATGCGAGCATCCGTTTGGGCAGCGGTTTTCCTGGTGTTTCTGCTCCCGTTTACCGCCTGGGCGGCGCCCCTACAGGTGTCCGTCCCCCCTCTGTTCGGCTCCGTCCCCGTCATACTGGCCTCCGAGGACGGCTGGGGGTTGTTCGCCGAGGAGGGACTGGAGGTAAGCATGGTTCCCCTCCCCAGCCAGGCAGATCAGGTTCGGGCGTTTCAGGCGGGGCGCGTCGACATATTGATTTCTGACCTCACCCAGGCGTTGATGCTCGTCTCCCAGCCGGACGCCGACGCAGTTATCGCGGGCTCCACATACTCGGCCGAGCGCATCAGCGAGAACTCCCCTCCACCAGTCGCACTCGTAGCCATCGGCATCCCTACCCTGGAAGAGCTTGCAGAGAAGGTTCACACAGAACGCATGAGAGTAGCTGTGCCCAGAAGGTCGGACCTGGCGTTCATGCTGGACGAACTATTTCTCAGCGCCGAATCAACCCCTCCAGCGGCACGTCAAGTTTACGTGGGGAGAGACAACCTCCTGACAAACGCGGGCTGGGTAAGCTTGGAATCGTACAAAGCAGGTGTATTCCCTCAACCCTATGCCGAGTTTTTGACGACCTTCGTCGCCCCTCATAACCCGGATATCACAGTGCTTTCGGAGTTCCCCGATATCACGGTCCCCCCTACGGTGGTGATATTCCGCAGGAGCATACTCGAACAAAAGCCCAAGGCAGCAGCTGCCTTCTTCCGCTCCTTGGATCGGGCTGTGGAGGAGATAAACGCCCTCCCCGACGATGAACTCCTGGATTTGGGTTGGCAGCTGACCACACAGCTGTTCATGCCGGGCCAGCAGCCAAACAGACTCGCCCCGGATGACCGAGAGAGAGTGGAGCAGGCCATCCAGTCCTTGTTCATACCGGAATTCCCCAAGCCGGCTCCGCTAGATCCGGCCGTGTTTCGCGAGGTCCTCTCGTGGGCGGAGGAAAAAGGGCATGTGACGACCCACTTGGAATTCGACGAAGTAGCGGTCCCCCCTGTCCGATGATCGAGGTGGAGAACCTCAGCATCGCCTACGGCCACGGGACCAGGGCGATCGCCACCCTGGAAGGGATTGCGTTTTCTGTGGGCAAGGGGGAGCTCGTCTCCATAGTGGGTCCCTCGGGCTGTGGGAAGAGCACGCTCCTGTTCGCGTTGGACGGCCTTATCACGCCCACGGAGGGGCACATCCACATCGACGGGGATGAAGTGCAGGGTATTCGGCGGGACGTCGCTCTCATCCTGCAGGACGCCGGCCTGCTTCCCTGGAAGACCGTGCGGCAGAATGCTGAGCTGGCACTGCGCATCCAAGGAATCGCCGATGACGCAGGAGCCACCCTGGAGTCCCTGGGGCTGGCGGGATTTGAGTCCCGCTACCCCGGTGAGCTTTCCGAAGGCATGAAGCGTAGGGTGGGGATCGCCCGGGCCCTGGCCCTGCATCCCCGCGTACTACTCATGGATGAGCCCATGGCCAATCTGGACTCCCTAACGCGGGAGAGGATTCAGAACTTGATCCTCGATCTGTGGAGAAGGCTGCGCTTCACCAGCGTACTGGTGACCCACGACATCGAGGAGGCCCTATTCCTTGGCCAGCGGGTCCTGGTCATGACACCGCGACCGGCCACGTTGACCGAGATATTGCCCAACCCCGAAGCGGGATCGATGGACTACCGCGGCAGCGAGGAGTTTCACGCCCGCGTGCAATACCTCAGGGACACACTGGAATCGGAGGCGGCATGAGGCACATCGGACGCTACGTACTGGCGATGATCGCGCTGGTTGGCGCCTGGTGGCTTGCCTCATGGGCGCTCTACCTGGCCCACGGGCGGGAAGTGCTCCCTACCCCAGCGCAGTCATTAACCGCGGGCTTCCAAAACATCCATCTTTTGGCCACAGCGTTTGGCAACTCCGCGTGGAGGTTCTTGCTATCGCTTGTCATCGCCTTTTCCCTGGGAGTCCCTTTGGGGCTGCTGATTGGTTTCCAGCGAAGGCTCCACCAGTATTTCTCCCCACTGGTACACCTGACCTACCCTATCCCTCCCGTGGCCCTGCTCATGTTCCTGTACATGGCATTCGGCATCGGGGAAACGGTGAAGGTATTCGTGGTAGTAGTAGCGCTGTTTTTCCAGGTGTTGGTAGCGGCACAAGGGGCTGCCCGGCAGATTCCCCAGTCCCACATAACCTCTGTGCGGTCGGCCGGCGCCAGCGCTTGGCAGCTGTACCGGCATGTGGTATTACCGGCCACCTTGCCCAGCGTGCTCACCGCCGCCCGGGTGTCCGTGGGATTAGGTATCACGATAGTATTCATCGCTGAGGGGGGCGTTGGGTATCAGCCATCTGCTGAGGAAGGACTAGGAGCTTTGATTCAAGAATACGAGCTCTTTACGCCGTCCCTGGCCATGGCTGGGGTAGTAGGCCTGGCATTGCTCGGCCTTACCTTTTACGCCGGGCTCGAGCTGTTGGACCGCTGGTTGTGCCGCTGGCGACACTTAGGAGGGCACGGTGAGGCTTGAGCGAGTCGTGTTCGTGTATAACGCAAACAAGCCCAGTGCCCAGGCGGTTGCCCGGCGCGGAGCGGCCTGGTGCCAGCAGAACAAGATCACGCCGCGGGTGACCTCACGCCGACAGTTCCGCTGTCGCGAGGGAGACTTGGCGGTCGCCGTCGGGGGAGACGGGACCTTGCTTCGAGTGGCCTCCGTGTTGTACCCGATGGAGGTGGCGGTGTTGGGTGTGCACATGGGCTCACTGGGCTTCCTCTCCTCGTGCACCGCCGACCGACTGGAAGAAGCCCTGGGGCAAGTCCTGGCCGGTATCGCCCAGGTAGACCCTCGCTCGCGGCTTGCAGCAAGATGGGGCGGAAACGAGGGAACCGGCCTGAACGATGTAGCGCTAATGGGATCAGAACGAGGAAGGATGACGCGCATGGACGTGTGGAGGGACGGCACGCCCGTGGCCACACTGGCCGGAGATGGGCTTATCGCCGCCAGCCCCACCGGCGCCTCCGCCTATGCCCTGGCCTGTGGCGGACCCATACTGGCTCCGGATCTGCAGGCCCTGCTGCTGGTGCCGGTGGCACCGCACCGCCTGGGGGCGCGCCCCCTCGTGCTCCCCGCCACCGCCAGCATCACCATGCAGCCTCGCTACCCGGTGACCGTCATGTTGGACGGGGACCAAGCCGGAGAGCTGCAGCCCGGGCAAGAGCTACATCTGTCGGTAGCGCCCGCACCCACGCTCCTGATAAGCCTGGCTGGAGAGCCCTCACACTTCCAGCGGCTGCGGGACAAGTTGGGCTGGTTGCCGGGACCAGCCGCGAAAGGGGAGTCATGAACATAGAAGGATTGCTGGACAAGGCATTGGCCTACGAGCGAGTGGACGATCTTGAAGTGCTCGCCATCCGCACGCGCGATGAGCTGACCCGCTTCACCGACTGCCAGATCCACCAAAACGTCGCGTCCGACGAAGTCCGCTTGTACCTGCGCGCTTGGGTGGACGGAAAGACCGGCGTCGCCGAGACCAACGAAGCCACCGAGGAGGGAGTGCGGCGGGCAGCTCAGGTGGCCGAGGGTTTGGCCCGCCGGCAAACGAAACCGGCCGGCTACAGCCCTCCTGGGCCCCAGCCTGCCCCGGATGTCCCAGCCTGGGACCAGGAAACGTGGGACGCTTCGCCAAAGATGCGGGCTGAGCTGGTGGCCCGGGTGGTCAAGGGGCCCAAGGAGGAGGGATTCAACAGCTCCGGGTCCCTGTCCACCGGCGGGGGAGAGATCTGGGTGGCCAGCACCACGGGCGTCAGGGCCCATACAAAGTCCACCAGAGCCCGCTTCGTAAACGTGGTGAGCGGACAACGTGGGGGCTCCGGCTACGCCGAGTTTAGCTCTGTGCAGCTGTCCGACTTCCGTCCCGAACAGGCAGCCCAGCGTGCGCTGGACAAAGCGCTGCGGACCGAAGACCGCCAGGCTCTGGAACCGGGCGAGTACACCGTGGTATTGGAGGAGCCGGCCGTGGCCACGGTACTGGGGATGCTGAGTTTCATGGGCTTTTCCGCTCGAGCTCTCCTTGAGCGGCGCAGCTTCATGGACGGAAGGCTTAACCAGAAGCTGGCTTCCGATCTGGTGACTGTGTACGACGATCCACTGAACCCACGCGGCTTACCTCGCCCTTTCGACTTCGAGGGGGTCCCCACCCAACGCGTTTACTTCTTCCGCCAAGGAGTCGCCGAAGGGGTGGTGCACGACACGCGTACCGCGGTGGCAAGTGGAACCCAATCCACCGGCCACGCCCTACCCCCTCCTTACAGCGCCTACTCGCCGATGCCGGGCAACGTGGTGATGGAAGAAGGGGCCTTGTCCGACGACGAGCTACTGGCCGGAGTGGAGCGGGGCCTTCTGGTGACCCGCTTCCACTACGCCCGCCCCGTGGAGCCCCGGGAGGGCGTGATGACCATGATGACGAGGGATGGCACCTTCCTCATCGAGGACGGAAAGGTTCGCGGGGCGGTCGACGACCTCAGGGTCACCGAGTCCGGCCTGCGTGCCTTATCCGAGGTGGACGCTGTGGGAGGAGCTCAGCAGCTAATCACAGGCGGCGACGGCTTCGGAGGCTTCCTGGTCCCCAAGGTGCGCATCCGCAAGTTTAAGTTCACGGGGAGAACGGAAAGGTAAAAGTAAGGATAGGGGGACAGTCCCCAAAGGGGAGCTAAGGGGACTGTCCCCAGCTGCCTACTCAACGTTTATCTGTACGCCTTCCCCCTCCTTGGGGGACTGCTTAAGCGGGACCTCCACTCGGAGGATGCCGTCATGGAACTTGGCCTTCACCTGGTTGGGCTCGGCCACCTCCTCCGGCAAGGGGAATCTGCGCCGGAAACGGCCACAACGGCGTCCCATCCGGATGTAATCTTCCTCGCGTGCCTCTTCACTCCGCCGGACCTCGCCGGTAACTACCAGGTTGTGGTCCTGAACCTTCACCTGGACGTCCTCCTTGCGAGCGCCGGGGAGCTCCGTCTCGATAATCAACGTGTTGTCCTTGAGGTAGACATCGGACCTGCCGAATGATGGTGCCACGTCCAGGTCCAGGTCGCCGAAACTCTTGAACATATTGTCCACCAACCGACCAACATCGTCGGTCAACCGGAACGGCTCTCGCCATACCCTTGGAAGCAGGGTCATGGTACTCACCTCCGTATATTAGCACTCGACCATGGTCAGTGCTAATTATAGGTAGTCGCGATCGCAGTGTCAAGGTCCCGGGATCAGGTACACTGCAGTATGGCCAGGTTGTTGGCGTGGGTTGTGCGTGGCTACCAGCGGATGCTCTCCCCGCTCCTCCCCTCCCGCTGCCGCTTCTACCCCAGCTGCTCGGAGTACGCCCGCCAAGCTCTGCACAAGTATGGTGCCTTGCGAGGCGGCTGGCTGACGCTGAAAAGGCTCGTCAAATGCGGTCCGTGGCACCCGGGAGGAAACGATCCCCTGCCGTAATGGTGACTGCCCCCTTACTCCCAGAGGTCGAGCACTACGCCGGCCATGGCCTTGGCCGCCACAAGCATGCCCCGGCGAGCGCCCTCGCTGCAGGCAGCGTCAGCAAACTCCCGCGAGTGCCCGGGCGTGTCCTCTTCGGTGATGCGGATGTAGGGATGGATAGCGGGCACGACCCACGACACGTCCCCCATGTCCGTGGACCCCAGCCCGCCGGCGGGCTTGTCCTCAGGGATTGCCAGCTCCGCAAGCTGCTTGCGGAACGCTTCCACCAGCTTGTGATCAGGCCGGATGGCCTTGTACTCGTGCCCCACCTTGCGGAAGCTAAGCGAAGCACCGGTGGCCGTAGCCGCGCCCTCCGCGCAGCGACGAAGCTTGTCCACAAGCTCATCTCGGTAGTCATTCTCCCGGGCGCGCACGTAGAAACGCGCCGCGGCACGCTCGGGAACGATGTTGGGCTTCTGCCCTCCGTCGGTGATGATGCCGTGTATGCGGGCACCGTCGGCGATATGTTGCCGCAACGCATTTATACCCACAAACGTCTGGATAACGGCGTCCAACGCGTTGATGCCTTTCTCCGGCTGCGATGAGGCGTGCGCAGCGCGGCCATGAAACACGAGTTCCACCTCCGTAATGGCCAGGGAACCGCGGTCGACCAGGGTGGCCGAGGCGGGGTGCACCATGAACGCAGCGTCCAGGCCTTCGAACAGGCCGGCCTCGATCATGCGGATCTTCCCGCCTCCCCCTTCCTCAGCTGGCGTGCCCAAAACAACCAGCTTGCCGGGGAGCTCTCCCTTGAACGGGGCCAGTCCCAGGGCCGCCCCTACGGCGCTGGCGGCGATGAGGTTGTGCCCGCAGGCATGCCCAAGACCGGGGAGCGCATCATACTCGGCAAGCACCGCAACGCGGGCTCCCTCCTCTTGTGCGGGATGCTCTGCACGCAGCGCGGTAGAGATGCCTCCCGCCCCTTTCTCCACGCGGAAACCCCCTGCTTCCAGCATTTCTGCGATCCAACCGACCGCGCGCTCTTCCTCATAGCCCAACTCCGGATGCGCGTGGATGCGTAACGCAAGCTCCCACAGCTCATCCGCCAGCTCATCGATCCGCTGCCACACACGCTCTTTCATGTCCACCCCCTCAGCCAGTCGCCCCAAGATACCGGTGTATCGCTGCTGCGGCCTGCTTTCCCGCCCCCATAGCGGAGATTACGGTGGCGGCCCCGGTGACGATATCGCCCCCGGCAAATACCTCCCGCCGGCTGGTGGCGCCTTCCTCATCAGCCTCCACAGTGCCCCGGCGACCGACCTGCAGCCCCGGAGTGGTACGCGGGACCAGGGGGTGCGGCTGGTTGCCCACAGCCACAATACAGGTGTCCACATCGATCAGAAACTCCGAGCCTTCGATGGGGATCGGCCGGCGGCGGCCGGATTCGTCCGGCGGACCCAGTTCCATCCGGAGACATTCCGCTTGTGTAAGGGTGCCGGCCTCACCGGAAAGCTGGACTGGGTTGACCAAAAACTGCATTTCCACACCTTCTTCTTCCGCATGGTGCGCCTCTTCCACCCGAGCCGGCATCTCGTCGCGAGTTCTCCGGTACAACACCGTGACCTTCTCGGCCCCCAGCCGGAGGGCGGTGCGCGCGGCGTCCATGGCCACGTTACCCCCGCCGATCACGGCCACTCGGCGGCCGATGCCCACCGGGGTGTCGTACTCGGGGAACTGCCACGCCCGCATTAGGTTCACCCGGGTGAGGAACTCGTTGGCCGAGTACACTCCGATGAGCGTCTCCCCCGGGATCCCCAGGAAACGGGGAAGCCCCGCACCACTTCCCACAAACACGGCCTCATGACCCTCGGCCAAAAGACCGTCTACGGTAACAGTATTTCCCACCACCACGTTGGTCTCGATCTTCACTCCCAAACGCCGCAAGCCTTCCACTTCGTGGCCCACCACCTCCTTGGGAAGGCGGAACTCCGGAATGCCATACATAAGCACGCCGCCGGGCTCATGCAAAGACTCAAACACCGTCACCTCATGACCGAGCAGGCGCAGATCGGCGGCGCAGGTGAGCCCCGCCGGCCCCGAGCCGATAACAGCCACCCGGCGCCCAGTAGAGGAAGGAGGCTCGACGCTCTCCACACCATGCTCGCGCTCCCAATCGGCGACAAAGCGCTCCAGTCGACCGATGCCACTGGGCTCGAATTTCTTGCCCAACGTACACACCCCTTGACACTGGGACTCCTGCGGACACACACGCCCGCACACAGCTGGCAGGTTGTTGGTACGCTTGATGGTGGCCGCCGCAGCGCGGAAATCCCCTTTCTCCACCTGCTCGATGAACGTGGGTATGTCCACCTCCACCGGGCACCCCTTCACGCAGGGCTTCCTCTTGCACTTCAAGCAGCGAGCAGCCTCTTCTCGGGCTTCCTCCTCAGTATAGCCCAAAGGGACCTCATCGAAGTTATGAATCCGGGAGCCTGCATCCTGTTCCCGCATGGGAACCTGTGTCTCTTGGATCATCGCGCGGTCTCCTCCATCATTTGCCGGTACCTGTCCAGGGCACAGCGCTCCTGTTCCTGGTAGGCCGCGAGCCGAGCGAGGAGGAGATCCCAGTTCACCTGTCCACCTGGGAACTCAGGCCCGTCCACACAAGCAAAGCGCACATTGTCCCCCACCTCCACCCGACAGGCACCGCACATCCCCGTGCCGTCCACCATGATCGGGTTCAGGGAAACGGTGATCGGCACGCCCGCCTTACTACTCGTCGCCGCGCAGAATTTCATCATCACCGCCGGTCCTACCGCCCACACATGGGACACTTGGCGGGCCGCCAGTATCTCCGCCAGGGGCTGGGTGACCAGTCCCTTACGGCCCATACTTCCGTCGTCGGTCGTCACCACAAGCTCATGGCAGGCATTCCCCATCCGGTCCAGCCAAAACAGGAGGTCACTGGACCGCGCCCCCACAATCCCGATCACGCGTGCCCCGGCCTCCTTCAACGCCCGGGCAATAGGGAAAACGGGGGCGATACCTACTCCCCCGGCGACACACACTACCGTGCCCTCGTGCACTATCTCCGACGGCTTGCCTAAAGGGCCCACCACATCACGTACTGCATCGCCGGCGTTGTACGCCTCGTGCATCTCGCTGGTGGTCTTGCCCACTGCCTGCACCACCAGGCTGACCGTACCGCGGGCCGGGTCCCAGTCGGCCAGGGTGAGGGGAATTCGCTCCCCCCGCTCGTGCAGGCGCAGCACAACGAACTGTCCCGGCGCAGCCGCTTTGGCCACCCGCGGCGCTTCCACCTCATACTGATCAAGCTCAGGCCCAAGGGATTGCTTGGTTACAATTGAGTGCATCTCGACTCCCACTCCTTTCCCAGCTCAACGCGGTATTGGAAAGCCAGCCCGCTCACAACAGGCGGACGACGGCCGACAGCACCATATCCTGCGTCCACTCCTCCGCTTCCGCCCGCTTGGCAAACGCAAGCTGTACAGAAACGTCTACCCCACCCAGGCTGAACGCCAGCTGGAACGTAGCGGACTGGGAACCCTCGCTACGCTCGGCGTAAGAATCATGCCGCAAAAGGTAGTCCACGTGGAAGCTGGTGATGTCGTTCAATCGGTAGTCGTAGGAGGCCGTAAGGTTAACCGACGATTTGCGCTCCGCTGGGTAAGGCGGCATGGAGTAGCTAGCGGACAAGCGCATCTGGGAGCCGGGTTCCGGCGCCAAGGCCACATCGCCGGCCAGCTTGATCATCACGTCGCGGCCCTCGCCCCGCGGATCCAACACGTCGTAGCTCGCGCCGAGGGTCACATTCCAGCCACAGTAACGTTCCCAGCCCGTTTCCTCGATGATTTCCTCCAGGGCCAGCAGCGCCCTGGCCTGCAGCCTGGTCCCCGTAGCATCCAAGATGAGCTCCTCGATGGCCGTCAGCAGGTCGGCGATGGTTTCGTACTCCTCCGCGCGGCCGATCTCCTTGGCCATATCCATGACGGCACCGTCGGGGAAAGAAGCCGCCACCGCCCCCATCTCCAGCAGCCGCCGCTCGACCCGGAGAGCCTTGGCCAAGGGGGTGACGTCCGAGAAGCGCCCGTACCCAAGCCCTGTCTCAACGCCCAGACTCGGCTGGGGAAACTCCGTCGTCACCCCGCCGTCGAACCCTCCGTAGGCGAAGTAGGGAGTGTCGGCACCCAGGTACCGCTGCATCCGGCCGCTGGCCTGCGTATCCATGCTCGCCAGGGCCAGTTCCGACAGCACGAAGTTGCCCGCTCCCACCAGCTCGAACCCGAGCAAGGAGGTGTCGTACAGGTGGGAATAGCCAATGGAGAAACGCCCCGAGTTGATGTCCGCAGCCGGGCGGGCCGGATCGCGGTAATACCGGTAGCTAAACGAGCTACTCATCTCTACGATGTTGGTCTCGGGCATCGTATACTCGCACAAATTAAGCGCGGAGGCGGAAACAGCCACCGCAGCCAGCCACAACACAAGCAGCGCCCACTTTCGCAGTCGCATTCGCATTACCTCCAGTCGTCAAGCGGGGCCAATTCTAGCCGATGTGGACTCCTCTCGCTTCCCTCCAAAGAGGGAAAGAGGACGAAAGGTGGCCGGCAGAAGGCCGTCCAACCCCACCCCCACAAGGCGGACACCCTTTCCCTCCTCTGGCAGGCGCCTCTCCCACAGAGCGACCACCGCGTCGGCCACGAGCTCGGGGTCATCGGTGGGTTCAACCAAGCTCACCTGCCGCGTTTGCGTGGTGAAATCTGACCACCGGACCTTGAGCCTCACCGCACGGGCCAACAGCCCCTCCTCGGCCAGGCGAGCGGACACAGAGCGGGCCAGCCGCTGTAGCTCTTCCGCCACCACCTCGCCATCCTGCACATCCTCGGGGTAAGTGATCTCCTGCGAGAAGCTCTTTGCCTCGCGCACCGGTACCACGGGTGCGTCGTCTTGACCCCGGGAGAGCCGCCACAGCTGCCCGCCCAGCTTGGGGCCAAACCAAGCATGCAGGACACCGGGGTCCACCTGCTGCAAGTCGCCCACTGTGCGCACTCCTCGTTCATTCAAACGGCGAGCAGTTTTCGGGCCCACACCCCACAGTCGACCTACGGAGAGCGGCCGCAGGAAGCTGTCGGCGTCCTCGGGTTGGATAATACGCAGTCCGGAAGGCTTCGCCGCCTCCGAGGCGAGCTTGGCCAGCAGCTTGTTCCCCGCCAAGCCCACCGAACAGGAGATACCTACCTCCCGCGGGAGGTCGCGGTGCACCAAGGCAGCTACATTTTCCGGGGACTCAGCCGGTGACAA
>JAWOCQ010000008.1:0-2613 GCA_046483725.1 Candidatus Bipolaricaulota bacterium
GGGGAGATAGGGCGGGGGCTCGAATGTTTGCTCGAGGATAGGGCGGTACAGACGCCTGAGGACGTCGGCGGTCGACGGATCGTCGGCCCCGACTACGATGCGATCGGGGTACAGCATGTCCTGCAGGGCGGTGCCCTCGCGGAGGAACTCGGGGTTGGAGGCGACGTGCACGGTTGTCCGCGGGCTGAGGCCGCGCTCCTCCACCGTGCGCTCCACCACATGGGCTACGCGGCGGTTGGTCCCCAGCGGTACGGTGGATTTGACGACGAGCGTACAGGTTTGCACCTCGCGCAGGCCTTGAGCGACCTGGCGGGCGGCCTCCTCCACGTAGCGGTTTTCGGCCTGGCCGTCCGGCCGACAGGGGGTGCCCACGGCGATCATTACGAGTTCGGCATCGCCGACGGTCTCCTCGGCGCTTGCACTGAAGGAAAGGCGGGAACCTGCCTCGCGCATGAGCTCCTCCAGGGCGTGCTCGTGGATGGGGCTCTTGCCGGATTGGAGGGTGGCGAGCTTGTCCGGCTCGATCTCCACCACGGTCACCTGGTGCCCCGCGTAGGCCAGGGACACGCCGGTGGTGAGTCCTACGTACCCGGCGCCGACGATGACGACATTCATGCTGTCCACGATGGAACCTCCTCTCGGCAGGGAGTCTAGCTTAGTTTCCGTCGATGTGTCCAGTTCGTATGGTTCGCACGGTTCCCACGGTTCACATGGTGCAAAGCCACATCCCGAGAGGTAGCGGGGCAGCTTGCCTGCGCCGTTATCGTCGGGGCCAAGCCTCAAGCCGTCGGGCACAAGCGCCGACGCTACAGGTGGCTGAGGCAACTCGCCCACTTGACGCCGCAACCCCGCAGGGGCTATAGTGCGAAGTAACCGATTGGTTACTAAGAGCTATGGCCAAGACATCGCGGACGAGAAGACGGGACCGACAGGCCACCGAGCGCCGCATCTTCGAGGCGGCCGCCGCGGAATTCTCCGACCGTGGCTACAGCGGGGCGACCCTGGCTCGGATCGCGGGCCGAGCCGCGTCCAGCAAAGCACTGGTGGTCCGGTACTTCGGCAGCAAGCAAGAGCTCTACCGGAGCGTGCTCAACACGAAGTATGCTGATCTCTCCAGCCGAGAGACCGTGCGGGCCACCTCCTCCGCGGGCTCGGTGCGGAAGCTCCTTGAGGACATCCTTGCGGACCTGTTTGCGTTCAACGCCGAGAACCCCGAGTTCTCGCGGCTGGTGGCTTGGGAGAACCTAAACGGAGCGAAACACTTGGATCCCGATAGGGCGCGGGAAGCACGTGAGCCGGGATGGTCCAGGTTGCGCAGGGTGATCGAGGCTGCCCAGCGGGCGGGAGAGATCCGGCCGGACCTCGACGTCGAGCGATTCGTGTACGCCCTGCAGGCGCTCACTGTGGTGTACTTCTCGAACCGCTACACCATGAAAATTCTGACCGGGATACCGTTCGATGACCCCGACACCATGGAGGGGTTCGTAGCTTTCTACGCGGACCTGCTCGCCCGGGGTATCGGTACCCAGGAGGGGAAGGACGGATGATGCCGGAGCTGCCCGAGCGAATCACTGACGAGAAGCAGCTTGACCAGGTGATGAGCACCCCGTCCCCGGAGCTCATTGAGGCTGTAGCCCGTTTCGGCGGAGGCCTCCTGGTGCTCGGTGTGGGCGGGAAGATGGGGTATACCCTGGCCCATACAGCCCGGCGCGCTTTCGATGCCGCGGGCATCCCGGATCCTGTGATCGGGGTGTCTCGGTTCACCCGCCCGGGCGCTCGGGAGGCACTCGAAGAGCTGGGGGTTGACACCATGGCCTGCGATCTTCTGGACCGGCAGGCTGTGAAGGAGCTTCCTGAGGTTCCCAACGTGGTCTTCATGGTGGGCCGTAAGTTCGGTTCGGCCGGGGCCGAGGCGCTCACCTGGGCCATGAATGCCTACCTGCCGGGTCTGGTCGCCGAACGGTTCCCTGAAAGCCGCATACTCGTCTTCTCCACCGGGAATGTGTACCCGTTTGTGCATGCGGATGGTCCTGGGGCAGACGAGTGCACTCCGCCGAACCCGGTGGGCGAATATGCCATGTCCTGCTTGGGTCGGGAGCGGGTGTTCGAGCACTTCTCCCGCACCAACAGCACGCCGACCCTGCTCATCCGGCTGAACTACGCCATCGACCTGCGATACGGCGTGTTGGTGGACATCGCCCAAGCGGTGCGGGAAGGTGCGCCTGTGGACCTGTCCATGCCCAAGGTGAACGTCATCTGGCAAGGGGAGGCCTGTGACATGATCCTGCGGGCCTTCCCCCTGGCGGACACACCGCCGGAGATCCTGAACGTTACCGGGCCCCACGCCTGGTCGGTGGCCGAGCTGGCCGAGAGACTGGGGGAGCGCTTGGGACGCACGCCGCGCTTCGCGGGCCAGCCGGGCGAGGCGGCCCTGTTGGCCGACAGCTCCCGGGCCTGCCGACTGTTGGGCCCGCCCCGGGTGAGCATGGAGCAGATGGTGGCTTGGGTGGCGGACTGGATCGAAAGGGGTGGCAGGACCCTGGGCAAGCCCACCCACTTCGCCCAGCGGGAGGGCCGTTTCTGATGTCTGCTAAGCTGCGGCCGGAGGCCGCA
>JAWOCQ010000010.1:0-18067 GCA_046483725.1 Candidatus Bipolaricaulota bacterium
TGTTGGCGCCGAGGGTGAACGCGGCACCGAGGACGAGGGCCAGGTAGTAGACCCACTTGGAACCTGTGACCTTAGTCTGCTTTGGGTAGTTGCCCCACTTCATTGTAAATGCACCTCCTTCAGGTGAACGAAAGAGCCTCAGCCCATCCACTTCATGTTGGCGCCGAGGGTGAACGCGGCACCGAGGGCCAATGCCAGGTAGTAGACCCACTTGGAACCTGTGACCTTGGTCTGCTTTGGGTAGTTGCCCCACTTCATCGTTACGCACCTCCTGGAAAGCTACGAAACTATAGATTTCAGCGCACTGCCGAGTGACTCCGTGATACCGGATGAACGTCGTCCCCACCACGGACACTTGGTCCACGGTGGGCTTCCACCCTACCACCTCCCGGCGCAGCTGATGTTCCTTTTTACCACGATTAGTACCAGGGAGGCAAGTGCGTTTATCGGTCTTCCTCCCCCCGGTCGGTCCAAAAAAGCAGGGCGACTGCGCCGTTGAAGGCTGCAGCCGCCCTTGATCACCTGTTTTGGGGTTCCCGCCCCCGGGGTCTGTTTACCCCTTCTTTACTTTGAGCTCACCACGGTCGGTGGCCGCTTTGAGCTTCTTGCTGACGAGGTCTTTGAGGTTCTTTCCAGGCTTGAATGCAGGCACCACCTTCGCCGGCACAGTGATGCGCCGCTGGGTCTGCGGGTTGATGCGCTGAGAGCTCTTGCGAGCGCGAACCTCGAACTTCCCGAAGCCCGTCAGCAGCACCTCCTCGTTTCCCGCCATGGCCTCGGTGATGATGTCGATCATGGAGTCGAGAGCCTTGCGGGCGTCCTTCTTTGTAAGCCCAGTCCTCACGGCCAAGAGGTCTACCAATTCCCCTTTGTTCACGTTTCAACACCCCCTTCCTGGCGCCAAGTGAAGCCAAGTATAGGCGATTTCGTACCCCCTGTCAAGTGCTAACACCATTCCCAACCGTCTTTCCTGGGTGGGCGGTTGACGGCCTGCAGAACCTAGGCTAGACTACGTTGTTATTCTGTCCTACTGCGAAGGAGGAAAGACCAGTGGCGGGCGAGCTAAGGGCCTATGAATTACTGTACATCTTACGTCCGGATTTGGACGAGGAGCAACGACACGGCAAGATCGCCAAGGTCGAGCAGGTGATCCAGACCCTGGATGGTCAGGTCGAAAAAACGGATGAGTGGGGTTCGCGGATACTGGCGTATGATATTCGCAACTTCCGCGAAGGATACTATGTGCTGGTGAACTTCACCCTTCCGCCAGAACAGGTTCGTGAGCTTGAGGGCAGGTTCAAGATGGAAGACGAGCTCCTACGCTATCAGGTTGTGCGGCGCAACGGGAGCTCGGGAGGCTAATGGCGGACATCAACCGGGTTGTGCTTACGGGACGGCTGGCCGCTGACCCAGAGCTGCGCTACACGCAAGCTGGGCAGGCGGTGACCAACTTCCGTATTGCTGTGAATCGCCGGTGGCTCAACAACGAGACGGGGGCGTGGGAAGAGTTTGCGACGTTCGTTCCCATAGTGGTGTGGGGAAAGCAGGCGGAGAATTGCTCTGCATATCTGCAGAAGGGTCGCCGAGTGGCAGTAGAGGGTAGGCTGCGAATCAGGTCGTTCGAAACACAGGACGGCGATCGGCGGCGTGTGACCGAGGTGGTGGCTGGGGAAGTGCACTTCCTCGAGCCCAAGCCCCAGGGCGACATGGGGGAGTTGGAGACGGAAAGGTCCGAGGATATGGACGATTCGACATCGGGGTCTGAGCAGGAGGTTCCGTTCTAATGCCACCGAGAAGGAAACGAGTGTGCCGCGTTTGTCATCAGGGATACAAACCGGACTACAAGGACGTGGATGCCCTGAAGCAGTTCGTAAACCGGCGGGGGAAGATCCTCTCTCGCCGGCTTACCCATATGTGCGCCAAGCACCAGCGCTGGCTGGCAGTGGAAATCGACCGGGCGCGCAAGGTCGCTCTGTTACCGTACGAGGAAGGTCCATAGAGAACATGGGCCGCACAGTGGCAGTCCTCTGCGTTCCTCCGGCGGAGGACGTGGTTGGGCGGGCGCGCTTGGCCGCCTCCAAGTTCTTGGCGTGCCGTCTTGCAGAACTAGCCTCTGTGGATACTGTGGCTGTCGCCACGCCTGATCCAATGCCGTGGGAGGCGCTCCACGTAACTGTTGTCGCTGATCCACCCTCGGGTTGGCACTTTGGCGCTCAGCTGGCACAGATAGCTGCGGAACAAGGGGCTGAGCGGCTCCTTTACTTCTCTGCGGGGAGCGGCGTTCTGCTTACGGACGGGGAGCTCGCCCGGCTGGTCGAGGCAGCGCCCACTGAACCGCCATATGCTGTGTTGAACAACTTCTACTCCACCGACTTCGGGCTGGTCGCCCCGCCGGACGGGCAGGTGTTTAGCTCTCTCCTGCGAGATAATCCGCTGGGGTTTCGCTTGTGGGAGGCGGGCTACCACTGCTATGAGCTTCCGCGAAGCGCGGGGAGCCAGCTCGATCTGGACACGCCCGGCGAGTTACAGATCCTCGCTTGCCACCCTGGACTGCCGGCGGAGCTAAGCGCCTCCCTGAGGCATGTGCCCACAGGGGCCGCGCGCGCGCTGTTAAGTTCCCTGACCGAGACCGGAGCTGAGCTCGTACTTGTGGGGCGGGCCGGGGGTATGACCCTGCGCCAGCTGGAGGTGAACGCGGCGTGCCGCGTAAGGCTTATTTCGGAGGAGAGAGGGATGGAGGCCGAGGGAAGGGCAGGCGCCGGCCAGGCCCGGACTCTGTTGGGTATGTACGCTGACTGTGTGGGGCCGCAGGAACTTGTGGATTCCGTGTGCTCGCTTGGTGATGTTGTGGTATGGGACACGCGCGTGCTCATGGCCCATCGGGGGTTGTGGCCCTCTGCCGGTGAACGGTTCGCGGCCGACCTATTGCAGGCCGAAGGTGTAAGCGATCCGTTTTTAAGGGAGTTTGTTTCTGCTTGTGCTTGGTCGGAGGTGCCCATGCTCCTGGGAGGGCACTCCCTGGTCTCGGGCGGGTTGCTGCTGGCGCTCGAGCTGGCCTGGCAGGGCGGGGTGGACAAGCCCAAGCGATACCTGCCGCTGGTGCTCCCGCAGCAGCCACAGCGGAATGAGGAAAGGAAGGCCGATGGATTCTGAAGCTTATCTGTGGACGACAAACCTTGGGGATCTGGACCAGGCAGTGGCGGAGCTGATCAAGGCCGAGGGGCGCCGCCAGGCGGACAAGATCATCCTGATCCCCTCCGAATCCCTTACCCCACAGGCGGTGCGGGAGGCGTTGGGCTCGGTGTTTACCTCGATCTACGCCGAAGGATATCCGCGTGAGGAAACCATGCGCCTCCCCGAGCAGCGCCTTATGGACCTGGACGAGCGGATGGCCTATTTCCGGCGGTATGCGGACCGTCGCTTCTACCGAGGAGCGGAGTATGCCGACGTACTTGAAGCCCTGGCGGCCTATCGGGCGGCGGAGTGCTTCGCCACCGAGGAGCTGCCTGCTGGGGATATACATGCGGCCGTGCAGCCTCTGTCCGGCGCGGCGGCCAACATGGCCATCTACGATGCCCTGCTTGCGCCCGGCGACACGGTGATGGCGTTGGACTTGGCCCAGGGAGGCCACCTGTCGCACGGATCGCCTTTCCATCAGTCGGGGCGGCAGTTTCACATGGTCCGCTACGGGGTGCATTCGAAGACGGAGCTCCTTGACTACGACCGGATCGAGGAGTTGGCCAAGCGGCATAAGCCAAAGCTGATCATCGCTGGGTATACATCCTACCCGTGGGCCCCTGATTGGGAAGCGTTTCGTCGGGTGGCGGACAGCTGTGGGGCGTTGCTCCTGGCCGACATCGCTCACACGGCGGGGATGGCCGTGGCCGGTGCGTACCCAAATCCTTTCCCGTATGCGGACGTAGTTATGTTCACCACCCACAAGACCCTGTGCGGGCCGCGGGGAGCGGTGGTGCTCTCCCGCGATGCGGATGTCGCCCAGTCGATCGAAGCGGCAGTGTTTCCCGGGGCCCAAGGGGGGCCGCACGTGAACAAGTTCGCCGCCATCGCCTGCGCGTTCAACATCGCCCGTACCGATGCGTTTCGACAGCTCCAGCATCGCGTTGTGGATAACGCCAAGGCGCTGGCCAGCGCGTTGACCGAGGAGGGGCTGAAGCTCGCCTACGGGGGGACGGATACGCACCTCCTGGTGCTCGACCTCAGGGAGATGAAGACGCCCAACGGAGAGCAGCTGATGGGGGACACGGCGGCGAGGTTGCTTGACCTGGGGGGGATTGTGGCCAACAAGAACACCATCCCGGGGGACACCTCGGCCGCCGATGCCCGCGGAGTGCGCTACGGGACTCCCTGGGTTACCCAACGGGAGATGGGCAAGGAGGAAATGAAGGAGATCGCCAGCATTACGGCGCAGGTCTTGTCCGAGGTACGGCCGTTTGCCTACCTAGGGGTCACCGGGCCGCTGTTCCGAGGGAAGGTCCCTTCGGGGACGCTCTCCGAGGCCCGCAGCCGAGTGGCCAGACTGCTAAAGAGGCAAACAGACGACTCTTGCTCGCAGAAGAGTTGTCTGTCCCCATTTTTGGTCCGGGGAGGGAGGGCAGCCCACCTGTTGCACGAGGCGTGCGCCGGCAGAGTACTTCAGCTGGACCCAGGGCACGGCACCCGCACGGCCTTCTTTGACGGCGAGGGGGAGCTCCTCTCCGAGGCGGTGGTGGGCCGCCTGGCCGACGGCGAGTTCGGAGAGGGGCGATTCTTGGTACTTGCTCCGGCTGAGTCCGAAGAGCGGCTGCGAAGGTGGCTGGAGGAGCTGAGCGACGGCTACGTCCTGTTCGATCCCCATGATGTCTACCGCAAGGTACAGGGCCCGGCGGTGGTGGAACCGTTATCCGGTGACGCGGAATCGGAAGAGCTAGAGCTAGAGGACGGCAGCTCGCTGCGTTGGTTTACTGAGACCCAGGAGGGTGGGACCGGAGAAGGACGGCAGTTGTTCTTGGGGCTGACGGGCGGCCTGAGGGAGATAGATAACGTCCCGCCTGAGACAGTGGAACCGGCGAAGCCGTACTTTGTGGGCCAGCATGTGCTGTCGGGCCTTCCAGAGAGGAAGGTGTACCGGCCGCAGGTTGAGGAGCGGCCCGTGCGCAAGACCCCGCTCACCGATATCCATCGGACCGCGGGGGCGCGGATGCAGGCGTTTGCCGGTTACGAGATGCCTCTGTGGTACAGCTCGGCCAAAGCGGAACACCAGGCCGTGCGGACGGCTGCGGGCCTGTTCGACCTAGGGCACATGGGCGTAGTGGAGGTCTCTGGCCGGTACGCGGAAAGCTTCCTCAACCTAGTGACAAGCAACTACGCTGGCTGGCTCCACCCCGGGCAGTCGCAGTATGCGTTTCTCCTGACTCCGGAGGCTGCGGTAATCGACGACGTGATGGTGTACCGGCGAGGCTGCGATCGTTTCCTGGTAGTGGTCAACGCTGCCAACGAGGCAGTGGACTGGGACTGGCTGACCACGGTCAACGAGGACAAACCTCTGCTGGATCCGGATCGCCCGTGGGTCGCACCCGACGGACCTGTTAAACTGCGGGATCTAAAAGGCTTGGGCGGGGAGGACGGGCGGGTGAACCTGGCCCTGCAGGGGCCCTCCTCCCGAGACATCCTGTCGCGATTGCTGGGAAGACAAGGGCAAACGCGACTGCGTGCCCTACGCCGAACTGAGTTTCTGGAGTTGGAGCTATGCGGGGTGGGCGTTATCTGCTCCCGTACGGGCTACACTGGTGAGGACCTTGGCTACGAGCTGTACGTTCCGCTGGCCTCAGTAAAGCAGATCTGGCAGACAATCCTGGATGCGGGAAGCGACCTTGGGGTGTTGCCCTGCGGCCTTGCAGCGCGCGATTCCCTGCGCACGGAGGCGGGACTACCCCTCCACGGCCATGAGTTGGCCGGTGAGAATGGACTGCTGCCCCATGAGGCGGGGTTCGCACCCTACGTGAAACTCCATAAGCCCTTTTTCGTAGGGCGGGAGGCGTACTTGCAGGCGCTACAGGCCTGGGAGCGCGAGGTGGTCCGGTTTGAGCTCCCCGCGGGCGGCCGCCCGGCACGGGCGGGTGCCGCGGTGGTCGAGAGGTCCGGCAAGCTCGTAGGCCGGGTCACAAGCTGTGCCGTGGTCCCTGAGGGGCAAGCGGGCATGGCGCTTCTCTGGAAGCGGGGGGTGGAGCCGGAGACTCCCTTGGGCGTGGTGATGGGCGACAAGCTTCCTGATGCCCTGGAGCCCGGGGCCCGCCTGCCGCTCGTTCAGTGGGGGAAGGTCCTGCCGCGCTTTCCGTCCCGGGAGACGCTGCCTCAGGCCGGTCCCGACTGAGCTTGGTTCGTTTCCGTTCGCGGCCCGTGGGAGATGCTCCATACGGTGCCATGGGGCCCGTCGCGGAGTTCGACGCCAAGCTCAGCCAGGCGATCGCGTACCTGGTCGGCCAGGGGGTACAGGCGCTGGCTGCGTAGCTCTCCGCGCAGGTCGACCAGGAGGTTGATCAGCTCTTCGGTCAGCCCCTCGGCGGTTGGGCGAGATTCCTGAAACAGCCCTAGGGGCTCGGCGAGGCGCCGAACGAGGGCGGCTGCGGCCCGTAGGCTACCGGGATCTCCCTCTGCCGAGCGGTGGCGGTGTGCCTCCCCTACGATTTCCTGCAGCACCCCCAGGGCGCCGGCCGTGTTGAAGTCTTCCTCCAGCGCTTCGTGGAAGCGGGGCTCCAGCTCCCCGAGCCGCGTGAGGAACCCCTCGCCTGTGGGCGGTTCATCGGGCAGGCTCTCCGCCTCCCATAGCAGACTGTACACCCGCTGCACGGCACGGCCGGCTTCCTCCACCCACTCGTCGGAGAAGTCCAACGGCTTTCGCCAGTCGCGTGAGAGATAGAAGTAGCGGATTGGCTCGGTGCCATGGCGCTCCACGACGTTGTGTGCGTACTCGAAGTTCCCCAGCGATTTCCCCATGCGTTGACCCCTTACGGTAAGGAGGCCGTTGTGAAGCCAAATCCGGGCTAGCGGCTTTCCTGTCAGCGCTTCGGCTTGGGCTAGTTCATTCTCGTGATGGGGAAAGACCAGGTCGTAGCCCCCGGCGTGGATGTCGGCGGTCTCCCCTAGTATATCCTGCACCATGGCCACACATTCCGTGTGCCATCCCGGGCGGCCTTCTCCCCAGGGAGAGGGCCAGCTGGGCTCCCCGGGCTTGGCTGACTTCCACAGGGTGAAATCCAAAGGGTCGTGCTTGCGATCACTTATGGCTATGCGGGCACCGGACTCCAGCTCTTCCAGGTCCCGCCCCGAAAGCTTCCCATACTCGGCGAAGCTGGCCACAGAAAAGTACACGTCGCCGTTTACTACGTAGGCGTGTCCCTTGTCCAGTAACCCTTGGATGAGCTCGATCATCTGAGGTACGTACTCGGTGGCTCGTGGGGAGTGCGTTGGGGGTTTAATGCCGAGGGCTTCGCAGTCCTTGAAGTACTTTTCGGTGTAGTAGGCTGCCACTTGTTCCGAGGTTCGCCCTTCCTCAGCCGCGCGGGCAATTACCTTGTCCTCGATGTCCGTGATGTTTTGCACGTATACGACGGTTAGCCCCCGTGACTCCAGGTAGCGACGCAGGGCGTCGAATACTAGGAACGGACGCGCATTTCCGATGTGGAACCGGTCGTATACGGTGGGGCCGCACACGTACATGTGCACCGTCCCATCCGCTGGTTTTAGCTCTTCCATTTTGCGGGACAGCGTGCTTTGCAAGCGCACCGGCACCACCTCCGAGGGGGATGGTAACCGACCAAGGGTAATGGGGACAGGCCCCAGCTGGGCTGTAAGGGGGACTGTCCCCCTACTCCCACTTGGGGGGACGCTCCATTAGTGCCGGTATCTGCTGGGCGGGGGGTTCGCCCAGGTGCACAATCCGATATACTGCTTCGGTTATCGGCATGTCGACGCCGTGCTGTTGGGCCAGAGCCCACAGTTGCGTGGCGGCGTGTAGGCCCTCGGCTACCATGTGCATGCTGGCCACTATGTCATCGGTCCCTTCTCCCTGGCCCAGGCGGACACCCGCGCGGCGATTGCGGGACAGGTCGCTGGTAGCGGTGGCCACCAGGTCTCCCAGCCCGGCGAGCCCGTAAAACGTCTCCGGCCGAGCCCCCAGAGCGCGCCCGAAGCGGGTCATCTCTGCAAGGCCACGCGCAACCAGCGCCGCCCGGGCGTTGTCACCGTGGCCCAGGCCGTCGGAGATGCCTGTGCCCACCGCCAGCACGTTTTTTATCACACTGCAATACTCCACGCCGAGAAGGTCCTCGGACAGGTAGACCCGAAAGCGTGGGGCCATAAGTTCCGTTTGCAGTTTCTGCCCCGTGTCGGAAGGAGTCCCGGCCAGCACCACAGCCGTGGGCTGGTCGCGGGCGACCTCTTCGGCGTGGGATGGCCCCGAGAGGGCGAATACGGGATGGCCGGGGAGTTCTTGGGCTAGCACCTCCGACATACGCAGGCCGGATTCGGGATCGAGGCCCTTAGCCAGGTGCACCAGGGGGATGCGTGCGGGTAGATGAGGGTTGCACGCCGTGGCCACGGCGCGCATGGCGAAGCTGGGCACGGCGAGGAACAGCGCCTGGGCTTCCTGGACTGCCTTAGGCAGTGTGGGGGTCACTTGTAGTTCGGCGGGAAGGGGGACGCCGGGGAGGTAGTCAAGGTTCTCCCGTAGGGCGGTGAGTTGGGCGGCCGCCTCCTCCCGGCGCGTCCACAGGATGGCTGTGTGACCTGCGCCGACGAGCAACCGGCAGAACGCCGTGCCCCAACTGCCCCCGCCAAGTACCGCTGCGCGCACAATCCCCTGCCTACGGCGCTCCGACGAGGGAAGCGGAGTTGCTCCGGATCCACTTGAGTGCGGCTTCCAGGTCCAAGTCTTCGTCTGGGTCTGCGTCCTGAGGATCCCATTCCACTTCGATGTCCGGCATTATTCCCCTGTCGTGCACGGGGTGCCCGTCGGGGGTGAAGTACTGCTGTGTGGTGAGCTTTATGACCGAGCCGTCCGGAAACTCGGCGACCAGCTCCTGGATGATGCCTTTGCCGAATGTCGGCCTGCCTATCAGGACGGCCGCCTCGTGGTCCTGCAGCGCGCCGGCCAGGATCTCGGCGGCCGAGGCTGTCCCCTCGTCCACCAAAACGACCAGGGGAACGTCCGGCATGACCCCCCCTCGCGATCGATAGATCCTTTCGCCGTATGCCGGGCCCACCGTGGTGAGCACGGTCTTGCCGTACTCCAGGAAGTGTGCGGAGGATTCCACCGCCGCCCTCAGATACCCGCCGGGATTGCGCCGTAGGTCGAGCACAATGCCGTCTAGCTCCTCGAGCGGCAGGTCAGCCAGGGCGTTTCCAAGCTCCTCCGATGTATCGTCGCTCATACGGAAGATGCGCACATGCGCTGCGGGCGCTTCGTCCAGGAGCTCGACTCGAACGGGATCCAGGCGGATGGTCGCCCTCTCCAAAACAACATCCTCGAGGTCCCCGTCCGCGCGTTCCAGGGTCAAGGTCACCTCGGTCCCCTCTTCGCCGCGGATCGCCGACGAGATCTCATCCATTCGCCACCCGTCAATCGGCTCCCCGTCCACCTTCACGATCACGTCACCGGGGCGCAATCCTGCGCGCTCGGCGGGCGTTTCCGGCAAGGGGGAGATAACGGTCAGTTTGTCGTCCCGGATACCGATCTCTATCCCCACGCCGGTGAACTCTCCATGCAGCGATCGTTGCCATTGTTCGAACTCCTCGGCTGTCAGCAACTCGGAATAGGGGTCGTCCAAAGCCTCGATCATCCCCCGCAACGCTCCGTGCACTAGGTCCTCGCTTTCCACCTCCTCAGCACGGTAGTAGTAGTTAAGGATCAGTTGGTAGACTTCATCCACGAGCGCGAAGGGGTCCTCGGCAGGCAGGGCGACCGGGGAACTCAGCCCCAGCACTACTACCAGTAACAACACACAGCGCTTCATATGACTTATCCCTCCCTCAGGACAGACCGATGCTCCGCGCCACACGCAAAAGCTCGGGGTCCAGCGGTTTAGGTGTCCCGGCGAGTGCACTGCCCAATGGGACAGGCACCACCTGGGTCCCTTGCAGGCCGGTCATGACGTCGGTTCTCCCCTCCATGGCGAACTCCACTGCCGCCACCCCGAACCGAGTGGCCAGCAGGCGGTCGAAGGGGGTGGCCACGCCTCCCCTCTGCAAGTAGGCAAGCACGGTGACCCGCGGCGTCATCTCCAGGTTCCCCTGCGCCTTCAGTTGTTCCGCCAGCCAGTAACCGACGCCCCCAAGCTGAACATGGCCGAATGCGTCAACTTCCCCCCGGGCGACCTGACGCCCTTCCAGCTCCTGGGGCTTGGCCCCTTCGGCGATCACCACAATGGAGAACCGCTTGCCCTGTTCCAGACGTCGCCTGATCTGCTGTTCCACTGTGTCCACGGAGAAATTGCTCTCGGGGACCAGGAGTACGTCGGCGCCACCGGCCAGCCCGCCCAGCAGTCCTATCCAGCCCGAATCGCGCCCCATCACCTCCAAGATCAGCAAGCGATGGTGGGCGTGCGCGGTGGTGTGAAGCTTGTCCAGGGCTTCCGTAACCGTAACCAATGCCGAGTGGAATCCGATGGAGTAGTCGGTACCCGCGATGTCGTTGTCTATCGTCTGGGGGATGCCGATCATGGTCATTCCATAAGGGGTCAAGCGGTGGGTCACCCCCAGCGTGTCGTCGCCGCCGATGGCGATCAGCGCGTCCAGGTTGCGACGCTGCCAGGTATCCTTTATTGCCTCTATCTTGTCTGTTGGTTCCCAACGTACCTCATCGTCTTGGGTCACCTTGTGGAAAGGGTTAGTACGCGAAGTTCCCAACATGGTCCCTCCCACATGCAGGATGCCGGACACGTCGGCCGAGCGCAAGGGCTTGCCCTGGTCCTCTATGAGGCCGCGCCAACCGTCTGTAAACCCGATGACCTCTATCGATTCCGCCAGTGCCCGGTGTACAATGGCTCGCAAGGCGGCGTTGATACCGGGAGAATCCCCTCCTCCTGTCAGTATACCGATGGTTGTTTGCTTGTTCATACTCTTCTCTCCCTTTCTCGCTTGTGGTGTCCGGCCGTCCCGGTCACGGGCCGCGGCATATCATTCTGCGGACGTATTGGCCCCAACCTCCCGCAGGTAACGTGTCGCCTTTTCAGGTGGCATGGGTCCTTAGCTCTGGCATGGCCCCACCTTCTCCCGGCATGCTCCACCCCCTGGGGAACTCGGCTGTCTTTTCCAGACAGCCTAACAAGCAAGGCCCTATGGTCAACCGGGCCGCTCAACCTTCATGCGCAAGTTCCCGTGCCAGTGCCCGCCTGGGGGAAGATCCGTCTTCCACACCCAGATGAGGCACGTTGCTTGATAGACCAGTTCAAATCCGGACTCGGAGTTATTCACGGTCTGCACTGGATAGCGCCACAAGGTGGCTTCCGGGGTCGCTTCGAGCAGCAGCGTCCAGCCATCCCACTCGTTCACGCACTGTAGCTCCCGGACCCGAGTTTCCTCTCCGGCGCTGGCCAGTCTAGGGTCCTCAAGGGCCCGGCCGGGGATGTTCAAGTATCGGTCCGGCGCGTCTCCTGCCAGAAGCGCCAAATTTAGTTCTGCGCCTAACTGCAGACTTCTTGGCCTGTCGATGGGGTTCGTTAGCTCCCAGTGGATCTCCATCGTCCCGTCGGTTGGAGATAGGGACACGAACTTGCTGATGGTGAGAGGGCCGTCGGGGAGCTCCTCCCGGCGCTGCAGTTGGGCACCGGGGCAGTCGGAGGCAGGCGCAACAAAGGTGAACGGCCTCCCTGCCAGGTGGGCTACGTGCACTTCCCGGCCTGCTGCCAGGTCCTGGCGAGTGGCTTGGGGAAGGAGCAAGTGGTCAGCGAGGGCTACCCGTCGATGCCGATCGTACTTGAGTTCATGCTCCAGTCCGGGCTGCTTGGCCACCGTCAGTTCGTGAATGCTCTTGGCGCTGTTGTCGGTGGCTGTGGCGGCATCCCTCACCTGGGCGTGGTACCCTTCCGGCCGTCGGGCGATGGTGTTGAGGAAGTTGAACGGAATACCCATGTGGGACAGCTCAATAAGGGTTCCTCCCCAGCGGGGGGCCAGCACCGCCGTCCATGACTCATTGCGCAGGACGATCTCCTGGTGGCCATCGGCGTCCAGGTCCACCTGCTCGAGGGCGCATGGCGTTTCTTCTTCCCTGATCAGGTGGTCGGCGGACAACAGGTGATGCCACACCGCGTCACGCAGGTGGGGCAGGTACACGCCGCCGAACAGGCCATGCCAGTACGCGTCGTTACTCTGAGCGCGCCACACGTGGTTCAGCGCTTCGTTCCGGCGGGTGGAGGTAGCGGGAAGCTTCCGAGCAGCCTCGCTCACCTGGAGCATGCGTTTGTGCATGTAGTTTGCTTCAGGGTACTTGGTCAAGAACCCTCTCCAGTAGCCACCGGCGATAAACGCCTCGAACTCTCGGGCGCGCGGCCCGAGCAATTGCTTGAGCCGAGCGAGTTGTTGTTGGCCTTCCTTAGGTAGCGCCCACTGCCCCAGCTCGAAGTACGAGGTGGTGGGAAGATACACCCGTCCCACAGGGTCCCGTTTCTCGTAGGCCTCGCGCAGGGTGACCGTGCGCAGCCAGTCGCTGTTCTCCGTGAGCGCCTGGAAGAACTGGTCCAGCCACCCCTCGTCGTAGACCCAGCGCTTCGTGTGGGGCCACAGACCGAACTTCTCACCGTCGTCCACCAGCACGAGTAGGGGATGGTCTCGCTGGCGGCCCACTTCCCGGAAGTGCTCAAGCACCTGGGGCACTGGCCTAAAGGGGATGATGTAACGAAGCGTAGTGCTGATGGGGAACACGCCGACAATCTGGCCGTGGTCCTCTGTGATGTAGGGCCCGGTCAACTGCTCCGGCGGGATCCCTGTCCTGTGGAAGTGGGTGTCGTCCACTGCCAAGTAACGGACGCCGCAGGGGCGGAGGAGAGAGGGGAGCTGAGGCTCCCACACCCGCTCGGCGATCCAGGCGCCTTGCGGAGGCTGCCCCATGTGCCGGTGTAGAAAGCCGCGCATTCGCTCGAGCTGGGCAGAGGCATCCTCACGAGGGATGACAGAGAGGATTGGCTCATAGAACCCCCCTCCCAGCAGTTCCACCCGCCCTGCGGAGGCCAACGAGGCGAGGCGGGTGACGAAATCGGGGTGCTCTCGGAGGAAAAACTCCCACAGCGGGCCTGTGTAGTGGAGCACGGCCTTCACGCTTGCATACCGCTGGAGCGCCTCGATGAACGGGAGGTAAGCATCTCTGTAGGCCTGCTCCATGACTTCGGGGAAGTTGCCCACGGGCTGATGGCAATGCACTCCCAACACGAAGTTCACTTCACTCATCGGTCCTCCCCCTTGCCGCTTGGCATAGCCACACCGGCAGCATGTTACCTTTAAGTCCTGTTGACGCCAAAGGTCGGCTCTTGCCGAGTTCCCCGCCCATTCCTTATAGTGGCATGTGGAGCTGCGGAGGTGGGGCATGACGGTGGAGTTCCGGGAGGAGGAGCGGCGGAAGGTCGTGCGGCTGGTAACATGAAGCGACGGGGCACTCACCTCGGTCCGATGGAGCACGGCTTCACACTCCTCAGCGAGGAAGACCTGTACCTGTTCAACAAGGGGAATCATGTGTGCCTCTACCAGGTGTTGGGTGCGCACCCCGTTTCCTGGGACGGGACCGAAGGCGTACAGTTCGCCGTGTGGGCCCCCAATGCGGTTGAGGTGAGCGTGGTGGGGGACTTCAATGGCTGGGACCGACTGGCCCATCCATTGGACTCTCGGGGCCCATCCGGCGTGTGGGAGGGCTTCGTCCCCGGCGTCGCGGTGGGTGCGTTGTACAAGTTCCACATCCGCTCGCAGCACCAAGCCTACCGGGTGAACAAGGCTGATCCACTGGGGTTCCAGCATGAGGTGCCTCCCGGGACGGCGTCCGTGGTGAGGGACCTCAGTTACACCTGGGGCGACGGCGCCTGGATGGCCGAGCGGAGAAGCAAGAACGCGTTGGGGTCACCTTGGTCCATCTACGAAGTGCACCTGGGTTCTTGGATGCGCAGCCTTGAACAGGGCGAGCGATTCCCCGGTTACCGGGAGCTTGCCCCACGGCTTGCCGAATATGTGCGAGACTTGGGATTTACCCATGTTGAACTCCTCCCGGTGATGGAGCACCCGTTCTACGGATCCTGGGGATACCAGGTGACCGGGTACTTCGCGCCCACGAGTCGGTACGGAATCCCACAGGACTTCATGTTTTTGGTGGACACTTTGCATCAGTATGGAATTGGAGTCATCCTGGACTGGGTTCCCTCGCACTACCCTGCCGACGAGCACGGACTGGGTTTCTTCGACGGGACGCACCTCTATGAACACGGGGATCCGCGCCTAGGGTACCATCCTGACTGGGACAGCCTCATCTTCAATTACGGACGGGACGAGGTACGCAGTTTCTTATTGTCCAGCGCGATGTTCTGGTTGGACCGTTACCATGTGGACGGCCTGCGGGTGGACGGAGTGGCCTCCATGCTGTACTTGGATTACTCGCGGAAGGATGGCGAGTGGATTCCCAACCGCTATGGCGGTAACGAGAACCTCGAGGCCATCTTGTTTTTGCGGAGGCTTAACCAAGAGGTGTACAAGCATCATTCGGACGTGCAGACCATGGCTGAGGAATCCACGGCGTGGCCACAGGTATCGCGCGCAGTTCATGTCGGGGGATTAGGCTTTGGCATGAAGTGGGACATGGGCTGGATGAATGACATGCTGGCTTACATGGCCGAGGATCCGGTGCATCGGCGGTTTCACCATCATAAGCTCACTTTCCGGCTAATGTACGCATTCCAGGAGAACTTCGTGCTGCCCCTGTCCCATGACGAGGTCGTGCACGGCAAGGGCTCGCTTCTTGCGAAAATGCCCGGCGATGACTGGCAGCAACGGGCAAACCTGCGCCTGCTGATGGGCTACATGTACGGCCAGCCGGGGAAGAAGCTCTTGTTCATGGGGGGAGAACTTGGCCAAAGGCGTGAGTGGGACCACGAAAGAAGCCTCGACTGGCACTTGTGTGACGAGCCTGCCCACAGAGGGATCCAAGCCTGGGTAGGCGACCTGAATGCACTTCTGTGTGCGGAGCCCGCTCTCTACGAACGCGACTTTGAGCCGGAAGGGTTCGAGTGGGTGGACTACAGCGACGTTGAGTCCTGCGTGGTCAGCTTTCTCCGCCGGGGTAGGACGTCGCAGGAACCACTACTGGGAGTGTACAACTTTACGCCTGTGGTACGCCACGGGTACAGGGTGGGGGTGCCGCAGGGAGGGAACTGGCGTGTGGTCCTCAACAGCGACGCCGTGGTCTATGGAGGAGGAGGCGTGGGGAATAGCAGTGACGTGGAGGCAACGGCGACGTCGGTGCACAGTCGGCCGTACTGCCTGGAGCTGACCCTCCCGCCCCTGGCGGTGTTGTTCCTCAAGCCCCAGCCGTGATGGGCCGTTATGTCTGCGTGCACGGCCACTTCTATCAGCCCCCGCGAGAAAACCCGTGGCTGGAGGAGGTGGAGCTTGAGGACTCGGCCTATCCCTACCACGACTGGAACGAGCGCATTACGGCCGAGTGCTACGCCCCCAACGCTGCCTCCCGGATTCTCGATTCCGAGGGGCGCATCGAGAGCATTGTGAATAACTATGCCTCGATGAGCTTCAACTTCGGGCCAACGCTCCTTTCTTGGCTGGAGCGCCATGCCTCGGAGGTATACGAGAAGCTGTTGGAAGCCGATCGGGAAAGCGTGGAGCGTTTCTCGGGGCACGGAAACGCCTTGGCTCAAGTCTACAACCATATGCTCCTCCCACTGGCCCAGCCGAGGGATGTACGAACACAGGTGCTGTGGGGGTTGGAGGACTTCCGCCGCCGGTTTGAGCGCGAACCAGAGGGCATGTGGCTTCCGGAGACCGCGGTGAGCACTGTTACCTTGGAGGTTCTTGCCGACTTTGGCGTGCGGTTCACCATCCTCGCCCCGCACCAGGCGGTGCGGGTGCGTCGGTTGAACGGAGGTTGGTGGAGGGATGTACAAGGCGAGCAAGTAGACCCTACTAGGCCTTACTTGGCAAGGCTTCCGTCTGGGCGAAGCCTCGCCGTGTTCTTCTACGATGGGCCGATCTCCCGAGGGGTCGCGTTCGAGGGATTGCTTTCCCGAGGGGATCGACTGGCGGAGAGGGTGGCAGGGGCGTTTCATGACGGGCACCGGCATCCACAGCTTGTGCACGCTGCTACGGATGGGGAAAGCTATGGCCACCATCACCGCCACGGGGACATGGCGTTGGCATACGCTCTACAGCAGCTTGCTGCGTGGGGGGTGACCATCACCAACTACGGCGAGCACCTGGAGCGGCACCCTCCTACACACGAAGTGGAAGTGCTGGAGAACAGCTCCTGGAGCTGCGCGCATGGCGTTGAGCGCTGGCGCAGTGACTGCGGCTGTCACAGTGGGAGGCACCCCGACTGGAACCAGGAGTGGCGTGCCCCGTTGCGTCAAGCGTTTGACGAGTTACGAGCCGAGCTCGATGTGAGGTACGAGGAACGGGCACGGGAGTTGCTGGCGGATCCGTGGGCCGCGCGGGATGGTTTCATCCAGGTAGTACTCGACCGGGATCCTGCTTCAGTTCGACGGTTCCTGGATAGCCATAGGGCGCGAGAGATAGGGCCGAAGGACGTGGTGACGGCACTGAAGCTTCTGGAAATGCAGCGACATGCCATGCTGATGTACACAAGCTGTGGTTGGTTCTTCGACGACCTTGCTGGTCTGGAGACTGTACAGGTCATGCGCTATGCGGGTCGAGCGGTGCAGTTGGCGCAGGAGCTGTTCGGGGACGATGTGGAGCAGCGGTTTGAAGTAGCGTTGGCCAAGGCGCGTAGCAACGTTCCCCGTGAGGGGGACGGCCGGGAGATCTACCGCAGGCGGGTGCTGCCCTATGCAGTGGATTTGGCTCAGGTGGCCGCCCACTATGCGGTTAGTTCGGTATTCGGCGAGGAGAAGAGGCCGAGGGCCGTCTACTCCTACTATGTGGAGAGCGAGGAGCAACGGCGGTGGCCCACTGGAGGGGCGACCCTGGAGGTGGGCCGGGTAAAGGTGAGCTCGGAGATTACGTGGGACTCAGCGCGCCTGTGTTATGGAGCACTGCACTTGGGCGGGCACAACCTGGCCGCCGGGGTTCGACCTAGCGCACAAGGGGATGAGGCAGAGGAGCTGGCGCAGCAGGTGGCGGAGGCAATTCGGCAGGCGGATTTGCCAGAGACGCTGAGAATTCTGGACCGGCATTTCCAGGGAGCTACGTACTCATTCAAGTCCTTGTTTCGCGACGAGCGTCGCAGGCTTGTAAACCGCATACTGGAGTCGACCTTGGTAGATGTGGAGACGGCGTTTCGGCAAGCATTTCAACAGCACGCGCCGTCGATGCAGTTCCTGGTCGACAGCAGAGTGCCCATACCTAAGGCTCTGCGGGCGGTGGCGGAGCTTTCTTTTGAGGCGGACCTGCGAGGGGCGTTGGAGTCCGAGGAGGACCTGAGCCGAGTGCGGGAGCTCTTGGAGCAGGCTAGGGAGTGGGGGCTGAACCTGGACGAGGAGGGATTGGCCTATGCCATGGAGCGTGCTCTGGAGAGGGTCGCGGTGGAGGTCTGGGAGGACCCACAGTACCTTGGGGCGCTGAAGCACTTCTACGGGTTGGCCGATACCGCGCTCAGTCTTGGGCTCGAGGTGGACGTGCACAAGGCGCAGAACACCTGTTACGAATTACTCAATGCACAATATCCACAGCACGCCGAGGCAGCTGGCGCGGGGGATCCCGAGGCCGCACGTTGGCTGGAGCTCTTCGGTTCCCTTGCCAACGTATTGCACGTTCGCGTTCCCTAGTGAGTATTCCCTCATAGCGCTGAAGCGAGAAGCTCCAGCGCTATGAGGGAATACTCACTAGGGAACGCGAACGTGCAATACGTTGG
>JAWOCQ010000028.1:0-8013 GCA_046483725.1 Candidatus Bipolaricaulota bacterium
GCCACCGGAAGGGACCGGGCACACAGAAGGCATCACAGTCGATCCCAGTCGCGTCATGCGCTCCTACAACGTGGTGCTAGACATCCGGCCGGAGGAGGCCTACGCTGAGGGGCACATCCCCGGGGCGGTGAACCTGCCCGCTGACGAGGTGCTGGATTGGGCGGAGAGCCTCCCTGCTGCAGACCAGCTCCCAAATAACGCCCAGCTTCAGCTGTGGGTGGTGGACGAAGGGCAGGGAGAGGCCTGCCAGTTAGCCCAGGAGCTGCAGGACGCCGGACAGGAAGCCGCCATGTGCATGGTGGGCGGCTTCGCCGAGTGGAAGGTTCGTGTCGCCGATAGGCTAGTCTGGGAGGGTGACGAAGGATAATGCAGCGCCGATCCCCAGCTTCCGGATGAACGCCGAGTGGCCCTTCCAGGGAAGAGTAAACGGAGACCGGCTTGGGGGTGCTCCCAAAACCGGTCTCCGAACAGGAAAGTAGCTTGTGCCCGCTCGCGAGAGTCTTCCCTGTCAGCGGGATATAGGAAAGCCCCAAGGGCTCTCGCCCGGTTAGCCACGATGACACCCCCAGCCGTAGCCCCTGGGACCTATCTGGCCCATCATTCCCCCTCGCCGAGGCTGCCAGCCTTCCTCCATGCACTCCCGCATCCACTGGGCATGCTCTTCGGAGATCAGCCCCGCGGCAAGCGCCTCATCGATGACCTCCTCCTTGGCCTCGAGCATGATCCGTTCCAGCTCGTCCGCCTCTACCCCCAGGCGTTCGGCCACGGTCTCCATGTACATGCTGTGCACCTCGGAGCTGTGTTCATGGGCGTCGGTATACCCCCACCACCCGCCGAAACTGGCGGCCAGCCCCACAAGGCCCAGTCCAACCACCACGATCATCGCTATAACAACGCCGTTTCTCCTCATCTTCGCTCCCCCCTTCAGGGTGTCTGCTCGCCGGGCACCTGGCGCCGACGGCGAAGATTAGTATCGCACTCGAGTGTGAACGACGTATGGATTCAGTGCGCAGGTTCCGTGCGGCCCCCGCTGGCCAAGGCTGTCCTGTAGCGTCGGGGCTTGTCCCCGACGTTGCTCCCATTCACGGCTCGAGGCGGGGGAGGTGTTCGCTACCCGCACCTTGCTGTCTCGGGTCACTCGAGGTCGAGCATCTGTCGGTAGAGGTCGCGGTGCACCTTCCTGTCTTCGAGATAGGTGCCAATCTTCCGCCAGTTCTCCACCCCCTCAAGCGAAAGCTCGTGCACCACCGCGCCCTCGCCCTCCCTAAGGCCGGCAAGGACCATCCCCGATGGGCTGACCATGCAGGAGTGGCCGAACTTGACGAACTCCCCTTCCGAGCCCCACTGGCAGGCCATGGCCAGCCCCACTGTGTTCTCCAGGGCGCGGGTACGGGCCACCGCCACGGGCTGCTCGTGACACCATCCCCACTGGTCGATGGGGCCCCAACGGAGCCAGTCGGTGGTGTTCAGGATGTACTGGGCTCCGGAGAGGACGAGGCCCCGGATGTACTCAGGGAACAGGAGGTCCATACATATGGTGAGGCCGAATCGCCCCAGCTCGGTTTGCACGACCGCCGGTCGGTCCCCCGGCACAAAGACCTCCTTCTCCGTGGCGAACAGGTGGACCTTGCGATAGGCGGCGAGGATCTCTCCCGACGGGGAGATCAGGACCCCTGTGTTGTGGTAGCCTGTCGCGGACGATTCGATCAGGCTCCCGTAGATGTGGACCTCGCGCTCTTGAGCCACGTCGGCCAACATCTCCGTGGTGGGGCCCGGGATGGGCTCCGCCACCTCGCTCAGCCGGTCGGCGACATTGTATCCGGTGGTGAACGTCTCCGGCAGCAGCACCAGCTGAGCCCCCTGTTCCTGTGCGCTGCAGATCCAGCGGATGGCCGCCTGCCGGTTCGTCTCGACTTCCCCGGAAGCGCTGTTCATCTGAACCAAAGCTACGTGCATAAGTGTCTCACCCCTCCGTCTTCACCACGGCGATAGCCGCAAGCAGCACCGCGGCCCGTGCGATTTGGTAGTACCAACTGCTCAGATTCCACATGTTAAGCAAGTTGCTCAGCACAGCGAGCAACATGACGCCGGCGATGACCCCCACCACGTTGCCCCTTCCCCCGCCGAAGGGGATGCCGCCTATCAGCACGGCAGTGATGGAGTCTAGCTCGAACCCGGGGCCCACCGACGGATCACCGGACCCCATTCGGCTGGTGAGGTACAGCCCGGCCACCGCAGCACATACCCCGCTGACCCAGAAGGTGGAAAACAAAAGCGATCGGGCGCGGATGCCCGCCAGGCGGGCGACCTCGCTGCTCCCTCCCAGGGCGAACACATGACGTCCGTAACGGGTGCGGTTCATCAGCAGGGTGGCCAGCGCGAAGGCCACCACCAGGATGAACAACGCCGCCGGAAGCGGGCCTACCGAGCCTCGGGAGAACGAACGGAACGCTGGGCCGATCGCTCCGATGGAACCTCGGGTGATCAGCAGCACCACCCCTCGGGCTACGGACATCACCCCCAGGGTGGCGATGAATGGGGCGATCCGCAGGCCCACCACGGCCAGCCCGTTGATCGTGCCCACGGCCAGGCCAACCCCCACGGCGGCCAACACGGCGGGCACGATCATGGCGTCGTTTCCCCCCATCAGGCCGGCGGCCACGATGGAGGACAGGGTGATGGTGGCGCCCACCGACAGATCCACTCCGCCAGCCTGCATGGCCACCGCCTGGCCCACCGAGACCAGTCCCAGGGCCACCGCATACCGCAGGATGCTGGTCAGGTTGTACGAACTGAGGAACATGGGTGAGGAGAAGGCTCCGGCCACAAACAACGCCAACAGGGCTCCCAGGACGATGGCCTCGGTGTGCCTCCCGGAGGAGGCCACCCGACGAAGGGCGTGCCTGCCTCGCTCGCCCCAGCTCCTGTCGGACTCCCTTGTCCCGATCCCGCCTTCTTCTTCCTCCCGCTCCCCCAAGGCCTTCGATAGCACCCGCTCCTCGGTGGCTTGGTCGATGGGGAGCGCAGCGGCGATGGCCCCGTCCCGCATCACCAACACACGGTCGCTCATGCCCAGCATCTCCGGTAGCTCGGAGGAGACCATAAGGATCGCCATTCCCTGATCGGCCAACCGACGGAGGTGGGCGTAGATCTCCGCCTTCGCCCCAACATCCACCCCTCGGGTGGGTTCGTCGCAAATCAGAACGTCCGGGCGGGCGAGGAGCCACTTGCCGATGACCACCTTCTGCTGGTTCCCCCCGCTCAGCTGAAGCACAGCCGTGTTCGTCCCGGCCACGCGGATTCCCAGCTTGTGGACCACTTCCTGCACACTCCGCTGCTCGGCTCGCTGTTGAATGACCGAGGCCCTCTGCCGCTGGCTCAGGCTGGGCAAGGCGAGGTTGTGGCGAACGGAAAGGCCTAGGACCAACCCCTCTTCCTTGCGGTTCTCCGTGAGGAAGGCCATCCCCCGCCGCACCGCCTCCCACGGCGAGCGGATACGCGCCGGGCGGCCCTTGACGGACACAGCTCCTTGCGAGGGCCGCGCCCCGAAAAGCGCCTGGCACAACTCCGTTCGCCCTGCCCCCACCAGGCCGTAGAGCCCCACGATCTCCCCACGCCGCAGGGTGAGGGAGACGTCCTTGACCCGCGGGGGAGAACTCAGCCCATCGACCGTGAGCACCGAGTCGCCGAACTCCTTGCCCCGGGGAGGAAAGATGTTCTCCAGCTTGCGCCCGACCATCCAGGTGATGACTTCATCGCGGTTTGTGGCTTCGGCCTCGGCGGTGGCCACGTGACAGCCGTCCTTGAATACGGTGACCCGGTCGGCGAGGCGGAAGACCTCCTCAAGGTGGTGGGATACGTACACGATGGTCAATCCCCGGGCCTTCAGCTTCTCCACCAGTCCGAACAGCCGCTCCCGTTCCTCCAAGGACAGAGCCGAGGCCGGTTCATCCATGATCAGGATGCGGGCGTCCTGGGACAGGGCCTTGGCGATCTCCACAAGCTGTTGTTCGGCCACGCTCAGGCGGCTTACCCGTCGCCGCAGGGGGAGCTCGGCGCCGAGCTCGGACAGCGTCTGCCGGGCCCTGCGACGCTCCTTGCGCCGCAGGATCCAGCCCCAGCGGTGCGGCTCGCGGCCCAAGTCAATGTTCTTGGCCACCGAAAGCTGCTGGACAAGGTTGAACTCCTGATAGATGATGGCCACACCAGCTCGCCGCGCTTCTTCGGGGGTGAAGCGCTCCATCGGCGTTCCGCCGATGAACACCGCTCCCCCATCAGGGGCCTGCGCGCCGGCCAGGATCTTCATCAGGGTGGACTTGCCTGCGCCGTTCTCCCCCACCACCGCGTGGACCTCCCCGCGACGCACGGCGAAAGAGACATCCCCCAGCGCCTGCACGCCGGGGAAGGCTTTGGACACGTTACAGATCTTCAGCGCCGTATCGGTCATGGTCTCCAAGCTGCGGCCGGCCGGCCCCGCGGACCGGCCGGCCCGTTACGGCTATTTCCCGTAGTGCCTTTGGATCCACTCTTCAGGGAGTTCGTGGATCGCGAAGTATTGGTCGGTGAGGTCGGGACGGTAGTAGGCGTCGAGCTCGTCTTCCTCGAACGTCTCGATGGGATACTCCACGATCTTGGGCACCGGTTTTCCCTGCAGAATCTCCACCGCCAGGTCCACGCAGGTCATGGCCAAGGGGTTCCCGCCGGACACGGCCAGGAACTCGATGTCGTGCTCATCGGCCATGCGCAGCCAGCCGTTCCAGTCATCGGCGGTAATCGGCGGGATGGAGCGCCCGGCGTCGAGCAGTGCCTCCACCGCGCCCAGGGCCATTTGGCCGCCGTCAGCGATGATACCGTCGATCTCGGGGTGGGACTGCAGGAAAGCCTCCATTGCGCTCTTGGCGTTCACCGGGGACCAGTCGCAGAAGGCTGTGCCCACCAGCTCGATCTCCGGGTAGGCCGCGAGCCCCTGATCCACACCGCGCAGCACATCCTCGGCGTAGCTGGTGCCGGCGGTCCCCATGAGGGCAACAACCTTCCCTCCGTCGGGGAGCTTCTCTCCCATCCAGTCGGCATAGAGGAACCCTGCCTTGGTGTTGTCCCTGGACACCCAGGTGACGTAGTTGTCCGTGTTCACCCCGGTGGAGGCCAACACGACCGGCACTCCCCACTCCATGGCTTCTTCCACCGCGCCCACCAGTGGGGCCTCCGCGGCCGGATCCACGAACAGGATGTCCACCCCTTGGGCTACCAAGCTCTCGATGTCCGCGATCTGTTGAGCGGGGTTCCAGAAACAGGAAGTGACCCGGTAATCGCTGAAGAAGTCCGCATACTTGACCTCGATCGCGTAACGGAAGTGCAAACTGAACATGGTCATCCACGCGTTGGTGTCGCCCAGGCCCGCGCGTCCAGCGACCCAGGGGGCCTCTGTGGCGTAGGCGGACGTGTCCACCATCCCTGGCAGCACCTCTTCCGGCTGCGCTGCCCCCAACCAACTCACGGAAAGCACCAGGAACAACCCGAGTACAACCAGTCCTCTCGACATCTTTCTCCTCCTTTTCGTACGCGATGCAGTTCACAGTTTTCGCTCTTGCCCGATCCTCCACCTGGGTCCGCCGACCACCTCCTCCGTCATTGCTCCGCCTTGTGGGACGTGCGGAACGCTCTGATCCACCCCGACGAGTAGAAGGCCACCGCGGCAAGGATGACCCCACCGCGGACCACCAGCTGGTATTCCGCCCTCAGGTCGAGGAGCAGGACCACGTTCAACAGCGCAGTCATGAGGAGCACACCGGCGACGGTACCGGAGATCCGGCCCTTGCCTCCGCCCAGCAGCGCCCCGCCCACCACCACAGCCGCGATCGAGTCGAGCTCGTACCCGGTGCCGATCGCCTGATCGGCGTAGCCCAGGTAGCCCACCAACACCAGTCCGGCCACCGCCGCCAGCACACCGCACAGCACATAGGTCAGGATCGTTACCCGATCGACGCGTACCCCGCTCATCTGTGCCGCTTGGGGGTTTCCCCCCACTGCATAGATCCGCCGGCCCAGAGTGGTACGGCTGAGTACGAACGTGCCCAGCAGGGCCAAGAGCGCAAACAGCACCACAGCGTTGGGAACGGACCCGATGGTGCCGCGGCCGAACGCGCGGATCGCCGTCGGCAGCACTCCCGAGGGGGTGGCCCGGGTGATCCACAAGCGCAGCCCCGAGACCAAGAGCCCTACGAACAGGGTGGCGATGAACGGCTGTACCCGCCGCTTGGCGATGAGCAGGCCGTTGCCCAGTCCGACGGCCGCCCCCATGGCCAGGACCAAGGGGATCACCAGGGGGACCATGGTGTTCTCCCCGCCGGTGAGCTCGGCGATGGTCACGCCCGCAAGCTGCATGGTGGCAGCCACCGACAGGTCGATCCCCCCGGCCACGATCACGATGGTCTGGCCGATGGACAGGATACCGATCGACGAAGCCTGCCGGAGGACGTTGAGCAGGTTGTCCCCGCGGAAGAACTGCGGGGACACCGCGGCGGCCACCCCCAGCATGACGCCAAGGAAGATGTATACCAGCCAGCCTTCGAGCCGGTCCCGGAGCGTTACGCCGCCTCCCGTCATCCCTGGCCCTCCCAGTCGGCGATGAGTTCGCCGGAGTCCACGACTTGCCCGTAGTGATGCGCGATGATGTACAGTGCGGTTTCCTTGAGCCGACGGTTGAACGCCTTCCCCCGTTGGGAGAAGCTCGCCAGGCAGTCGACAACAGCGATCACGCGGAAACCGCGGGCAAACGCCTGGTGGAGGGTCTCCCCGCCACAGATGTTCGGGCCGGTCCCCGCCACCACCACCGTGTCGATCCCTGCCGCTCGCAGGATCAGCTCCAGATTCGTGCCGTGGAACGCCCCGTAGCCGTACTTGTCCACCACCAGCTCCCCCCCGGCTGGCCGGAGGGGGGCCACGAACTCCGCGCCCCAGCTTCCGGGCACCGTCACCGCCGGCGCCCCCCAGAAGGCCGTCCAGGAAGGGGCGTTGAGGCGGACGTCGTTCACCATGCGGGTGTGGATCACCTCCGCCCCCGCCGTGCGAGCGGCCACAACAAGCCGGGTTAAGGCCGGGATCATCGCCTCGACATCGGAGACATCGAAGCCGAACGAGGCCATCGCCCCGTCGGGGGAAACGAAATCCTGCTGCATATCGATCACCAATAGGGCCGCCCTGCCCGGGCGCAGGAGCTTCCCGCCTTGCGGAGTTGCGTCAGCGTAGCCAGTCATCGAGATTCTCCTTCACGAATACCTCATCCGTCAGGTAGGGGTATGCCTGACAGACCCTGCTGATCTCGTCGAACTGACCCGGGGATAGCTCGAGGTCGGGATCCAAACACCATCGTCCGGCCAGCAGCCCACTTCTTCGCAGCACCTCGTGGATGCCCGGGATGCAGCCTGCAAACCCGTTGCGGGCGTCGAAGATCGCTCCGTTGGCCTCGGTGAGCTGCCCGGCGTGGGCCAGGAGGTCGGCCGACGGTGGCGAGGCTCTCTCTCGGAGGGCGCGAACTTTTTCCATGAGCTCCACGGCCTGGCGCGTCCACACTGCCCACTGCCCCAGGAGGCCTCCCACGAACCCTACCTGGACCAAGCGGCCGCCTACGCTGAACGAATGCGGCGAGAGGAGATCCAAAACGATGTGGTCGTCGTTTCCGGTGTAGAGCAAGATCCTGCCCTCGGCCCCCGACTCGGCCAACGCTCTCAGCACGTCCAGAGTACGATAGCGGTCGAACGGCGCGACTTTGATGGCCACGGACGCCTCCAGCTCACAGAAGGACCGCCAGAAACCCGGGCTCAGATGGCGTCCCCCCACTGCAGGCTGGAGGTAGAAGCCCATGAGCGGGAGTACCTCTCCCACCTGCCGGCAATGCTCGACCAGGCGCACCTCGGGTTGGTCGCCGAACGCAGCCAGGCTTACCAAGGCCACATCGTAGCCCAGCTCGGAGGCGATCTGGGCCTCGTAGACCGCCTGCTCGGTGCGCCCGCA
>JAWOCQ010000077.1:0-9615 GCA_046483725.1 Candidatus Bipolaricaulota bacterium
AGCTGGGGCTCATGAACCGCACGCGGGAGGGATCTTGACCACGGCCCGCCAAGGACGTAACGGTGTGGGGGGCTAGCGTAATCCCCACAGGGGGGGAGGAGTATGAACAAGCTGGAGAATGCAGTTCTCATCGAGCCTGCATCCCCCAGCATCCATTTCTTCCGCTACGCTCGCATCCCTAGCCTCGGGCTCCCCATCCTCGGGGCGCTGCTCAGGAGGATGGGTCTCCGGGTGAAGATCTTCTGCGAGCACCTGGCGCCGATCGACTGGGATACGGTGGCCAGGGCCGATCTCGTTGGAATCAGTGCCCTCACCAACCTTGCCCCCCGGGCCTACGAGATCTCGCGGACTGTGCGCGAGATGGCAGCCCGCATGCACCGGGATATCACGGTGGTCATGGGCGGGCCCCATCCCACATCCCTGCCCGAGGAAGCACTGGCCCAGGGGGTGGATTTCGTGGTTCGGGGGGAGGGGGAGAAAGCCTGCGAGCGCTTGGTGCGGGGGTTGCGGCAAGGGGGAGGAGTGGACGAGATCCCCGGGCTTTCCTATCGAAAGGGAGAGGAGATAAGGCACAACCCGGGGTGTCTACTTACAGGGGATCTCGATGAGCTGCCGTTCCCGGATTTTTCCCTGATCCAAGGGGCGGAGAGGATGACCTGCACCCCGCTGCAGACTTCGCGGGGCTGCCCCTATGATTGTGAATTCTGCTCGGTGGTACCCATGTATGGCCGCAAAGTCCGCCAGCGCAGCATCGAGGGCGTGTTGGAGGAGCTCAAACAAACGGACCCGGGGAAGCACGTGTTCCTGGTGGACGACAACTTCTCCGCCGACCCCGACCGAACGCAGGCCCTGATGGAGGCGATGCGTGCAGCTGGAATCAAGCGGGAGTGGTCTACCCAGGAGCGGGTCTCGGTGGCCAAGAGACCGGATCTACTGCAGAAGATGCGCCAGGCGGGCTGTGTCATTTTGTACCTGGGGCTGGAGTCGATGAATCCGGAGGCCTTGGATGAGTGGGAAAAAGGGCAATCCCCCGAGGACGTGGAGGAGGCCGTGTCCACCATCCACGCCCAAGGGCTGTGGGTGCATGGGATGTTCGTCCTTGGCGCCGATGCGGACACCCCGGCCAGCGTCAACAAGACGATCCAGTTCGCCCTGCGCTCTGGAATCGACACGGCGCAGTTCTTCGTCCTCACCCCTCCGCCGGGCACCCGCCTGTACCGGCGCCTGAACGACGCCGGACGGATCTTCGATCACGATTGGAGCCACTACGATGGCCAACGCGTAGTCCACCTCCCTAAGCGGCTCTCCCCGTGGGAGCTGCAGGAGTTGTCCATTGAGGCCACCCGCAGGTTTTACAACCTGAGGCGCGCGGTGAGCTGGGGGCTGCGCGGCAGATGGAAGAACGCCGCTCTCGCTGTGTACGGCCGGTGGCTGCTCGGCCGGTGGCTCCGCCAGCAGGCCCCCTCGCTGGCGAGCCTGAAGGAAGCGGGCCAAGGGGACAGTCCCTGTCGATGACTACTATTGCCGCGCCATCTGCGCCTGCATCCGGCGGGCGAGCCATACGATGAGCGGCAGCAAACCAGCAGTGATGACCAGCGCCACGGTGACCTCCAGCCACACGCCGGAGAGGGGCTCTCCAATCACAGAGACCTGCCAGATGGGCTCGATGATCCAGTACAGGGGGAAGAGCATCGCGATCCACCGCGGCCAATCGGGGAAGAGGTAAAAGAGCGCTGGTGCAAACAGGACCAGCCCTACGCCCTTGATCAGCCCGAACAGCATCGCCGAGTCCTTGGACACCACCCCTACGAGAAGCCCCAGCATCGCGGTCAGCCCGGCGGCGACCACGATCACCAGCAGCACCTCCAGGGGCCTGGGGCCCAGTGCCTGGTTGAAAAGCAGCGTCACCGCGCTCATCACCGACGCAAACGAAAGGCCCAGCGCCCACTTGGCCATGAGGACCTCGCGGGCCTTCGTCGGGGTAACGACCATTGCCATCAGCGTGCCCTGCTCCTTTTCCTCCACCAGGCTGGAGCCGGGGACGAAGATGCCGGCCATTACCAGGGCATAGAACACGATCACCGGTACGAGCCGCAAGGAGAGGGGCAACCCCTCCTCCCCGAAGGTCACGAGCTCTACCTCGGCCGGGGCGGCGTTCCCCGCGAGCTCACGCAGGGCGTCGACGACCGTCGCCTGCAGGATGAAGCGATTGGAGGCGTGGCTCTCCCCACCGACAAAAAGAGGTAGCGGCGGCCTCTCCGCGCCCCGCACGGCCTCGTCGAACCCCCGGGCAAGGACGAGCCCGGCGTCGAAGTCGTTGTCCTCTACACGCCGCCTGAGCGCATCGGCGTCGTCGAGCAGGGTGAGCTCGATTCCCTCTACCTCGGTGAGCGTCGCCGTGAGCGCCGAGGCGCCCTCGTCGACGAGCGCCAGCCGCGGCGCGGGGGCGAACAGGGCGCCGAAGGCGAACTGGAAGAGCACCGTCAGGGCCAAGGGGAGGATGATCGTGTACAAAAAGAAGGGCGAGCGCGGACCGAGGGCGAGGTCCTTGCGCAGCACCTTCCACACCCGGGCCAGGCTCACAGGGACACCACCTTCCTTCGGAGCGCGAGGAGCCCCGCGCCGTACAGGGCGACGCACCACCCGGCCCCGATGGCAAACGAGGGCCACAGGGCGCCCCAGCTCGCCCCGTACACCGTCGCCCCCAGCAGCGCATCGAGAACAGGGTAGGTGGGGATGACCCGCACCCATGCCGCCGTGGAGCCGGGGAACAGCACGGTGAACGCAGGGATCATAAGGGGCACGGTGATCAGCATCGAGTAGAACAGCTGGCCGATGAAGTCCTTGCCCGCCGCTCCCACCACCATCGCCACCCCGGTGAACATCAGCGCCCCGATGAGTATGGTCACGAGCAACACAAGCCAGTTGTGCCCGGTGAACGCGCCCACCAGCGCCAGAACGAGCACCCCCTGCCCGAGGGCCAGCCCCGTGCCGAAGAGCGTCTTGGAAAGCAGAAAGTCGCCCACGCGAGCCGGGGTGACGAGCACCGCGGTCACCGTCCGCTGCAGCACCTCCGTGGAGATGAGCGAGCCCAGGGAAAATGTCTCCAGAAGCAGGATCATGAACGCGATCATCGGGATCAGCTTCTCGCGCAAGGGGATTTGGTCGCCCGCGCGGTCAGGCCCGAGGACAATTGTTTCCTCGTCGGGCAGCCTTACCGGGAGCTCCCGTCCGGAGAGCTGGTAGGCGGCCTCACGCACGAAGCTCCTGAGCGCACCGCGGATCTCCGCGGGGACAGTTGCATGGGAGTACACCGTGACCGCAGCTTCCACAGCACCGGAGGCAAGGTCGGCGACGAATCCTGCCGGGAAGGCGATTCCCATCTCCAAGTGCACCCGCTCGGCGCCCGCCGGCGGGGCATCTGTGGCTTCTCTTTCGCGGAGGACGGCCGTCCCGTCCTCCCTCCTCCACGCCTCCAGCTCCCCGTGGAGCACGGCCAAGAGGTCGGCCTGGCTTTCCATCTCCACGATGCGCAGGCCTTCCTCCTCCCAGGGGCCGGCGGCCGCGGCGAGCTGGCCGAGCTCCTCCTCGGGAACGCCCATCTCCCCAAGCGCCTCCGCCCCTTCGGCGAGGAGCGTCCCCAGCGGGGGGCTGATCGCGAGGGTGAGTTCCTCGTCCACCTCACCGGGGGCGATCCAGAAGATCCCCACCACAAACACGAGCGTCAGCCCCGTCAAAAAGAGGTACAGCTTGTCCCGGGAGTAGGCGCGGAGCTCCCGCTTTGTGAGCGCGGCGACGATTGCCCCGCGGGAAACGGAGCGGCTCATCCGGCGAGCCCCCTGCCGGTGAGCTGGATGAAGATCGCCTCCAGGGTCGCCTCTTCGGTGTGGATGGTCATAAGGCCCGGCGAGGCCGCCAGCTCAGCCAGGCGCGCCGAGGCGCCGTCCTCGGAAAGCGCGATCCGCTCCTCGCGCACCCCGTTCCCCTCGCGCAGGCGCACCCGCACCGAGCGCTCCCCGTACTTGAGCTTCAGGTTCTCCGCGGTGTCCAGGGCCATGATCTCCCCCTCGTTGATGAAGGCGACGCGGTCGGAGAGCTCGTCGGCCTCGAACATGTCGTGCGTGGTGAGCAGGACAGCCGCACCGCGCTCGGCCTCTTGTTTGATCGTTTTCCGGATCTCCGCTGCAGTCACCGGATCGAGCCCGGCCGTGGGCTCATCGAGGAACAAGACGCGCGGGCTGTTGATGAACGCCCGGGAGATCATCAGGCGCTGGCGCATACCTTTTGAGTAGCTGTGCACGCGGTCCTTCGCCCGGTCGGCCAGGCCCACCCGCTGCAGGGCCTCCAGCGAGTGCGGCTCTTTGATCCCAAACAGCGAGGCGAAAAAGTCCAGGTTCTCCAGGGCGGACATGTTCAGGTACAGGTTCTTCTCCTCGAAACAGACGCCGATCTGCGCCTGGAGCTCCGGGTCGCCCCGGCCGACCTCCCGTCCCAGGATCTCCGCCCCGCCGCCCTGGGGCGGCAGCTGCCCGGTTAGGATCTTGATCGTGGTCGACTTTCCCGCCCCGTTTGGGCCCAGAAAACCGAGGATCTCCCCGGGCTGCACCTCAAAGCTGATCCCCTTGACCGCCTGGATGTGGCCGTAGGCGTAGCTCAACCCCTCCACCTTGATCGCCGGAGTCGTCATGGCCCTGAGAGTATAAGGGGAGCAGCTGTGCTGAGTCAGAACTTGGGTTCCACCCCGCTCACCACGCTAAAGCGGATGTGTGCGGAGCTCGATGAGAAGATGGAGCGGTTCCGCAACCGGCCGCTAGAAGGGGAGTACCCGTACGTGTGGCTTGATGCCAAGGAGGCCGGTGAAGACACGCTGACCTACATGACCTTCCCAGCGAGCCACTGGCGGAGGATCCACATCGGCCTCGATGTGACAGGCGGTTCGGAGTTCGGCTTTGGCCCCATTGCCCTGTTCGGAGGGCTCGACTGGCTCCTTTTCGGAGGATCTATCCCTCTGGAGTTGTCGGGTCTGGTATGTAAGGGGACTGTCCCCCTAAGCAGATAGGCTGCTACGCTTCCGGATCGTATGCCTTGCTCAATGCTGTCAGCACCACCTCACGCCTCAACACGGCGCGCTCCTCGGGGCTCTCCAGGAGTGGCGCCACGTCCTCGGAGATGCGGCGGAAGTTGGCATCGCGTAGTCTGTCGGCGACCAACTGCGTCCAGCTTGCCTCTGATACGTCGTCCCCTGTCCACCCCGTCTGAGCTAGCGCGTTGCGCAACAGGGAGATGTTGGGTCTCACCGGCTCCCTGCGCGAGAGGTACCACAGAAGATCATAGATATCCCTCCCCTTGATGTGCGGCCGGCTGAGGACCGCGTGGACCTTCCCCGCCATCAGCGAAGAAAGGTCATGATGCACCAGAGCTAGCAGGAAGTGGCGGTTCACCAGGGTGGTCTCTGTACTGGCGCCTGCTGGAGGATTGGTGTCCACTTCCAGCCTGATTGCCAGCTTCTGGGCTTTGTGTGAGGTCAGCTCCGCCTCATGGAGGATCTCCCCCACGCGCACAGAGACTGTGTGTACGGCGGTTCTCTCCCGCAGGTGCAGACCAACGTCGAACCCGGCCATGGATAGGTCCCGTTCTATGCGGCGGGCAAGGCGATGCAGGTCGTACTGCGAAGGGTGCTCCAGCGAGAAATCCAAGTCTTCCGAGAAGCGGCGCAGCCCATGCAAAAAGCGCAGGGCTGACCCTCCTACGAAGGCCAGCTGTTCGAAGGCCCTGGCCGACTGCAGGGAGAAAAGGAGGTGTGCCTGCAAATACTCCCGTAGCACGTTCAGCCGGTCGCGTCGCGGGGTTTGTCTGGCCAGCTGGAGCGCACGTTCCTTCATAGCCGCTCGTACTCCCGGGCCATCCTCTCGCGCTCCGCCAGCACCCAAGCTGCCGCCTGTTTTACCTTGCTGCCCCCTATGCGTTGGGCAAAGCGGTCCAGCCTCTCGGGGTAGACAATTTCCAGGTTCTGCAGTCGCAGCTCCTTGATTGTGCTCTCCGTGATTTTCCCCCGCCACAGGTGCGCCAAGTCTAACAATGCCTTTTCCGGCAGGGCAACGACGCAGCTGAACCCCCCTTGGTGTTCCGCCTCGTAGCCCCAGAACAGACGGGGGTGGATATGCCGGAAGGAGAAGCTGCCCACCGGAGTCTCGTACCACCTGGCCTTGGCGGGGGTAACCGAAGTGACAACGGGGACAGCTTCGGGGATCATCCTGTGCCAGCTCAGTGCTCGTTCCAAGCTCACGTATGATGGATAGACGAGGGCATTAGCCACGTGCTCCAGAGGCGGATCGGCCTTGCGGTACGGCTCTGCCAACATGTACTTGCCACGGGCCAGCTTCAGCAGCCGTCCGGCGCGCACCCACCGGCTGAGTTGCACCTGCAGTGCATGCGGATGTGACTGCCCGGCGTAGACCATGGCCGGCTCAATCACCGGGCAGTTGCCGAAGCGCCGCAGGAACTCTTCCCATGTCATTTCCAAAGTATAACATAAACGCTATACTTCGGCAGCAAGCCTCTATACGTTTGTCGGGGCGTGTCCCGCCGAAGCGTCCTTGAGGCGTAGCGACGCCCTTCATCTCCGCCGTTCGTTCCGCATCCGTTGAGACTGCATATTGCTGATAGAGATCTAGCTTCCGCCGTCCTAGAAGAAGAAAGCAGCATGGCAACGCCACTTCGCTCCTCTTCACCCGTAGCACAGGAATATGTTAGGGTGGCGCAGCATGAAACGGGCGTTTGCCGACGTGTTCGTCGAATTCCCGTTCGCTTATGTAACGGGGCTGAGGGCAACATTCAGCGTAGGCCCGTTGCCGGTGCGGGCGAAAGATTTGCATTCAAGTTCAGGCTGTGACCAGTGATACATCAGGCCTGTCAGGTGTCGCTGTGGATGATCCCACCGGAGACGGCCCTGAAACGATGTCCAGCTTGCCTGGGACGTTGGCGGGGCCTGTCCCCGATGAAGACTAATCCATGGAAGTCGCTCCGGGAATGAGCAGCATGGTATTATCATTTGGGGCTCAGCCCAGGCCACGATCCAGGACAACGAGCGCTACGGCGTTGCCCTGTGGGAGGGTCCATGCATCGACAGAGTTGGCGTGTTCACCGGCTATGTCACCGGCAAGGGGAACACGGGTGGTCAGGATTACGACCAATGCAACTCTTCTTCCTTGGGCCTCAAGCCCTCCAGCCTCTCTTGGCGCAGTTGATCAAGCCAGCACACGGTTCGTCGCGCCCCACTCCACAGACACTGCTCTTGAGAACTCCCGACAGCAAAGCAATGCCCCGAGTCGTCCTGCCAGCGGCCAGTGCTGGTAGAGGCGAGCACGCTCGAACCGCGGTTTGCAAAGCGACAATGCCATTCCCGGAAGTACCATAGCCGAGACTGGCGGGAGCAGCAATCCGATTCCCGAGAACAAGGGGAGTGCGTGATGGCCAACCGACCTCCGCAGGATGTATGCTTGACCGCGGAGGTGAGCGGGGATGAAGGCGCGGTGGCTCAAGGCAGCGGTGTTGGTCGGTGCGGCGACTTTTCTGGCGGGTTGTGGGCTGTTGTTTACTCCTCCGGGACATCCGGAAGAGGTGCACTCGTTGGACTTCAGTCCCAACGGCGAACTCCTCGCCTCGGGGGCGTGGGATGGTGACATCCGCCTGTGGGACGTGGATGCCGAGCGCCGTGTGGGCACACTTACCGGGCACGAGCACTACGTGTGGTCGGTGGCGTTTCACCCCGGCGGGCGCTACCTGGTCTCCGGCTCGGCCGACAACACCGTCCGGCTGTGGGATGTGGACCAGCAAGGCCAGGAGCGCGTGTTCGACGGCCACACTGGCTCCGTGCGCGCCGTAGCGTTCAACTACGACGGCAGCAAGATTGCATCAGGCTCCTGGGACGAGACAGCCCGGGTGTGGGACACTACCACCGGGGAAGAGTTGTTCGTCCTCGAGCACAACCGACGGGTCCGCGCGTTGGCCTACGCTCCTGACCGAGAGCACATAGCCACCGGGACAGGTGACGGGGTGATTCGGATCTGGGACGCCGACACCGGCGAGGAGGTACGCCGGGTGACCGAGGACGCTGGCACGGTAAACGCCCTCGCGTTCAGCCCCGATGGGACATACTTGGCTTCAGGGAGCGAGGACGCCAGGGTACGCCTGTGGGACCTTGACACCGATGAGATCGCGGAGGATATGACGCACGGCGGGCCGGTGGCCGACCTTGCGTTCCGCGACGATGGGGCCCGGCTGGCCAGCGCCTCGCGTGACTCGACTGCGCGCGTATGGCTAATCCCGGGCGGCGATGAGAGCAGGCGCTTGGAGCACGATGACCCGGTCGTGTCCGTCGCCTACGCCCCCGATGGGCAACGGCTGGCCACCGGCGACAACGACGGCCGTATCCGCCTGTGGAACGTACCGGATGGGGTACAACTGTGGTCGCTGCCGCTCACTGAGGAACCCACGCCGAAGGCGGAGGAGGACTAGAGGGCGAGGCCCATGCGGGTGAGAAGGTCCTGATAGCGGCGATCCTCGCCCAGCCCGTTGAAATAGCGGATGGACCTTGGGCCACAGGATGTTGCCATCACACCGCTGCCACGAGGCTATCGAGGCGATGCTCGATAGGTTCAAGCTGCACGACACCTTTACCCACCACACAGCGGATTACCCGGCCAACTTCGCCGAGGCGCTGTCACACATCGAAGCCGGCGATCCGGCCCTGTGTAACACTTGGTCACCGAGCGCCTGGGTCCACGCCCTGGTACCAGGTGAAGATGTGATGTGGACCAGCAAGGTCGACGCGCTCAGGGCAGATTTGGGCATGTGCAGGGGGAGGCCGGAGCCTTACGGCTTCCCCTTGCACGTCATCGCACACACACCTTCCTTCCCCCACCGTCGGATGCGAACCGAAACCCCCAGGTTGCCCAGCGCCAGCCGCTCGGCGAACCATAGCTCCCGGCTCAGTTCTGCGAGGGAGCTTCGCAGCCTGGGGACTGTCCCCTTATCATCCTGGCGGCGGAGATGAAAAAGCAGGGGAAGAAAAGGCACACGGCAAGAGCCAGCCGCAAGCTCCTTGTCGGGATCGGTGGCGGGATCGTCCTGGCCGCTGCGCTGGCGGTCGGCCTGTGGCTGGGGCTCGCCGAGCCGCTGCCCCCGATGGGGCCAGAGGAGGGCAAGCTGGCCCCCGACTTCACCCTGGAGGACATGGAGGGAAACCCGTTTACCCTGTCCGACCTCCGTGGACGGCCCGTCCTGCTTTATTTTTGGCAGACCAACTGCCCGGACTGCCGGGTTGTGTTCCCCGATGTAATCGAGCTCTTCCAGCTCTACGAGGATCAAGGGTTGGAGCTGGTGACTGTATCGCTCGACCACGACGAGGACACCCTGCGGGAGTACCTGGAGGAGAACGTCCCCGCCGGGCCGGTCAACCTGTGGGGTTCATACGAGGCGGCCATGGACGTGATCGACCTCTACGGGATGCCCTATGTCCCCCATGGGGTGCTCATCGACGAGCGCGGGATCATCCGCTCCCGCGGCACCCATCCCCGTATGCCCACCGAATTCGACATCGAAGACATACTGTAG
>JAWOCQ010000086.1:0-5030 GCA_046483725.1 Candidatus Bipolaricaulota bacterium
TTCCAATATGACAAAGCGGTCGGCCGCTGGGTAGACGTGCCGGATGAAATGCGAGATGAGGATGACCGAACGGCCCAGCTCCTTCACTTGGCGAATGTACTTGAGGACTTCGTCGGTCTCTTTAATGGATAGAGCGGCGGTGGGCTCATCGAGCACCAGGAGAGCGCCGCCGAAGTGTATTGCTCGCCCTATCACCACCGCCTGCCGCTGACCGCCCGAGAGCGTACCTATGGGTCTGTCAACCGAGTCCAGCTCGATCCCCACTCTGCCAAGCGTGTCCCAAGTGGTCTGCTTCATGCGCCGCTTGTCCAAGATGCTCAGAGGACCCAATCCGCGGGTGATCTCCCGCCCAAGGAAGAAGTTCTCCCAGACAGCCATCTCGTCGATGGAGCTGCCCGCCTGATGGACAGCGGCAATACCCAGCTCCTGCGCGTCGGCCGGCGCAGAGAACGTCACCTTGTTTCCCCGATAGAAGATCTCCCCGGCATCCGGTTTGTAGATTCCCGCCAAGGCCTTGATGAGGGTGGACTTTCCGGCGCCATTGTCCCCCACTAACCCGACCACTTCCCCTTCCTGGACAGTGAAATCCACCCCCCTTAGGGCCTCCACTGTGCCGAACGCCTTTCTTATGCCGTGCATCTCGACATGTGTTGGCGCCTCGTTCATGGGCTCCCCCTTACTCCCTTCGATATGGAACTCCGATCATTTTCGAGAGCGCCTCCCTCCTGGGGAAGGCAAGCAGAATGGCGATCACGCTTAGGTAGGGCAACATCAAAAAGAGGTAGTTGCCCCCAGACCTCATCAATGGGGCCGCCCACGGGATGTTCTGCATCCACATGCTGAGGGCGCTGAGCAGCCCAAACAAATACGCGGCCTGAAGTGTGAGTATGGGATCCAGTCCTCCAAACACCACGCAGGCAATCGCTATGAAGCCCCGTCCCGCAACCACGTCGTAGGACACTATTCCCAGCCAGTCTATTGTCATGTAGCTTCCTGCCAGGCCCGCCATCGCCCCGCCAAAGGCACAGGCAGCAGTCCTCAGCTTGAAAACATCTATGCCGCTTACATCGGTGACGAACGGGTTGTACCCGGCAGCTTTCGCCCGAAGACCGAATCGCGACCGCCTAAGCACGAAATCGACAACCAATGGGGCAAGCACGGCGAAAACGATGAACGGGGAAAAGGAAAATGCCGGTGTGGAGATGCGCGGAAGCCTGAGGGCCCGGGGTACCACGTGAAAGCCCGGCGTTCCCCATACCGCAACCAGCCAGTACCCCACGGCTCCGAGGGCAATCATGTTAATCCCGACCCCAGCAATTATCTGGTTCACCTTGCCATACGTGGCCAGCAAACCAAACAGAAGACCGAGAACTGTGCCCACGCCGGCGCCCACAATGAGCCCTAACCACCAGGTGCCGGCCATGCCAGCGGCATAGGCCGATCCGAGCGCCGACAGCAGCATAATGCCCTCTATTCCGATGTTGAATAGGCCTGCCCGCTCGTTCACCAGTTCTCCGCCGGCGGCAAGGCCGATGGGGACCATGGCGGCGAAGCCGATCAGCATGAGCTGGAGCACATACTCTCCGCCCACAAAGGGTATGGCCAGGACGAAGATGAGCAAGATGACCAGGCCTGCCACCGCGCGCTCGTTCCGCCACAGGTTTCGGACTCCGCTCATGACGACCCCCTTGCCTTCCTCTCCATGTGCCTGCGTAAGGCGCCGGAAAAGGCGGGCAAGGCAAGCAAGAGAACGATCATACCTACTACCACCTCGGTGATCTCGGGGGGAACACCAAAGAACATCTGCATGAAGCGCCCTGCCGTGGTAAGCGCGCCAATGAGCATGGCAGCCACAATCACTCCCAGCGGGTGATTTCCGCCCACTGCGGCCACGGCAATGCCGGTGAACCCATATCCCATTAGCGCACCTAGCTTATCGGATATCGCCCAAGTGGGAGGCAGCCCCGCAGTCAGCGCATAACCGGCAACTCCCGCAGCTCCTCCCCCGATGAGAAAGCCCAATGTCAGGGCCCGCTCCACCCGGATACCGCAGTTCCGCGCGACATCCCATCCAAAGCCCGTGGCACGTATGTGCTGCCCCGTCTTCGTGTGCCACAGGAGCACATAGGCGACCAGGGCCACAGCAATAGCTATAAACAATACTCCGGTCAGCGTGGTGCCTCTCACCAGGGCCTGAAACCGGGCAGTCGGTGCCATGCTCACTGACCAGACGCCCGCTGGATCGCGGAGAAGCCACACCACGAGGAAGCCGGTCAGGTACAAAGCTATCCAATTGGCCATGATCGTGGAGACAACCTCGTGGACATTGCGCTTCACTTTTGCATACGCAATTGGCACATTCCACAAGACCCCGGCCGCAATCGCGGCCAATAGGGCTATCAGATGATGTATCCCCGGCGGCAAACGGAGCAGACCACCAGCAGCAATGGTAGCCGCCGCCGCGACCATCAGCGTCCCCTCCGCACCTATGTTGAACACACCACTCCGGATGCCGACAGCCCAAGTGATTGCGGTGAGGAGCAACGGAGTGGCTGCACCCAGGGTGCTCATGACGCCTCGCTGGGTAAACAACGCCTGGGAGAGCGATCCTCCCAATACAGCGCCCGCGTCGTATCCCCCGGCCCACAGCATGACCATGGCCGCAACCAAACCCAGCACTAGTGCTCCAAGAGAGGCCACCGCTGGCATCGCACCTGCAAGCAAACGGCTAGACCTCATCTGCCACCATACCAACGTCAGCGCACGCTCCAAGACATGCGGTAAACGCCAGGGAGCACTGACACTAGGTCAGTGCTCCCCAGCCCTCGTGTTCCGCTAGCCGTACTTGTCACGTAGTTCGTCAATGTCCCACTGTTCCGGATCCCCAAAGGGGCGTGGAACTTCGACTTCCCCATCGATGACGTCCTGTTGCAGTTCCTCGACCGCTTCCCAAATCCATGCGGGCTGGGACTCCCGCACAGTCTTCCACGTGTCCGTTATTGTGTCAACTTCCTCCTCGTCCAACATACCCAGTGCTAAAGCGTAGTCTATGAACTCGGCTACCGTCTTCTCACAGCTCATCCAGGTGCCCTCGTTGGCGAGGTTCAGCCACAGCTCGGGATCATCCGCGATCCGGTCCCTGAACTCCCCGGCATGTACCAGCTCAGCAGCCTTAAGCACGCCGACGTCAGCTCGCTTCAGCGCGCTTGCCGGCACGATATGGGGCTCCATCCACTCCTGGGGGATATCAACGCCGATCGCAAACGGGGGATCACCGGGTTCAAGTCCGTGCTCATCGTGATAGTCAGCGATATACCCGAGCACTCCCAGTCCCGTCGCGCCAGCCACCTGGTACACAGCCCCAGCATCCATCGCCAGCTGGGCCTCGGTGGCCGCCCGCCCCCGGGCCGGATCGTTAAACGCCCCGGTGTAGGACCAGAGTACTCTTTCTTCTCTCGCCTTCTCCACTATGGCCCGATCGGCGAGTTCGGGACGGTTATCGTGGATCCAGTCGATTGCCCAGTTCACCCCAAACTTGTATCCCATTTCGAATTCCTGAAGCACCGGACCCTCGATCCCGAGAACGAGTCCCACCGACGGGTAGTCATAATGCGCAGCAAGCAACGCCGCAAGCGCACCCACCAGCGCACTCGGTTGCTCTTGCTGATACAGAACGCTCAGTACGTTCTCTAGATCCGGATCCGCCCGCACATCGGACATCAAGAAGTTCTGTTCGGGATAGTCTTCAGCCACCTCGTTCAGAGCAGGCACAAACTCCCAGGACACTACAACGATGAGGTCATAGGCTCTGGACTCCGCCAGCATTGTCAAGTCGCCATAGACGGCGGCTTCAGTGGTTACAAGCTCCGTGTAGCTGTCCACCACGCCCAGCTCCTGTGCCCGCTCGACTCCGATCCAGTGAACGAAGAACCAGCTCATGTCGGCTTTCCCCGGGGGCGTCATAACCAGCGCCAGATCTATGCCATCCGAGTCCGCGCTGGCGGGGAGAGCCACAAACGGGCACGCCAAGAACGCCAACACCAATACCGAAACAAACCACCTACGATTCATTATCAAAAGCACCTCCTAAAGACTCGTCCTTCAGCTCACGCCACGGTTTGTTTGCCCCGCTGCTGTCACCTCCTTTCCACACACGTATTCCCCTTCACGACGCTAACCGGCAGGGTCTTCCCTCCTTCTGCTCCCCGAAGGAGGCTCTCCGCGGCCACCTGCCCCAGCCGCTTCACAGGCGTCTCCACAGTGGTCAGCGCCGGCTGGAGGAGGCCAAACAGGGGTATGTGGTCAAATCCTGCCACCCCGAGGGAAGAGGGCACCAGCCGACCGGCAATCCGCGCCGCCTGGAGCGCCCCTATTGCCATCAGATCATTGCCGCACAATATCGCGTCTACGGCCTCATCATCTCGCAGGACCTGCAGGCCGAGTTCGTATCCACTCTCGTACGTGTAATCCCCTCGCAGAGTGGCCACCGCTTCCAGGCCGGCTGAGGCCATAACCTCCGAGAACCCTCTGAGCCTGTCATCAGCCGTGCTCACTCCGGGCGGGCCTGCGATGTACGCAATCCTGCCGTAACCAAGGTGCAGGACATGCCGAGTGACCGCCCTACTCCCTCCTATGTTGTCCGCTTGAACGGAAGGCAATCCCTCCGCTCGCCGGTCAGCTGCCACAATGCGTATACCCCGTTTGAGCAGTCTTTCAATGCGCGCTCTGTCCGGTCGGCCCACTGGCACAAACACCACACCTTCCACCCCTTCGGCAAGCAGTAACTCCAGATAGCGCGCTTCTTTCTCCACCGAGTGGTTTGAATCACAGATAAGCGTCGAATACCCTTCTTCGAAGGCAGCACCCTCCACTCCCCGGGCCATCAGCGAGAAAAACGGGTTGGAGATGTCCGGAAGCAGCACCCCGATCAGCTGGGTACGTTGGCGTCGCAAAACGCGGGCTGCCTTGACCGGAGTGTAGTCCAGCTCCTCGATCGCCTTGAGGACTCGGGCTTTCGTCTCCAGCGTCAT
>JAWOCQ010000096.1:0-10145 GCA_046483725.1 Candidatus Bipolaricaulota bacterium
CACCGTCCTTGGAGTACTTTTCCCCGTGTCCATGGCCCTGGGGCTGATATTCGTCCACCAAGCCCCCGGCGGGGCTGCCGGTGGGGCGCTGACTCTTCTCTGGGGAAGCGTTCTGGGGATCACCATGGAGCAAGTATGGACGCTCGCCGCGGTCGCCTTGGGGTTGATCCTGCTCATGTTGGGTTGGGGCAAGGGTTTCTTCGCCTTGCTGCTCGATCGCAAGCTGGCCCAGGCCTCAGGGCTCGCCACACGGTGGTACTTCTATACGGTGCTGGCGATGACGGCCGTTGTCGTTTCCATTTCCCTTCGCATAACGGGTGGGCTCTTGATCTACGCGCTTACGGTGCTGCCCGCGTCCAGCGCCTTCCAGTGGGTGTACGACGTGAAGAAGGCATTCCTCGTTGGCCCTCTTCTGGGAGCACTGGCCGCTATAGGGGGATTCGGCGTTTCGCTGGGGGCCGATCTTCCCATCGGCTCTTCAATCGCCGTGTGCGCAGCGGCAGTGTTCATCCTGTCAGTGGGGCTATCCCCAAAGAGGCACCGTGCACGGTCCACACCCTGACAACGCCGCTTCACCAAACAGTTCAATGGCATCCTCTCTTTCTTAGGGATAGGCGCCAAGTGTGTTGCTCCGCCAACCAGGAAATAAACCAGGTACGCTACTCTTCGTTGGTCGCCATGGGCGAGGGTATGTTAAGCTGTCGTGGCAGCGAATAGGCTTTGGAGCAGGACAGTAAGGGGTTTCTTCAGGTGTTGAATGTTGGTGGCGAGTTGAGGTATGGGAGCGGTGGCCGAGAGGATCTTGTTCCCCCGCTTCCGGAACCGGGGGAGCTCACGGAAACCGAGCGTCGGGAGCTCTGTGAGCGAGCCCTGGAGCAGGTAGAACGCCTGCGACGTGAGAAACGCTATCGGGAGGGGATAGACATCCTGGTGGAGGCCCTGAAGTACGGCCTGGAGAAGCCGCTGGTCTACTTCCGCCTGGGGAACATATACTTTGACAGCGGGGATCTCTCTCGAGCGGAATACACCTACAAGCGCGCCATCGACGAGGATCCCCAGTACGCCTCCGCTTACAACAACCTAGGAGTCGTGTACCGGAAACAGGGTCGCGTGAGCGAATCGGTGCGTTATCTGAAGAAGGCCCGTCGCCTGGAACTGCGCTATCCTCAAAGACGCAAGCCCTCCGACAAGCAAAGGGAAAACTCCCAGCTCCGAGGCTTCCCGATGAGGGCCTTGCCAATTATCGTCATCGTGGCCCTGGTGATCGTTGCCCTGCTGGTATCTCGCCTCACCTAGCCATGTACTAATCGCACAGGCCTTGCGCTCGTCCCAGATCACGCTTCCCCTAGCTTAACGCCCGCCCGGCAACAAATAGCAAATGCGTCGAGCCCCATAGACACCGCGCATGAGAAGGCGGACAAAAAAGCTAGAGAGGCTGCAACTACGCAGGGAGTTGTTCAACAGGGTGCTAGGTGCGCAGAGAAGGACGATCTTGCGGCAGTAAGGTATAATACGCGGCGGTCGCACATGGTGCGTTAGGATAACGGGGGTATGCAATGTCACTGATTGATATCAGCGATCTGCGTACGTACTTCCACACCGAGAGGGGTGTGGTGAAGGCTGTCGACGGGGTCGATTTCTCCATAGACCTTCAACGGACTCTAGGGGTAGTGGGCGAGTCGGGCTGCGGGAAAAGCGTCACGGCGCTCACCATTATGGGCCTCGTTCCCATGCCGCCCGGCAGGCTGGCCAGTGGCTCGATCCATTTCCAACGTAACGGCACCGATGTGGACCTGACAAAGCTCAACCCGCGGGGCAGGAGGTACCGGTCGATCCGCGGCAAAGAGATGGCGATGATCTTCCAGGAGCCCATGACCTCGTTGAACCCTGTGTTCACCATCGGCTACCAGATTATGGAGGCCATCAGGCTACATCAGCGGGTTTCCAAGCAACAGGCTAAGAGGAACGCCGTCGAGCTGCTGCGCCAGGTGGGAATACCGCTTCCTGAGCAGAGGGTGAACGAGTACCCACATCAGCTATCGGGGGGTATGCGCCAGCGGGCGATGATCGCCATGGCTCTTTCCTGCAATCCGGCCTTGCTGATCGCCGATGAGCCCACCACGGCGCTCGACGTGACCATCCAGGCACAGGTTCTTGACCTAATGCGGGCGCTGCAGCAGCAGTACAACACCGCGATCATGTTCATCACCCATAACTTAGGGGTGGTGGCTGAGCTATGTCAGGAAGTGGTGGTTATGTATTTGGGGAAGGCGGTGGAGTACGCGCAGGTAGGCCGCTTGTTCCACGATGCCAAGCACCCCTACACACAAGGGCTATTAAAGTCCATACCGTCGCTTGCCAGCAGGAAGAGGCGTTTGGACCCTATCACGGGCGTGGTTCCCGATCCCTTGGACACACCTCAGGGCTGCCCGTTCAACCCACGCTGCCCGCATGTGATGGATGTCTGTAAGCAGGAGATGCCGCCGCTTGAACAGGTGACGCAAGATCATACAGTTGCCTGTTGGCTGTACCCAGCGGGGGGTGAAGATGCCGGCTGAGACGACTTTGAGGCTAAACGAGGATGTACTACTCCAGGTAACCGGGCTAAAGAAATACTTCCCCGTCCGGAAAGGTTTGCTTCGCAGGGTGGCGGGCTGGGTTAAAGCGGTGGACGACGTGTCCCTGTTCGTCCGCGATGGGGAGACCCTGGGGCTCGTAGGCGAATCGGGTTGCGGAAAGACCACCTGTGGGCGGAGCATCCTGCGGCTGATCGAGCCCACCGGCGGGAGCGTTCTGTTCCGTGCCAAGCGGATGAATCGCGTTGTGGACGTGGCTATGCTGAGCAAGGCGGAGATGAAATCTCTGCGGCGGGAGATGCAGGTAATCTTCCAGGACCCCTACTCCTCACTAAACCCCCGCATGACCGTGGGAGACATCGTGGGAGAGGCGCTGACCGTGCACCACGTCTCCCGGGGCCAAGACAGGCAAAACCGGGTGCGGGAGCTCTTGCAGGCAGTGGGGCTGAAAGGGGAGCACATGCGCCGCTATCCGCACGAGTTCTCCGGGGGACAACGGCAACGCATTGGCGTCGCCCGCGCCCTGGCGCTGGATCCGCAGCTAATCATCTGTGATGAGCCGGTTTCGGCCCTGGACGTTTCCATCCAGGCGCAGGTGCTTAACTTGCTGGAAGACCTGCAGGACGAGTTTGAGTTGACCTACCTGTTCATCGCTCACGACCTCTCCGTGGTGAAGCATATATCGGATAGACTGGCGGTGATGTACCTGGGGAAGGTCGTTGAGCTGGCCTCCACAGAAGTTATGTATGCCACGCCTCTGCATCCGTATACGGAGGCCTTGCTGTCGGCAGTCCCCGTTCCCGACCCGGACTACGAGGCTGAACGCATCCTCCTACAAGGGGACGTTCCCAGCCCGGTTAATCCGCCAGAGGGCTGCTACTTTCACCCACGCTGCCAGTATGCTCAACCGATCTGTTCGGAGAAGGCGCCGGAGTTCCGCGATCTAGGGAGCCTCCACTTCTCCGCCTGTCACTTCGCGGACTCGCTGGAGCTAGAGGGAGTAAAGGCCCAATGACGGTGCGGCCGTAAACTAGCAAGCGGGCAATTGCTGTTGTGTGCTATGCTGGGCTCTGGTACTCGCAAGGGAGAAAATGTCTCCCGGAGGGATTAACCGCCGGCAACGAGGGGGAACGCGGCGACCGCGTCGTCCTTGGTAAGCGGTGTGGCTAGGCCTTGGAGGAACTCGACATTGCGGCCATTCACCATCACCTTGATTGTGCTACGCAGCTCACCCGACTCATCCACAAGCTCCGGCCCCAGAGCAGGGTACCGCCCCACCAGGGCCTCTACCATCGAGCCAACATCGGTTGCCTGCACGGTCACCGATCCGGCTCCAACCGGCTCCTGCAGGCTGGCAAACAACCGCACTGTGACCTCAGGTCCGTTCACCAGCTTCCTGGGGCAGGGGGCAACGCTCGTGCGCTCCGCTTACTCATTATCAAACACTGTGTCCAACTGCTCCTCGAGAACGTCGAACACATGATTGTGCGGCGGAAGCTTCTCCATACGCATAAACTCCGGCAAGCGATCATCAGCCTTGGTGAAGCCCGCCTTCTTGTTGAACTCGCGTTCCACATCAAGGATATCCTTGCCCAGGCGGTCGATGTCATCCACGGTGAGCGATGCACCGAGTACACCATTGACGGTTTCCACCATCCCCTCCAGCGCCTCGGGAATGTCGAGCACGGCGAACGCTGTAAACAAGCAGTACCCGGCGCTGTCGATCACCGCCGTAGCCCGCTGGAGGTTCTGGGACATCTCTCCTTTGTTTGTGGCTAGGGGATCGGCCTTGCCTCCCACAACCATGATTTCTGGGGCGACGGTGTACCCGGCAGTGTGGTCGGCGCCCATGGGTGTGGTGGCATACGTGATCCCCATGCCCTTCACCGCTCGAGGGTCGTACGCAGGCATCGCCTGGCCTTTGACCACCGGAACCCGAGTTACTCCCAGGGCAGTACCGATGAACCTCGCTCCATGCATTAGCATTCTGCCCTTGGGTGTTCCTCTACGGATCTCCTCCATGAGCTGCAACGCGCCCTGCCCATCACCGAAGCCGAGCATGCCGCCTTCCATGGCCACGGCCAGAGTATTGCCCATCTCGATGGTGTCCAGTCCTAGGTCATTGCATGCCCGGTTGAGCTCGCCGATGACGTCGAGGTCATAGATACCACAATTGGGGCCCAGGGCCCATACGCTCTCATGCTCCAGGACTCCTACCGGCTCCTTGCCACCTTCTTTGGTCCACACCTCGGAGCACTGGATGATGCATCCGGGATGACAGGAGTGGGGACGGGTCCCCCCACGTTCCTTGATGATCTCGGCCTTGCGCTCACCGGATACCAGGTCCGCCAAGTCCTCTTTGCCACTGGAGAAGTTGCGGGGAGGGAGCCCTCCTGCTTCGTTCAAGATGTTGATGAGCACATCCGTCCCATAGCTGGCCAGTGCACCGCCGGGCTTGGTCACATCGTGGGCCTTGAGCCCTTCCACCAGCTTCCGGCGCCCCCGGTCGAACGCCTCTTTGTCTTTGAGCTCTACCTGAGGGGCATCTCTTCCGTCAAGCAACATAAACTTGACTCCGCGGGTGGCGGTGACCGCTCCCAGTCCACCTCTCCCCGCGTAGCGTGTGGAGCGACCCTCCAAGTCGTTGAACACAATGCCCGAGTTGCTCGCTGACATCTCAGAGACAACACCTACCCCGCAGATATCAACATTTCCCCCAAACTCGTTGTGGAGTTCCTCATAGGCTTGATAGAGTCCTTTGCCAGCCCACTTGGCGGCGTCGACGAATTCCACGCCGGTGGTGTCGATCTTTAGTAGCTTGCAGCCGCTTGTGCTCTGCCCCTCGACAATCACAGCCTGAATGCCCAGGCGAGCTAGAGTCTGGGCGAACCGCGTGCCCACGTTGGATTCTTTGATTCCCCCGGTAAGCGGGGATTTACCGCCTACAGAGAGCCTGCCCGAAGATGGAGCGCTCGTCCCGGTCACGATACCTGGAGCGAATACCACCTTGTTGTTCGGCCCCAGAGGATGACAGTCGGGAGGGACTTCTGCTGCAACGATTGCCGATGTCAAGCCCCGCCCACCTAAGGATACGTACTCAGGCGCTACGTCCTCGAACTTCGCTGTAAGACTGTTCATGTCCACCCGTAGAATCCGCTTGTTCATGTGCCGTCACCTCGCAATCAGATGCTGCCCCGCCCCGCTGTAAGCGCGCCCGTTGTGCGGCTCATCCTCTGCGCAACACTCTAAGCCCCCGCGGGGCCTACAGCCAAATCCGGCTGTAGGCTCTACGCCTGACTGTGCCCGCTTACCACAAGTGTTCTACCATGCTCGCGTTCCGCTTTTTCGCCACGCCACCCCCGTAGAGGCTGGTCTTGTGAGGATCGTCATTGCCGCAGCCACAGGCTATACTCCGTACATGCCTAGACCACCAAAACCGCGATGGTACCAGATACCCCCACCTCATGATGCGTACAAGCCAGCGGGGGTTCCCATGGCGCAGCTGGAGAGGGTGGAACTCCGGCTAGACGAGTTGGAGACCCTACGCCTCTGCGACGGGGAGGGGCTAGACCAACAACAGGCAGGGCGTGAAATGGGAGTCTCGCGGGGAACAGTACAGCGCCTGTTGACAAGCGGCCGCTGCAAGGTAGCGAACGCGCTGGCCGACGGCAAGGCGCTCGTGATCTCGTGTCCCGGGTATGTACAGCTTCGCCGCGGTCACGGCCCCCGTCACCGCGGCGGGCGCCCGGCGGGCTGAAGTGCCAGCCGAACTGCCCCGCTTCACTCGCGGTGAGGAGATTGCAAACAGCGTCACCCACGGCATCGGAGCGGGGCTGAGCTTGCTGGGAACCGGAATTCTTCTCTTTCGCGCTGCCAGGGAAGGCAGCGCCGTGCACCTGGCCAGCTTTTCCATTTACGGAACCACGCTGGTCCTTCTGCACACAGCGTCCACACTATACCATGCGGTTTCCCCTTCCCGCCTGAAGAGAGCCCTGCGTGTCGCGGATCACTGCTCCATCTTCCTCCTGATCGCGGGAACCTATACTCCGTTTGTTCTCCTCTCCCTGTGGGGTGGATGGTTGGGGACAGCGCTTCTCACATCCATCTGGTCCATGGCCGCCATTGGGGTCGCGTTCAAGGTACTGTTCATGGGCCGGCTCAAACGCCTGTCGGTGGCTTTCTATGTGCTGATGGGCTGGCTGATCGTGGTCGCCGCGAGGGAGCTCTGGCTGCGCGTGCCGCACCAGGCCTTGCTGTACGTAGCCGTCGGGGGCCTCATGTACACGGTGGGGGTTGTGTTCTACTCGTGGCGTAGGCCGTACCACCACGCGGTGTGGCACCTGTTTGTGCTCGGCGGGAGCGTCAGCCACTACCTCGCTGTGCTCCTGTACCTCTCCCCTACCCCCTGACCACAGTCGCTAGCCCGTCGTATGCCCTGTGGTCGGGATCGTCTGCGCTCCGCTTCCTGTAGGCAGACAAAAATTCGATGCCGATTTAATCTTACGATTCCGCCCATTGCACGAGGACGATATTGAAGTAAAGTGTACTTTGCGAAGCATTAGCACCATACCGTGAGTGCGTAGGTCCCTTACGCGACGTGTATTGAGGGTAGCGTGCCTCGCGGGGACATAATCGATGTGATTCTGGACACAATCGACCGGCGGTGGTGGAGCGAAGGGGGCGAGTTGTCCGGACTTGCTTGGCGGTCAACTGTGATGATCAGGAGGAGCCGGATGAGTGAGGCGAAGCCGAAGGGGAAGCCGTTTGAGAGCTCCAAGTGGGTGGTCTAGGACGCCTACAAGAGGGTCAAGGCCAATCAGGGAGCGCCGGGTGTCGACGAGGAGTCGATTGCAGAGTTCGAGCGGGACCTGAAAGGGAACCTCTACAAGCTCTGGAACCGGATGTCCTCGGGGAGCTACTCTCCTTCACCGGTGCGTGAGGTGGAGATACCGAAGGACGAGGGCAACGGCGTTAGAACGCTAGGTGTGCCCACTGTGGCCGACCGGATTGCCCAGACGGTCGTGCGCCTGTACCTGGAACCAGAGGTGGAGCCGTTGTTCCACCCCGACTCCTACGGGTACCGACCTGGGAAATCCGCACTGGATGCGGTGGGTGCATGTCGTCAGCGGTGTTGGAGGCGTGACTGGGTGATTGATCTTGACATCCGGGCGTGCTTTGACTCGCTAGATCACGAGCTTGTTTTCCGGGCGGTATCGAAGCACACGAGTCAGCGATGGATCCTCCTCTACGTGGAACGGTGGCTGAAGGCGCCGCTCCAGCGGGAGGATGGTACCCTTGTGCGACGGGATCGTGGGAGTCCGCAAGGATCGGCGATCTCGCCCCTGTTGGCCAATCTGTTCCTGCACTATGCGTTTAACATTGTGGATGGTTCGGGAGTTTCCGACCGTCCCCTTGGAGCGCTATGCAGATGATGCAGTAGTACACTGTGTGAGCGAGGCTCAGGCCCGAAAGGTCCTGGTCACCATCGCCAAGAGGATGGTGGAGGTTGGACTGGAGCTACATCCGGACAAGACCCGCATCGTGTACTGCAAGGACACAGACCGCACCGGTTCGTATAAGCACGAGCGGTTTGATTTCCTTGGGTTCACGTTCCGGCCGCGGCGGTCGAAGAGCGAGCACGGGAACTTCTTCGTGAACTTCTCTCCGGCGGTCAGCGACGGAGCCAAGAAGGCGATTGAGCGGGAGATACGCTCCTGGCGGATCAACTGCCGCAGTGACAAGACCCTCACGGACCTGGCGCGGATGTTCAACCCCATCGTGCGCGGGTGGATCAACTACTACGGGCGCTTCTACAAGTCCGAGTTGTTCCGCGTCCTGAGACGCCTCAACGAGTACCTCGTTCGTTGGGCCATGCGGAAGTACAAGCGGCTGCGTGGTCACCTCACCAGAGCGGCGAAGTGGCTGGTGCGCGTCGCGCGACGCGATCCGCTCCTCTTTGCCCACTGGCGGGCGGGTGTGCAACCCTGATGGCTTGACAGCGGGAGCCCGGTGAGCGGAGACGTTCACGCCGGGTTCTGCGAGGGCCGGGGGGTGCGATTCCCCCCGGCTACTCTCCTTCATACTCACCTCGCATGTCACAATTCTGTGCAGGATGGTCAAGACATGGTACAATGCCAGGTGAGATTGAGTGCTGTTTGCAACGTAAGGAGGAGACCGTGCCTGCTCATGCATTACCGTTTGGAAGAAAGCTACTACCTGTGGCGCTACTTCTGGCCCCCATACTCCTGTTCGGATTGACAGCAAGCGCCCAATTTCCGTCGTGTAACTGGGGCTGCCCAGCCCAGGACATCGCGGTCGATGATGTCTGGCTCGGCGATGCGGGCGGAACTCCCATCGGAGAGGGATTCTGCACGGCGGGAGATCCAGAAACTGTCTACATATGGGCGACGATCCGCAACAATTCCCAAGGGACGCGCTATGCGGTCTGGTCAGTCTTCGATTTGTACACCAATGGAGCGTATGAGGGATCGTACGCGTTGTGTTTGGAGGACACCGTAGCTGGCGGAGCAACGTTCGATGCGATTATGGCCACGATCCAGTGGCGGTGCAAAGATGTTGTCCAGTTGCAAGACTTTGTGATCAGCTTCGCCTCTACCCCCACGACATGTGCCGACACGCCCGAATGCCGAGATCGGAGAGCGAAGTGTGAAGGGCCGCTCACCATGTTCTTGACTCCGTCAACTGCCGATCTCGCAGTGTACAAGGAAGCTGAACCCGATCCGGTCCTCACGGGCGAGCTGCTCACGTTCACCATCACCGTGGAGAACCTGGGGCCGGAGGCCAGTACGTTCGACGTCACGGTGAGTGAGACCATCCCTGAGAACACAAGCTACGACTCCTCCTCAGCAAGCGCAGGCACCTACGATCCCTCCACAGGATTCTGGTGGATCGGGGACCTTCTCGTGGGAGATAGCGAAACGCTGACCTTGACTGTGCGCGTGGATCCCGGTTACACGGGCACCTTAACCAACACAGCCACGGTGAGCTCAGGACTAAACGACCCGAACCTCGGCAACAATACGGCGTCCACCTCGACCACGGTGCTCGCCGCGGCCGACCTCGAGCTCTCCAAGACGGTAGATAACCCGACACCGGATGTAGGCACGGACGTCACGTTCACCGTCACGGTGACCAACCTCGGACCGAGTGAGGCAACCGGCGTCGAGGTGATCGACGAGCTCCCCAGCGGTTACAGCTACGTCTCCTCCATTGCTTCGCAAGGGACGTACACAAGCGGCACCGGCGTCTGGGAAGTGGGAAGTCTCGCTGACGGCGCCACGGCGACGCTGGACATCACGGCCACGGTGCTTGCGTCCGGCGATTACACGAACACGGCCACTGTCGCAGGTGACGAGAACGACCCTGTGCCGGGGAACAACACCGACAGCGCTACCACCAACCCTGTCCCTCAGGCCGACCTTGAGCTCTCCAAGACGGTAGATAACCCGACACCGGATGTAGGCACGGACGTCACGTTCACCGTCACGGTGACCAACCTCGGACCGAGTGAGGCAACCGGCGTCGAGGTGATCGACGAGCTCCCCAGCG
>JAWOCQ010000003.1:0-7690 GCA_046483725.1 Candidatus Bipolaricaulota bacterium
CGCCGCCTTGGACAAAAGCACATGGCGGCACACACCGCAGGGGAACGGGAACTCCTCCATAGTGGGCGTCATGCGCAGATAGTCCCTCTTCAACGTCTGACACTTGAGACGCAGATCGGGAAACATGCAGGCTGCCTTCGCCCTCACCTCGTCCGATCCTCTGAAGAAGGGGGACTGCAGATGTAAGAGGCGCAGTTCCAGCATGTCCGACAGCTCGACCATCCGTGTAGCGGCAGCACTGGCTATACTCCCCGAGTAAAGGACGAGGGCCCGCATTACCGCCCCCCTCCCCGGTGAATCAACCTCAACGCCGCCGCGGAAGTATAAGCCCGTATTCCCCATCTCCTCTTCTGAATACCACGGCCGGATAGTCGTCCTGCTCGTGGAAAAAAACCAAAAAGTCCTTCCCCGAATCCTCCAGCTCCATAACCGCCTCTTCGGGGGTCATCGGCTTGCGAATATAGCTGTCCACCGTCACGATACGCGGTCGGGGTTCGGCCGTCTCTTTGGCCTCCGCCCGATCACCGCCTTTGCGCTCGACACGCAAGCGTTCCTTGTACTTCACCAGCTGGCGCTGGATCTTCTCCACTGCCTGGTCCACAGAGGCATACATGTCATCAGTGACAGCCTCGGCCTTAACCGTCTTCTTGTTCACCAAGTGCCCCACCATTTCCACCCGGTGACTCCCCCGTTCCACCTCCATGACAACATCCACACTTTGAATCTTGTCGAAGTATCGGGGCAGCCCATTAACCTTCTTCTCGGCGTACTCCTTTAGGGCGTCGGAGTCCGCAACATATCGTTCGACTATCCGAACGTCCACAGCGTCCCCTTTCCGATCAATTCCTAACCTTTAATGATAGCACGCACCGCCCCGCTAGGCAATGATGGGGACAGTCACCGTTCTAATCGAGCTCCTGCAACTCCCCCCGCAGGTGGTTCACCAACCGGTGCAACCCATCGGATCCCAGCTCGCTCCGGAAGGGGGAGAACGCCTCGCTCACATAGGGGCGAAGCCTTATACGATAGGTGATGCCCCGGGCGAACCTCTCCCGACATACAAGGCCGAGCTCGACAAGCTCCGCAGGGGGCTCGGCAAGCAACACCGCCTCGGCGCAGTCGATCCAAGCGGCTAGCTCACCGGTGGTGTATGCTCGGGGTTCCCGGGAGGCAAGGAAGGACAGCATACGCCTCTCGTGCAAGGGACGACGGGAAAGGCGCCTTATCAATCTTTCGGCCTGCTGCAGGACCACCTCCGGCAAAGCGTTATCCACCTCCGCCGGTTCGGCATGGCTCACCCAACGCGGTGGCACTTCCTCCGTCTGCTCAGGAACACAATCGTCCGGGGACTCACCTTGGGAGGGCGAAGAAGGTGCAGGGTTTGCGTGCGGCCGCGCATGCGCCCCCCTAAGGGCAAGGCGCGCCCCGCCCGTCTCCTCCTCCCCACGCGCACGGGCGACCACAGGGGAAGGCTCCACCTGGGCTCTGGCCTGCTCGATCGCCGCCAGGATTTCCCCGCGCACTTGACGAAGCTTCGGGGTTTCCACAGGCTGGAACGCGGGTGTAAAACCACCGTGGAACGTATCGCGCAACCTAATCTGCACCTTGCGCACCGTCTGGTCGGCCAAGAAGATACATTCCCCCACGCCCAGCGCGGCCACCTCTCCTTTTACTTCCCCTTTCCGCCACGGCAAGAGCTCTCCGTACACGCGCATGTCGGCCTCGTGGACAACGCGGTGCAAGAAGAGCATCCCCGCCTGGGTCAACACATCTTTTTCCACCTTGGCCGAGCGCTGGGAGATGACCACCGCGCCCAGGCCCCGCTTGCGCCCCCGCAGAGCCATACGGGCCACCATCTCTTTGAGCTCCGTGCGCACGCCCTGGGGGATGAACTCGTGGCACTCTTCGATCCCGATCATGTATGGCTTGCGGAGCTTGCCGGCCAGCGACCACAGGCGCGAGAGGTACTCCAACACGAACAACTCCCGATCCTCGGAGAGCATGCCCGATACGTCCACCACCACCGGGATGCCCTCCCGCAGGGAAACTTCCGCGACCCCGGCCGCAGACTCAGCATCCAGCTCAATGTCCACGTTCTCCCCCTCACCCACCACCAACACCTCATATTTCTCCTTCAACCCGAAGTACTCCCCATCTGTGTCGATGATGGACAGGGGATAGCGGGCCGCAAGAAGTTCCTCGTAGATCACGCCAGCGGTGTTGGACTTGCCCGACCCTCGGATCCCCAAGATGGCCACACACTGCCCGATAACCTCATCAAGCGCCAGCTCTATGTTTGGTCCCAGGTTCAGAGTTCCCATGACCCCCAAGGCTAGGAGCGGCTCCCCCGCGGGACCAGGGAGCCCGGGATCCGCGCAAGGGACATCCGGGGCGTAACGGACGTTACGTTTGACCTGCCAGGCGCCTGGTGGCCTCTTGTAGTGCTTGCTTCCGCGAGGTGATCGTACCGGCCAAGATCAGCTCGTGTACCTCTTCCAGGACCTTGCCAAGCTGGGGGCCGGGAGCGGCGCCCATGGCCAGGAGGTCGTCCCCCCGCAGCAGCTCTCGCGCCCGCTCCAGCCCCTGTATCCGTTCCAGGTGAAGCAAGAGGGCGACCACGTGAGCCAGGAGGGGACGCCAGGTGGACGCCTTATGCGACGAGCCTTCGGCGTCGCAGATGATCAGCCGCAGGAGGTCGGCGAACAGAGGGTAGCGCCGGGGAAGCTCCGTAAGCGGCTCCCCCGCCCTCTCCTCCGCTCCCAGCAGACGGAGCTGTTTGCCCAGCCGCATCTCCTGCAGGCGCGCGGCCCGCATATGCTCCCGGACCAAGCGCACTACCCAGGCCACCTGGCGGGTGGGGAGACGCAGCCGGCGCAGAGCACACTCGGCGAGCTCCCCGCCCACCTGACAGTGCCCGCTCATGTGTTCTCCTTCCCAATGGGCCAGGGAGACGGGCTTCCCCACGTCGTGGAGCATCACTGCAAGCTTGAGTAGCGGCTCATCCCACAGCCCGTCCGCCACCGCCAGCGCGGCACAGGTGTGGGCGAATACATCGCCTTCCGGGTGGTACTCCGCCGGTTGTGGAACGCCCTCGAGGGCCGCCACCTCGGGTAGCGTATGACAAAGGAGCCCTGTGGACTGCAAGAGCCGTACACCTCCGGCCGACCTCGGACTCGCCAGGAGCCGCAGGAGTTCGTCTCGAATCCGCTCCCAGGAGACTCCGGCCAGCCCTTCGGCCTGCCGTCTTACGGCCGCCTCCGTTTCCTCCGCCAAGGCGAACCCAAGCTGACACGAAAAGCGAACTGCGCGCAACAGGCGCAGCCAGTCCTCGGAAAAGCGGGCGTCAGGCGGGCCGATAGTACGGATGACTTCCGCCTTGAGATCAGCCAGGCCCCCAACCAGGTCGAGCACTTCCCCCTCCCGTGTCGCGGCCAGCCCGTTCACGGTGAAGTCCCGCCGGCGTACGTCTTCCTCCAGCGTACCCCACCGCACTTGCCGAGGGTGACGACCGTCGGCATAGGCGGATTCGGTGCGGAAGGTGGCTACCTCGTACTGCTGCCCGCCGGGGGCCACCACAATCATCACCCCGTAGGCTCGCCCCACTTCCAGCACTTTGAACTCGGGGAGCAACGCGTGGACGCGCTCCGGAGGGGCAGCGGTAGCGATATCCAGGTCCTCAGGGATCCAACGCCGTCCCTCTAACACCGCCCGCACGCCGTCCCGTACCACCCCTCCTACGAGTACGGTGTCGTACCCAGCTCGTTCCAGCCGGCCGATGATCTCCGCGGCAACCGGATGCTCAGCGAGAACGTCCTCGATCGGTATACGCACACAGCATTATCCCCCTGATTGCTGCCCCGCCCAACCCCCGCGGGCTCATTACTTGCAGCCATTCCAGTCGAGGGCTAGGATTGCCTGGGGGTGCACAACTATGGAACACACGCTATTGGACCGGGTCAAGTCCAACATGGACAAGAGCGTAAAGGTGCTGAAGGAGGAGCTGACCAAAGTACACACGGGGCGCGCCAATCCGTCGCTTCTAGAGGATGTGACGGTGGACTACTATGGCGCACCCACTCCTCTGAAGCACGTGGCCAACATTGTGGCACCGGATCCCGACCTGATCGTTGTCCGACCCTTCGATCGCTCCCAGATCGCAGCCATGGAAAAAGCGATCCTCGCCTCAGACTTAGGGCTAACGCCGCAGAACGACGGAGAGCTTGTGCGTGTTAAGGTGCCACGGCTGTCGGAAGAGCGGCGCGCGGAGTTGGGGAAGCTGGTGCACAAGAAGGGGGAGGATTCCAAGATCGCCCTACGGAACCTACGCCGGGACGCCCGCGACGAGTTGGACAACATGAAGAAGGAGGGAGACATCTCCGAAGACGAGTTCTTCCGCCTCCGCGAACGGCTGGACGAGCTCACCCAGGAATGTGTCAGCCAGGTGGACAAGCTGGTGGAGGCCAAGGCCCAGGAGATGCGCACGCTGTAAAGGGGCGAGACGACATTGCGTTGGATCGGTCTTCGTGAGGGGGCGGTGGTTGCCGCAGCTTTATCGCTGGGGCTGATCGCCTGCGGTTGGGCTTGGCCCCTCGCAGTCTGGTGGGGACTGGGTTGTGTGGCTGCCGCCAGACTCGCAGGGTTCTTGCTTGACAGAAACCTCCCCACTCGGCAAGGGGTCTTGTGGGCGGGGGTCTCCGCGCTGGGCGGCTATCTGCTCATGGCGGTGCTGGCCGTGGGCGGGGTGTCCGCCGGGCTGCCCGCGCTGGGCGTAGTGGCGGGGTTGGTCTCGGCCACTTTCGGTCTCTGGGCACGGGCCTGGGCGATTGCGAGGAGCGCATGACTTTGGAACGGTTGGGAGAGGAGCTCATCGCCACTGTGCATGTGGGCCCCTGGCACATATCGTTCGATTTGCTCGCGGTGGTCGTCTCCGTCTGCATTACGGTGGTGTTGGTTGCACTGGGGCTGTGGCTTCGCCGTGGCCTTCCCCGCGACCCCGAGGCCCCCCTTTCCCGGAAGGCTGGATTTGTGGCCGCCCTGCTCGAGCTTTCCCGCACGCAGTTGGTGGCCGGGTTCGACGAGACCCTTTCTCGAAAGCTCCTACCCCTTGTGACCACGTTGTTTTTCTACATACTGCTATGTAACTGGGTGGGACTCCTGCCTTTTCCGTATGTGGTGTCGCCCACACAGAATTTGAACGTCCCCATCAGCCTGGCCATCCTGGTGTATGTGCTTGCACATTACTACGGGCTCAAAACACGGGGCGTTCGCCCACACCTGCGCAGCTATCTCGAGCCGACCCCTATGCTCCTGCCGATGAACCTGGTCGGTGACTTGGGCAGAACACTGTCCCACGGCTTTCGTTTGTTCGGCAATATCCTGGGGGGTGCGATCCTCACCACGCTGGTGCCGGTGTTGCTCGCTCGCGTCATTTGGCTCCTGCCGTTTGCATTTCCTCTCGGAATCTTGGTGGACGGGTTTTTCGGGCTGTTCGTGGGCACGATCCAGGCATTGGTGTTCGCTTTGCTCGCTTCAGCGTACATCAATCTGGCTGTGAGTGGATAAGAAGGAGGCAAGGAATGGACGTAAGTGGTGCGGACTTCACAACGATGGCCAGGTACCTGGCCGCGGGGCTCTGTATGGGCCTTGGAGCTATCGGCCCGGGCATCGGTCAAGGAGTAGCTGCCGCCCATGCGCTGGACAGCATGGCTCGCCAGCCGGAGATGGAGAGCTCTCTCCTGAGGACAATGATCGTGGGACAGGCAATCGCCGAGTCCACAGGGATTTACTCGCTGGTGGTGGCCATCATCCTTATCTTCGTGGCGGGCTAAGGGGACCCTAATGCAGCTTGAATGGGGCACTGTCGTCGAGAACATAAACTGGACGTGGGTCATCAACTTGATCAACTTCGGGATCCTGCTGTGGCTGCTCAAGCGGTTCCTCTTCCGTCCGGCGAGCGAATGGCTGGAAGGCCGGCGGAACATGGAACAACAGAGACTTAAGCGGGCCAAGGAGGCCGAAGCAAAAGGACAGGCCCAGCTCCGCCAGCGCGAGGAAGCATTGGCGGATGCCAATCGGCGGGCGCGGGAGATCGTGTCCCAAGCGGAGTCCGAGGCGCAGCAGCTGGTGCGCCAGGCCCGCGACGATGCCCGCCGCCAAGCCCATCAGATCGTGGAAGGCGGAGAGGATGAGGCCAGACGGATCAAGGAGGAAGCGCTCGCCGAGCTGAGGGAGAGTTACGCTCAATTGGTCATCCAAGGAGCAGGGAGCGTGCTTAGGCGGGAGGTAAGGCCTGAGGATCATCGGGCCCTCCTCGAAGAGCTGGGGCGCGAGCTCCCAGAGCGGTTGCTGTCCTGATCGCCGTGGCCGGGCAAAGAGCCGTGTACCGGTACGCGGAAGCCCTGTACGAGGCGGCGGCAGCCGCCGGGGAACAGCAACGCATAGGGGAGGACCTGGTTAAGCTGGTCGATCTTTGGAATAGCATTCCTGAGCTGTCGCTCTTTCTCACCTATCCGTTGGTCCCGGCAAGGGCCAAGGAGTCGCTACTCGAAGAGGCGTTGGGCCAAATCATGCATCCGTACATCGTCAACACACTTCGGCTGATGGCTCGGCGCGGCCGTGCCTCTTCTCTGCCTGAGGTCCGCTCTGCCTTCTTGAGGGCGGCCGAGAAGCACGGTAGCCTGGTACGGGCTCTGCTTCGCAGTGCACGGCCAGTGCCCCCGCAGGAGGTAGAGTTGATAAAGGCTCAGCTAGGCGCGGCAACGGGGAGAACGATCGTGCTTGAGGTAGAATCCGCACCAGATCTCCTCGCGGGAGCGGAGCTGGAGATGGCCGGACGCCGCCTGGACGTATCGCTCAGGCGACGTCTGGCACGTCTAGCCGAGGAGTTGAGGGGGTAGGCATGGCCGACATACGCAGAGACGAGATCACCGCCATCCTCCGCCGGCAGATCGAGCAACTGGACGCCGATCTGGATATGGAGGAAGTCGGTGTTGTGGTGGAAGTGGGAGATGGTATCGCGCGTGTCTACGGGCTCCGCTCAGCACTTGCCTCCGAGCTTCTCCGCTTTCCGGGAGAGATCCAAGGGTTGGTCCTTGACCTCCAAGAGGACTCAGTGGGAGTTGCCCTTCTCGGACCGGACACGGAGATCAAGGAAGGTGACGAGGTTCGCAGGACAGGAAAGATCCTCTCCACTCCCGTGGGCCGCGGTTTTCTGGGGCGGGTGGTGGATCCATTGGGGCGGCCGCTGGATGGCGACCCGCCCGTGGAACCGGAAGCCCATCGCGACACTGATGCTAAGGCCCCAGGGGTAATCAAGAGGCAACCAGTGGACACGCCGGTGCAGACAGGGCTCAAGTGCGTGGATGCCCTGACCCCGATCGGGCGTGGCCAACGGGAGCTGATCATCGGGGACCGCCGTACCGGAAAGACCGCCCTGGCGGTGGACACGATCATTAACCAGCGGGGCAAGGACCTGGTGTGTGTGTACGTGGCCATCGGGCAGAAATCCTCCACCATCGCCAAGGCGGTGGATGCACTCCGACGCTACGAGGGGTTGGACCACACAGTGGTTATCGCGGCCCCGGCAGAGTCGCCCACCCCGCTGCAGTACATCGCCCCGTACGCCGGATGTGCCTTGGGAGAGCACTTCCGGGATAAGGGGCAGAACGCGCTAGTGGTGTACGACGACCTG
>JAWOCQ010000066.1:0-14348 GCA_046483725.1 Candidatus Bipolaricaulota bacterium
TGCTGGGCCATGCGCACGCGGCCCGGCCCCTCCGGGTGCCCCGCTGCATGGTATTCCAAGCACTGGTTGCTGAAGATAATGTCCATGGGCGTTGATTATGGTCCTGGGGGAGCCCCCACGCAACGGCTGATCCTAGCCTCGGGCTCTCCGCAGCGGTGGGAACTCTTGGGGCGGATCGACAGCTCCTTCCACGTTGCGGTGCCGGACTCCGATGAGGGATCGATCAGTACACCGGGCGATCTGGTGGATACTGCGCGGGGGAAGATGCTTGCGGTGCGGGCCGAGGAGCCGCAGGCTCTGATAGTGGCGGCGGACACCGGGGTCTTTCTTGGCGGCAGGCACTTGGGAAAGCCGTCTGGGCCGGAGGAGGCACGGAAGTACCTGCGAGCGCTCTCGGGGCGCTGGCACTCTGTGTTCACCGGACTGTGTGTCTCGCTGCCTGGGTGCGTACGTGAGGAGCTGGTGGAGACCGGTGTGCGTTTCCGCAGCCTGAGCGAGGAGGAGCTGGACTGGTACATTGCAGGTGAGTACGTCTTGGACAAGGCGGGCGCCTACGCAGTCCAGGGCAGGGCGGCGGTGTTTGTGGAACGCATCGAGGGAGAGTACACGAACGTAGTCGGGCTCCCTATGGCCACGCTATACGGGCTACTGCAGGAGCTGGGGTGGGGGCCGGGCCAGTACGGTTGATGATCGTCTAGAGGAGGACGGATGATCCTCAAGCGAACAGGAAGACGCTTGTCGCGGGTCTGATGATAGGAGCAGTTCTGCTTGCCGTCTACCACAGACGACTTACCACAAACCAAGCGCTCTGGTCGGGCTTGACAAGACGTGCATCGCCTGATAAGTTAGTGAAAGCTTACTAACAAAAGGAGCCGATGTGTCCACGCTGCGCAAGACCACAGCTGAAAGGAAGGAAGAGGTCGTCGAGGCGAGCCTCGACTTGATAGCTAGACTGGGCATCCGAGGGCTGACTACAGCCCGCCTTGCCGAGCGCGTCGAGCTTTCCGAGGCCGCGCTCTACCGGCACTTTAGCAGCAAGGTGGACATCGTGCGCGCTACGATCGAAACGGTCGGCCAGCAGTTGATGGAAACACTGGTGGACTCAGCCGCCAACGGGACTCCGTCGGAGCGACTCCATCGTGCTTTGGAGGCACAGCTTGTGTTCATCGAGCGGCGACCAGCGATGCCTCGCATTCTCTTTTCGGACGAGATCCATTTCAATGAGGACACCCTGCGGGAGCAACTCTACGGAGTCATCACCGAGTATAAGGACTATATTGTGTCGTTGCTCAGCGAGGGCGTGGCCGTGGGGGAATTCCGCGACGATCTGGATGTGAACGCTGCAGCACAGGCCTTCCTGGGATTGGTACAGGCGCAGGTGCTAGTGTGGTCGCTCAGCGAGGGGCAGAGTGTGCCCAGGGAGCGAGTTCATCAGCTTTGGGATACTTATTGGCGGGGGATTAGGTGATGCTGGCGACGCGTTTTTTTGCGCCGTATGTCAGTGTGTATTCGCTAACGTGGTTGGGCTGCGAGCCCTATCCGGAAGGGGGGCGCAGTGTTGTTGCATAGATGGAGCAAGCTGGTAACCAGCTATCCTAAGGTAACTATCATAGCTGTCCTCGCCCTGACTGTGCTGTTTGCCGTGTGGATTCCCGGGCTCGAGATCGACAACTCCATAGACGGTATGCTTCCCGCCGACCATCCAGCGCGTGAACTGTACGACGAGGTCGACGAGACCTTTGGCGGAACCGACATCATCATTGTCGCGCTGGAGAGCAATGAGGTGTACTCCGAGTCCACACTGCGTCAAGTCCTCGAGCTGACCCGAACGTTGGAGGGGGTTGAAGGCGTCAACGAGGTCATCAGTCTCGCCACTGCCAACCGAATGGAGGGTCGTGAGGGAACGCTGGTCGTCCGCGACCTGATGGCGGAGGTGCCGGCATCCCAGGCTGACCGTGAATCGCTGCAAGAGTACGTGATGAGCCGAAGTTTGTATGTGAACAACGTGGTCTCGGCGGACGGGCGCTACGCAAGCTTTGTGATAGAACTACGGGCCGATGCCGACGACGCGGCCGTCTACGAAGAAATACAGTCGATTGTTGAGGCAGAGTCCAACTCGGACGAACTGTTTGTGGCCGGCGGCCCCGCGGTCAACGCGGAGATGACACGGTACATGCAAGCCGACCTGGCCACATTGACGCCGATCGTCCTGCTCGTACTGGCAGTTGTGCTCTACCTTAGTCTGCGTTCGGCGCAGGGGGTTCTCCTTCCCCTGGCGCTAGTTGCCATCAGTGTAGTGTGGACGGTCGGGCTTATGGCGTGGACCGGCACCGCGATGGCGATGATCTCCACTACGTTGCCGGTGATGCTGCTGGCGATCGGCGTGGCCGACGCAATCCACATCCTGACCGAGTACTATGACCGCCTGCGTCACGGGGAGGGCAAGAGAGAGGCGATCTTGGTGGTCACGCAACACATAGGCTTGGCGATCATATTGACCAGCATTACCACCTCGGTCGGGTTCCTGTCGCTGGGCACCTCTCCGGTCAGCCAAGTCATGGAATTTGGTCTGTTTGTGGCTTTCGGCATCATGGCGGCTCTACTGGTTTCTATCACCTTGATCCCAGCAGTGCTGGCTCTCACCGGTATCCCCAAAACGGCCTGGGCAACCAACGCTGACTCGAGCCCGAGGCGAGGGTTGAGCGGCCGGCTGTTGTCAACCCTGGGCGGTGCGGTCGGTCACCACCGGGGCAAGGTGCTGGCGGTCGGTGGCGTGATTTTCCTGTTTATGGCGGTGGGCTGGACTCAGTTGACTGTGGAGACCAATACGCTGCGCTTTTTCCGGCCGGAGGAGCCGATTCGGGAGGCGACCGAAGTGGTGGACGAGCACTTCGGCGGTTCGGAGAGTCTTTCCCTCGTTGTGAGCGGGGACATCAAGTCGCCGTCGGTGCTCAACCCTATGCTCGAGTTCCAGGCAGTTTCCGAATCGCTGCCCGAGGTGGGCTATTCGGTCTCCATAGCCGACTATGTGGCGGAGATCAACGAAGCACTCCACATGAGCGATTCGGACCGCCGGGGCATCCCTGATTCCCGCAACGCCGTGGCCCAATTACTGTTGCTGTACGAGATGTCCGGGGATCCGGAAGATCTCCTGCGGTTTGCTACCTCGGGCTATGACCGATCTCGCGTTTCGTTGCGCATGGAATCTGTCAGCAGCGTTGAGCTCGGGGCGTTGGTGGACAGCATCCGCAGGGAGGCGCAGGTGGCCGGTGGGGACGAGTTCGAGGTGGAGGTCACTGGCTCGGCCCACTTGTTCAATGTGCTGGTGGAGCTACTGGTCCGGGGACAGGTGCTCAGTTTAGGGCTCGCCCTGCTGGCGGTGGGCACGATCATCTGGCTGGTCTTCCGCTCGCTCCGCTTTGGGCTGCTGAGCCTCATTCCACTCGGGTTCACCATAGCGGTCAACTTCGGCTTGATGGGCTGGTTGGGGATCCCCTTGGATACAGCCACCACGATGCTGGCCAGCATCGCGATCGGCATCGGCGTGGACTACACGATTCACTTCCTCGCCAAGTACCGCCGGGAGACGGCCGCTGGAAAAGGTCCGCAAGCAGCAGTGGTAGAAAGCACCCGCACAACGGGACTGGCGATCGTATACAACGCCCTGGCGGTGGCAGGGGGGTTCGCTGTGTTGCTTTTGTCCAGCTTTCAGCCGATAGCCACCCTTGGCACGCTGGTGGCGCTGACCATGGGGGTGAGCGCGCTGGCGGCGCTGACCCTGTTGCCCAGCGCGCTCTTGTTGAGCGAACGATCGGGTAAGGAGGGGGCCGCAGGCAGCTGAATACATGAGCGTAAGGGTGCTGAAGGAAGCTAGATAAGACAGGTAGCAGAGAAAAAGGAGGACAAATGGTAAACGACACTGTGAGAAGCAGGAAGGCACACACACGTACAACTAAGGAGGGATGCACGATGGACGGAACGCTCAAAGTAGGTAGCGTAATGCTGTTGATCGGCGCGCTGGTGGTCGGGACGGTCGGCTTAGCTGGGACGCAAGCCGAAGGGGAGACCACCGGGCGGCAGATCATCGAGAACGTCGACACCGCGCCGACCCCGGCGGATATGACAAACCGGATGCGCATGACGTTGATCGATTCCGCAGGCGAGACTCGGGAGCGTACGGTGCGGGTCTGGAGTCGTGGCCGGGATAAGTCGGCCATGGCCTTCTTGGAGCCCGATAGCGTGCGAGGTACGGGCTTTTTGCGCATCGATCGCGAAGACACGGATGTCGACGATATGTGGCTCTATTTGCCCGATCTGAATATGCTAAGGCGGATCGACGCCGACCAGCAGCACCAGAGCTTCATGGGCACAGACTTCACCTACGACGACATGGGCGACCGGGAAATCGACGAGTACACCTGGACGCTGTTGGACGAGGACGCCTACGAGGGCCATGCAGTGTACATCGTCGAGGGAGAAGCCAAGGATCCCCGGCAGGCAGGCTACAGCAAGATCGTCACTTGGGTCCGTGAGGACATCTGGACTCCGGTCCAAATAGAGTACTACGACCTACACGGTGAACTGGAGAAGATCCAGACCAACTCCGAGATCGAGAAGATCGAAGGGTACTGGGTTATCGCCCGGATGGAGATGGCCAATGTCCAGACGGAGCACCGGACGGAACTACAGCTCGCCGAGGTCCAATTGGATGTGGGAGTGCCGGATGAGGTGTTCACCTCCGAGGAGCTTCCCCGCCTGCTGGACCGGCCTGAGGAGTGATCGCGGTGTTCATGCGCTTGCCATTGGCCGGGGGATATCACAGTCGGGCAGCCGGTTTGCTACTACCGATCCTGCTGGTGTGGGCTGTGTCGTTCGCCGGAGCGGCAGGCAATGCGGAAGAAAAAGAGGCCGTGAAAACGCTGGTCGTGGACGAAACCAGGCAGATGGCCAGCGCGCTGCAGCTACAGTCCTTTGCCGGTGGTCTGAGCGAGACTGGCTTGTTCGACCTCAAGGGCGTGGCCGAGCTGTCTGCTGATGCGCCGCCGCCCGACCCTCCGTACGAGCTGGTGATCGTCATATCTGGCCTGGGCGATCAGGTGTGGATAGTCACCCCGCAGCTGCCCTCACGCCTCCCCCCGAGGCTGAGGGCGGCTGCCCAGCAGGCCAAGCTCCTTGCTGCTGCGATCTACGCTGAGCACGCGGAGCGACCGCGGGAGGTGGTCGACGTCGGCAAGGACTTTGGGGTACTCCTTCACGCGGCTCTGTGGAAAGAAGCGGGCTGGCTCACAACCCGAGAGGATCACTAGTGCCTTGCCTGGTCAGGCGGCGTTGGGCCCGCTGATCGGGGTGCAACTCTTGTTGTGGGTGGTGGTCTGCGTGCCGGTGATTCTGCTGCGCCGCCGCAAAGTGAGCCCGGGGGCCTCACTTCGCTACCATGCGCTAAACTGTTTGCGTACGTTCCCAAGGAGCTGCTTGAGTTCTTTATGGCTCAGAGCGGGGGAATCTTCGAAGCTACCAAGTACGCCAGGCCTTGCGAGGCGAGTAGGCAGACGATCGCCAACTACCTTTCCGTATTGGAAGCGACGCTTGTGGCGCATGTAGTCCGGCCGTTCAGCACTTGACGAGCGACGGAGATCGTCTCTGCCCCGAAGGTGTACGGGTTCGCCACGGGGTTTGTCTGCTATCTGCGGTGCTGGCTAGACCTCCGCAGCGAGGATAGGGGCCCTGTGGGAGCATTCCGTGCTAAACGGCTGCGGGCACATCCAATCATCAATAGCGAACAGAGAACAGGGAACAAAGAACGGAGCATAACCACAGGTGTCCGTGTGGCCCTGACCTGGGGCGGGCGGGTACCATGAGCGCAGAGAGGAGGGGGAGATGTCAGACAAACGCAAGAAGGTTAGCATTCCGGAGTTGTACGGCATGGTAGAGCGTGGGGAGCGCATTTCGTTCCTCACCGCCTACGACTACCCCATGGCCCGCCTGGAGGACAGAGCAGGGGTGGACATGATCCTGGTGGGCGACTCGGGGGCGATGTGCATGCTGGGGCACCCTACCACCCTGCAGGCCTCCATGGACTTCATGGTGGAGATCACGGCGGCGGTGTCCCGGGCGGCGAGCCGCGCGTTTGTAGTGGGGGACATGCCGTACATGTCCTATCAGCCTTCGGACGAGGTGGCGGTGAAAAACGCGGGGCGGTTCATCGCCGAAGGCGGCGCAGACGCCGTGAAACTGGAAGGTGGGGCGCGCATGGCGCCCCGGGTGGAGGCCATAGTGGACGCTGGGATCCCAGTGATGGGGCACATCGGCCTCACCCCCCAGGCGGCCGGCATGATCGGCGGGCTCAAGTCCCAAGGCAGGGACGCAGAAACCGCCCTGTCCTTGATGGAGGATGCGGAGTTTTTGGAGGACTCTGGGGTTTTCTCCATCCTGCTTGAGGCCATCCCCGCACGTGTGGCGGAGGAGATGGTCAAACGCGCGAGCGTTCCCATGCTGTCCATTGGCTCGGGGCCTGCCTGTGATGGTCAGCTGCTCATCGTGCACGACATTCTGGGGTTGTTCGAGGCGTTCACGCCCAAGTTCGTGAAGAAGTACGCTGATGTTGCCCAGACCATGACTTCGGCTTTCGAAGAGTACGTTCGCGATGTGCGGGGTGGGGAGTTCCCCGCCACGGAGCATACCTACCGTATTCCCGACGAGGAGTGGAGCCGCTTGGAGCAGGCGCTAAGGGAGGCGGAATGAACCAGCACAAGGTAGCGGAGATCATGCAGGGGATTGGTGTGCCGGGAACGGATGCGTACGAGCTTCCCTCGAGCAGCGCCCGCTTCCCCGACGGAGCCCACTACCGCATGGAGATCTCGGGTGTGGAGCGCCCCGGGGTATTGGAGGGCGTGGTGGACGAAGCGCGCAAGCGCGAACTCCCGGTCCACAGGATGATTTCCGCGGTCATGGGGGCCACACTGCTCACTCGTCAGGAGCTGAAGCAGTTTGCCCAGATCGCCGCCGAAGCTCAGGTAGAGGTAATTCTGACCCCCGGACCCCGCTCGGGGTGGGATACCGGGCGGCAGCTGGCCACCCCCGAGGGGGCGCTGTCGGGCCTACGTTTCCGTGGTGCGGATCAGCTCAGGTACGTGGTGGCTGACATTCTGCGGGCTGTGGAGCTGGGCTTCCGGGGTTTTTTGGTGTTGGACGAAGGTCTGCTTTGGCTTCTGACGCAGATGAAGGAAAAGGGCGACCTCCCCGAGGATGTGGTGTTCAAAGTATCGGTGTTTGCCGGGCATGGCAATCCGGCCGGGGCGAAGGTCCTGGAGACCCTGGGGGCGTCCACGTTCAATCCGGTGGGGGATCTATCTCTTCCGCAGCTGGCGTCCCTCCGCGCGGCGACAAAGCTGCCCATGGATATACATGTGTACCTGACCGACTCGTTCGGCGGGTTTAACCGTTTCTATGACACGCCGGAGATGACCCGGTTGTGCGCTCCCTGCTACTTCAAGCTCGAGCCGGGGCCCGCTTGTGTGGTCGGTCCGGGCGCTCTGTACAAGCCGTGGGTGGCCGAATCCACTTTGGCCGACTGGGGCCGGGAAAAGGTCAAGCATGCGGCCATCATCCACGAGCTGGTACAGGAATCGCACCCGGAGGCTATCCTCTCCGACTGGGGGCCGGACGACCTGGCCGTGCCCAAGCTGTAGCGGCGGCCTTGTGCACGCACACGCAATGGGACGTCAGCCGTCTGTGGCGGAGCAGTTCATCTGCGCCGCCTGAGATGAGATCCTTCTGTGACTCGCGTTGGGGAAGAGGATGAACGCGCTGCGTAAGGCAGGATTCAGAGTGGGACGGCTGCCCGTCGGTCCTCGGTGTGCGCTGAGCGATGTTCCCGGAGTGGCGGTGGGGCATTGCACCGTGCACGAGGGAGAGGGGAGTAGTGCAGTCCGCACCGGCGTGACCGCCGTTGTGCCTCCCGGGGATCTGTACAGCGAGCCGCTGCCGGCGGGAGTGTTCGTCCTGCATGGTTACGGCAAGGCGGTGGGCCTGTGGCAGGTGGCCCACATGGGGACGTTGGAGACCCCGGTGCTTCTCACCAACACCCTGAGTACGTTCCGCTGCGCCGATGCGCTGGTGGGCTGGACATTGGAACGCCACCCCCAGGCCCGTTCAGTGAACCCAGTGGTCCTGGAATGCAATGACGGCTGGCTATCCACGATCGAGTCGCGACCGGTGGGGGAAGAACACGCCCGCGAGGCGCTGCGGACGGCAGCGGAGGAGGTCGCAGAGGGCTGCGTAGGAGCGGGGACCGGCATGGTGGCCTTCGAGCTCAAGTCGGGAATAGGGACTGCTTCCTGCCGGGTGGATTCATCCACCGTTGGGGCCCTGGCCTTGCCCAACATGGGGCGGCGGGAAGACGTCCGCTTTCTGGGGTGTGAACTTGACCTTTCCGACGTGCCCCGCGTGCGGAAGGAGACGGCCGGATCGGTGGTGGTTGTCCTGGCCACCGATGCACCTCTCTCCCCCCGGCAGCTGAGCATCCTGGCCCGGCGCGGAGCGTTGGGCCTGGCCCGCACCGGAGCGCCGGCGGACATGCGAAGCGGCGATTTCTTTGTGGCCTTCTCTACTGCCAATCGGCTGGCACGTACAAAGGAGCGTTTGCGCCCGGAGATTGTGAGCGATAGAAGCCGGCTCATGGGCGGATTGGTGCGGGCTGCGGCGCAGGTTTCCGAGGAGGCGGTCCTTTCGGCCCTGCTGGCTGCGGAGTCGACCACGGGTCGAGATGGTCGAACGGTGCACGCCCTCCCCCATAGTGCCCTGAGGTGAACCTGTGGAGCCGGCGCCTGGCCCAGCAAGGCATTTCCCGGGACGAGGTTGTTGTCTAATAAGGGAAGCTGACCCCCGGCTGATCCTGGTACCCCCCGCCCGACTCCTTCTCTGCGTATGTTCGGCCGGGCCGGGCACCGCGGAAGAACGCTACCTGGGCAATCCCCTGCCCTACATGCATGCGTATGGGAAGAGGAGATAAGTTAGCCAACTCTAATGTAAGACGGCCGTTCCACCCAGGCTCTATGGGTGTGACGTTTACCAGAAGGCCGCAGCGGGCGTAGCTCGACTTTCCCCAACACACCCCCATGACGTCGGCGGGCATGTGGAAGGTCTCCACCGACTCGGCCAACACCTGTGAGCTGGGCGCCAGCTCGAAGATGCGGTCCTCTTCTACCTCCCGGAAGTGCCCACGCGGAAAGTCAACTGGGTCGAGGACGGCGTTCACCCCGCCCAGGGGTACAAGGAACTTCTTGCCCAGCCGCAGGTCGTAACCGAAGCTCCCCAACCCCCACGAGGGCTTGCCCTCCTGCCGGTCGGAAAATGGATCCAGCATAGGGCATTCTCCTTGACACAGGGCGGCGATCTCCTGGTCGGAGAGTATGGAGTGGCTCATGTCGACACCTCCAGGTCCTCAAAAGCTACCGGCGCTTCTTTCCGCATAATGCTCAGCATGCTCTTGGCCAGCGAACGAATCTCCCATTGGGCATGGCGGGAACCGCGCAGCCCGATGATGTGGTGTGCCTCGCGGAAGTTGACGTTCATGACCAGGCGGGTCTCGGCGCAGATGGGGAGCACATAGCGTGCATCCTCCTTGGGCACCCCGGCGGCCACCAGCCTACGATACAGGGAGCGCGCCTGTTCATAGAGCCCTTCAGCTTCGCCCTGCAGTCCAGAATCGGCGATGGACTGGGGCTGTACGAGCTCCCGGTCGCCGACCTCGACGTAGCGCTGTGATTCCTGGACGAAACTGGCCAGCCTGTGACGGGTGAGCTGGTTGGCACATGCCCGCGACAAGCCCTCCACGAGAAATGTAGCGTGGGCGAATTCCAGCACCGATAGGTGTCCCCAGCCGATGAGCTTGCGTACAAGCTCCGCATCGGCCTCCGGGCCCGTGCCCTCGCTGCGATGGCTGACCCGGGCGCAGCGGGCGATATGGGCGATAGGGTCTTCTGTCAAATGGAGCAGCTCTACGTTAAGCATGCCGATATGGTACGCGAGCGACCCGTTGTTTGGCGAGTGAGCTCCCAGCGTGTACAGTGCCTGTGGTGAGGCAAGTGCGCGATATTGATGAACTAAAGCGTGTATTGAGGGAGTACTTTCGCGGCAGGGAGGAAGTGATCGCCGTATACCTGTTTGGCTCCCTGACGCGGGGGAGCACGCATGGATTGAGCGATGTAGATGTGGCCGTACTGGTCGAGTCCGACCAGCGAGCCTCCCAGGAAGCGGCTGAGCCGTTTGGCTACAAGGCTGCTGTTGTTGGGGGTGTGACAAGCGTTTTGCAAACGGATCGGGTAGATGTTGTCATTCTGAACGAAGCTCCGCCGCTTTTGGCGCATGAGGTGATAAGGGAGGGCGAGATCTTACTGAGTACCGACGAGGCGGCGCGTTTGGCGTTCGAGGAGGCAGTGAAGAAGAGATATCTCGATTCTCAGCCGCTGAGGAACGTGAAGCGAGAGTATCTGTACGAGCGCACCAAGCGCGGGGCGTTCAGTCGAGTCCAATCGCCATGATAAAGCGCGATATTGTAGCCAAGCGTTTGGAGGTGATGGCGGCTCGGGTCGCACATCTTCGGTCATTGCAGGCGCGGTCAGCGGAGGAGTTCCGACAAGAGTCGGAGGTGCGGTATGCGGCGGAACGTCTATTGCAAACGGCGATACAGTCCATGCTCGACGTTGGCGCGCATGTTCTGGCAGCTCTCGGGGACACCGAATGGGACGAGTACCGACAGATACCCACGCGGCTTTCTGCGCACGGGATCATCGACGACAGCACTGTCAGTACTCTCCAAGAAATGAGCGCAATGCGCAACATCCTTGTCCACCAATACGTTGAGGTGGACCCGTTGAAAGTGCATGACGTGCTGCAGACCCGCTTGGATGACTTCGATCGGTTTGCCGAGGCCGTAGTGCGTTTTATGGAACGCGAAGAACAGAGTCCTTAGGGGTAGGCGAACCGGGGTCGGAGGATCCTTGGGGAGAGATATGCCGAACACTTTTACTTATGGCGATGATGTGTTGCTGTGTGAGCCGGGCAAGGAACGCACATACCTGGTGACACTGGAGCCGGACGGAAAGCTCCACAGCAGCCGGGGCGTGGTGGAACACGAGCAGGTGGTAGGCACTGTGGGGGGCTCCAAAGTGTTCACCCACTTGGGGGCGCCGTTCCTCGTCCTGCGGCCACGGGTGGACGAGCGGATGTTCAAGGTGCGCCGGAGGACGCAGATCATCTACCCCAAAGACGCCGGCTGGCTGATTATGGCCCTCGATCTCGCCCCGGGTCGGAGCGTGCTGGAGATGGGCACGGGTTCAGGGGCGTTCACCATCTTGCTCGCCCAGTTCGTGGGGCCCGAGGGCCGTGTGTACACGTTTGACCAGCGCGAGGATTTTCTGGACAACGCCATGGGCAACGTGGCCCGGGCCGGGTTCTCCGACCGTGTGGAAGCCGGTGTTCTCTCGGCGGGGGAGCCGTTCCCCGTGGGCGATGTGGACGGTGTGTTTGTGGACCTGCCCCAGCCATGGCTTGCTATCCCCGCCGCTCGCCGAGCGATGGCCCCGGGCAGCCCCCTGGCGTTGATCGTGCCCACCGCGGAGCAGCTCAAGGAGGCGGTGCGGGTCCTGGAGGAAGAAGAGTTCGTGCGGGTGGAGGTGGTGGAGCTTCTGGAACGGCGGATGCTCGTCCGCCAGACGGCCGGGGTGCGCCCTGCGGACAGGATGGTGGCGTTCACCGCCTATCTTGTCTCGGCCCGCTCCACGCCCTGCGCTTCGTCAGGAGGGCCGTAGCCGCCTCCCCCCGGGGTACGCAGCGACACCACGCCCCCCGGCGGCACTTGCACTGTGCCCTTTGCGGGCAGTGCCTGGGGAGGGGAGCCTTCCCTGAGTAGCTTGTCCTCACCGGGTTTCCCCGGCTCGCCTCCCGCAAGCCCATATGGTTGTCCGCGCCGCCTGTCGGCGAGCAGGGACACCGTGGCCGTGTGGCCCAGCACCCGGATATCCCGCCTCAGGCCTTCGCCCCCGGGGAAGCGGCCCCGCCCCCCGGAGCCCCGCCGCAGCTCGTAGCGCTCCACCTGCAACGGATAGGCTGACTCCAGCGCCTCTACGGGGGTGTTGAGCGTGTTGGTCATGTGGCTATGCACGCCGCTGATCCCCGGGCGATCGGGCCGCGCCCCCCCTCCCCCGCCCAGGGTCTCGTAGAAGGTGTATGCCTCGCCTGTGCGGGGGCCTGTCCCCCCGATAGTGAGGTTGTTCATCGTCCCCTGGGACGCTGCCGGCACCCGGTCGGGCAGCGCTTGGGCCACGGCTCCCAGGACTACGTCCACAATACGCTGAGAAAGCTCCAGGTTCCCTCCGCCCACCGGGGCAGGGTGCCTTGCGTGCACGATCGACCCGTGCGGGGCGATGAGGTTCACCGGCCGCCATGCCCCGGCGTTGGGCGGAAGCGCGGGGTCGAGCGCAGAGCGGAGGGAGTAGTAAGTGGCCGAGGCGGTCACCGCTAACGGGGCGTTGACTGGGGAGCGAACCTGCGGGGACGAGCCGGTGAAGTCCACGGTAATCTCCTGTGCTGCCATCTGCACCCGTACTTCGACCCGCTGCTTTTCATCCAGGGAATCTGCGTATCGCCATTCGCCCCGGGGAAGCTTGGCCAGCGCAGAACGCATTCTACGTTCGGCCTGTTCCATGAGCTCGCGGAAACCTTTCCGCACCTGCTGCTCACCATGCCTGCGCACTACCTCCTGCATGCGGCGTAGGCCGGTGTTCACGGCTGCCAGCTGCGCCCGTAGATCTCCCTTTCTCTCGCAGGGGGTGCGCACGTTGGCCAGCAGAATGCTCATCAGTTCCTCGTTCAGTATCCCGGCGCGCCAAAGCTTGACGGGAGGGATTATGAGGCCCTCCTGGAGTATCTCCGTGGCTGTGGCCGGCAGACTCCCCGGGGTCATGCCTCCTACGTCGGCGTGGTGGGCCCGTGCCGCTACGAATGCCAGTAGGCGCCCCTCATGGAATACGGGGGCAACGAAAGTGATGTCCGGAAGGTGCGCTCCTCCGGCGTAGGGATCGTTGAGCACGGCCACGTCCCCCGGTGCCCATTCGGCGAAGTGGGCCACCGCCGCCTGTACTGAGAACGGCATCGCCCCTAGGTGCACGGGGATGTTCTCCGCCTGCGCCACTAGTTGGCCTTGTTCATCGAACACTGCGGACGAGCAGTCACGGCGCTCCTTGATGTTGGGGGAGTAGGCGGTACGAATCAGCGCCGCCGACATCTCCTCGGCCACCCCGGCCAAGGCGTTGTCCAATACCGACAGGGTCACCGGATCCATTACGACACCTCCAGGCTCAGGTTTCCCAGTGCGTCCACTCTCGCGCTCACCCCCGGGGGTATGAAGCAGGTCGAGTCCTCCCCCTCGACGACCGCCGGTGCGGGCAGGTGCGCCCCGGCTGGTAGCAGCCGGCGGTCGAACACGGGGCAGGAGGTCCAGCCGTTCGTGGGGTCGACGTAAACGGGCCTGGGCTGTCGCGCTGCGCTCTGCAGAGTGCCCTCTGGGGGGACGCGAGGAAGTGCGGGTTTGTCCGTCGGCGCCACCGCGGTCAGCCGTAGGTTGACTAGCTCCAGGGGCTCCTCCGGCGCGCTGTAGCCGTAAAACGCCTCGTGCGCGTGGTGGAACTCCCGGGCCAGGGCGGCCATGGTTGCCGAGGAAGGCTCGGCGGTGGGCAAAGGCACCGTGAGCTCAAAGCCTTGTCCCCGGTAGCGGATGTCGGCGGCGGCTTGGAGCCCAAGCGCGCTGCCCTTCGCTCCGGCGGTGGCCAGGCGGTGGACGGCATGCGCGCGGAAATGCTCCAGCACTTGGCGCAAGAGCTGCGGCTGGACCTGTGGCCAAGGGACCAACACCGAGCGTACGTAGGTTAGCACGAGGTCCGCCCCCATCAACCCCAGCGCCGACAGCGCGCCCGCGTGGGTGGGGTACAGCACGCCCCGCATCCCGAGCTTCCGGGCCAACGTCGCCCCGTGCAACGGGCCGGCCCCGCCGAAGGCCAGCAACGTGAACCCACGTGGGTCCACGCCGCGGCGTACGGAGATAACCCGTATGGCTTGTTCCATGGTCGACTCCACTACCTCCAGGATGCCCCACGCAGCCTGGTCCACGGACAGGCCGAGGGCCTCTGCCACGCGGGCCACAGCAGCACGGGCTGCCTGCACATCGAGGCGGGGGAGGCCGCCCAGGGCGTGCTCCGGGGGGAGCCGTCCCAGGGTCAGTTGTGCGTCGGTGACTGTAGGTTGCGTTTCCCCACGCCGGTAGCAGGCCGGCCCTGGGTCGGCGCCGGCGC
>JAWOCQ010000061.1:0-5428 GCA_046483725.1 Candidatus Bipolaricaulota bacterium
AGGATCGCGCCCAGCCAAGGACCGGCTGCGCCCACAGTGGTCACGGAAACGTCTCCGAACTGCCGGGCGTGGGTGCCGGTGACTCCCCAGTGGGCGAGTCCGGCCAGCCCAGCCGGGTTATATAGGGTGGCCCACTCGTCGTCGGCCACCGCTAGGAACGCGCCGCCCAGCCCAATGGCGCGGGCACTGCCGGCGAGTTCGAAGGGCATGCCCACCCCGTGGTAAGCGAAAGCAGACGCTGAAAGGCCTAGCACGAGCAGCAAAGCCAGTAGGGCCCTCATCGCCGGACCACCAGCCGTTGTATTTCCGACGTCCCATGGTCGGTCACCAGGACTACAAGATACAGCCCATCGGCCACCAGGCGGTCCCACCGGGTAACGAGGTCCCAGCGCAGTTGCCCCTGTTCCTGGTCGACCGATCGGGAAAAGATACCCCTTCCCGTCAGGTCGTAGATGTAGAGCTCTCCCTCGTTGACCCCTTCCGGCAACTGGTAGGACATCAGCGCCTCCTGTGATACCGGGTTCTGCAGGAGTTCAAGGCGGGGCCTGTCGGTGGGGGGTAGCTCCTCTTCGGGGAAAAGGTCCACCGCCGCTGCAGCGTCCAGCTTGCCAGCCCCCCAGGCGCGGTTGGGCACGTGGCCGGTGTGCCCGTCGGACCGCGCAGACGCGGTCAGAGCGTCGGAGATGTCCCGCCAATCCAGCTCTCTCTCCAAGCTAAGCAACAGGGCCGCTGCTCCTGCCACATGCGGGGCGGCCATGCTTGTTCCCACCTTCATCCGGTAGGGGAGGCCGGGTAACCTCAGCCAGCCCGGCGCGGAGATATCGCCGGACAGGGGAGCAGCGATCCATGCTCCTGGAGCGGCCAGCTCCGGCTTGGGGCGGCCGTCCCGCGTGGGCCCGCGGGAGGAGAAGTAGGTGAGAGTTCCCTCAGTGTAGTCATCCTGTGTCTGTGGGCCGTCCACCGACTCCCAACTCGCCTTGGTGGTATACGCCCCTACGGTGATCACCCGCCGCGCGTTCCCCGGCTCCGAGATAGTGGAGTAGTTGTCCGCCTCCCGAAAGCTCCCCGCTGTGGTGTCTGTGACCCAGCCGTCCACCTGTCCACCTTGGTCCAGCGGCTGAAGAGCGATCTTCCACTCCGATCCCCGCGCGGCCTGCCGGAGCTCCAGGTACACCACCTTGTCGTCGTTCCGCGCATCGCGCTCCTCGGGGTTTTCCAGCCACACGTTCCCCGAAGGGGTGTTGAGAGGGACACCGTAGGGGCTGGGGTGGGCCGTGACGCTCTCCCCTGTGGGGGCGGTTACCGTTACGGTGAACGATGCGTCCCCGTCGTGCCACAGTTCCACGGGGACGGTGCCTGCGCCTGCCTCCAGATGCCAGGTGGTGGGGGCACGTACCTCGGCGCCCACGTGGATGTCCTCATCGCCCTCGTTTCCCGCGGCCACCACCACCGTCCGCCCCGGACGGTCTACCAGCTGGTCGATGGCCGACTCGAAGTTGGACGTGCCGTCGTGCGGGCCGCTGTGGCCGCCCAGGGACAGGTTGACCACGGCGGGGAGCGCGACGTGCTCGGCAACCTGAAATACGAAGTCCACTGCGTCGACGATCTCGGGCGTGTAGAACGTGCTCTTCACTACAACTAGGTCCGCATTGGGAGCCACGCCCGGGAGCCCTGCCGCTCCGCCCCCGGCGGCGATGCCTGCCACGTGGGTGCCGTGGCCCCCGTGGGCCTGTATATCATCCCGACCGGGCGGATCATCTATAGCGATCGCCTCCTCCAGATCATGCCGCGTGTACACTCGGCCGTAATGGAAGCCGTAGCGAGCGGCGGTTCCATCATAGGCCTGCTTCTGGTCCCATAGTGTGAGGATCCTGCTCTTTTCGGCGTGGCCGTCCCCCGTCAGGTCCACGCGGAAATCGGGGTGGGTGATGTCGATGCCGGTGTCCACCACGCCCACTATCACGCCCTCACCGGTGGTACCCCTGGGGGCAGACCAAGCGAGGTCGGCCCGCACCTCGGGGACCGAAACGTCCAGCGCGGGCCATACTGGCCGGGAGGCCTCCACGAAGGCTACCGCCGGATGGGCCGCCAGCTCCTCCAGACGGCGCACATCGGCCAGCCCAGTGACAAAGCGGCCATGCCGGCCCCGCACCGATAAACCGGGCAACGGGCCAGTGCGGACCATGTGCGTGCGTACCAGCACCGCCACCTGAGCGTCGTCCCAGGTGCCAAGGGGAAACCTGATCAGATCAGATGGAGTCAGGTCCGGCCGCAAGTGAACAGGGGGCAGTTGCACTCCATCCCAGGCCAGGGAAACTTGTTGGATGAGCTCTTCCGGGGACACCGTAGACCGGAAGGCCGGCGAGCTCAACGCCCGCAGAACCGGGTCCAGCCGCAGGGGCTCGGCCCGGGCCACGGCCACCAGCCCGCCGGCAAGCAAGATCAGGAGACTAAGGTGTAGCAAGCCGCGTCGCATGTGGGGCATTGTACCGTCACCTGGGAGAGGGGGGAAGCAGTTGTTTGCGTGCAGTGCTAGTAGGGGTACAATCCTAATCGGAGAAAAAGGATGAACGGACGGCCCCCTGCTCAGCGGAACCTCCGCACCATCGCTATTATGCTGGTGGTGCTTGTGCTCGGGCTCATACTGGTCCAGCAATTCTGGAACGGTATTGAGCAAGAGCCCTTTTCCTATAGCACATTCATGCAGAAGGTCCGCGACGGCGAAGTGGCCAAGGTGACAGTTCGCGGCAGCAACGTTTCCGGGGAACTAGTCACAGGCGAGGAGTTCGAGGCCGAGGGGCCGCCGGAAGACTCGCCTGTGTGGAGCGATCTTGTAGCCAGGCTGGAGGAGCGAGGCGTGGCCGTGACCTTTGAGCCCACGGGTGAGGGGGCGTGGATTCTGACCGCCCTTATGTGGCTCCTCCCTGTCGGGGTGATCGTCGCCCTGTGGGTGTTCATGATGCGTCGGATGCAGCAGGGTGGAGGAGCTCTCTCCTTTGGGCAGTCCCGGGCTAAGCTCGCCAACAAGGAGTTCACCAAGGTCACGTTCAATGATGTGGCGGGCATCAACGAGGTCATAGATGAGACCCGAGAGATCGTGGAGTATCTGCGGGAGCCCAAGCAGTTCGTTCGGCTGGGAGCGCAGATCCCCAAAGGCGTGCTTCTTGTGGGTCCACCGGGAACGGGAAAGACCCTCATCGCCCGGGCCATTGCCGGGGAGGCCAGCGTTCCCTTCTTCTCTATCACCGGATCCGACTTCGTGGAGATGTTCGTCGGTGTAGGCGCCTCGCGGGTGCGGGACATGTTTCAGAAGGCCAAGGCCAGCGCTCCTTGCATTGTGTTCATAGACGAGATAGATGCCGTGGGCCGCAAGCGAGGCGCGGGGCTGGGAGGTGGGCACGACGAGCGGGAGCAAACGCTGAACCAGCTCCTGGGGGAGATGGACGGCTTCGAGCACAACGCCGGGGTGATCGTGCTGGCGGCGACGAACAGGCCTGATGTACTGGACCAGGCGCTGCTCAGGCCCGGCAGGTTCGACCGCAAGATCGTCGTCCCGCGGCCGGATCTTAACGGCAGGGAGGCCATCCTGAAGATCCATGCCGGAAACAAGAAGCTGGCGCCGGATGTGGACTTGGCGCGCATGGCCCGGCGGACCCCGGGGTTTGTGGGATCGGACATCGAGAACCTGTGCAACGAGGCCGCCCTCCTGGCCGCGCGGGCGCAGAAGGAATACATTGAGAGTGCCGACTTCGAGGAAGCGCTGGACCGTGTGTTGACGGGCTTGCAACGGCGCGGCTTGTATATCACCGAGTGGGAAAAGAAGCACATTGCCATCCACGAGGCTGGGCACGCGCTCTTGGGCTGGCTACTTCCCAATACTGACCCGGTGCACAAGATCTCCATCGTCCCGCGGGGCGATGGGGTGTTGGGCTTTACGCTGCAGCTTCCGGAAGAGGACCGCTACATAATGTCCCAGGACGAGCTTGTCGATCGGTTGACAGCCTTGCTCGGCGGACGGGTGGCCGAGGAGATGGTGTTCGAGTCCCGAACCACTGGGGCTCAAGATGACCTCAAGCAAGCGACCCAGCTTGCCAAGCGTATGGTGGTGGAGTTCGGGATGTCTGAAGCGTTGGGGCCGATAAGCCTTTCCGGGGATCGGACCAACGTGTTTTTGGGCGAGGAGATCGTCCGCAGCGACGAGCACTCCGAGGAGCTCTCGGCCACTGTGGACAGGGAGATTCGTGGCCTGTTGGAGCGGAGCTACGCGAAGGCCAAGGAGCTCCTTACCCGCCACCGCGTTGGCCTGGACCGGTTGGCTGAGGAACTCAGCCGCCGTGAAACCATCGACGGCAGGGAGCTGGACGAGCTGTTCAAGGATCTCTCTCCCGAACCGACCGCATGAACACCCGTCGCTTGGCCGTGCTGGGGGCGACGGGTTCCATCGGCGCTCAGGCGCTTGATGTCCTCCGCACACTCAAAGCCGAAGGCTATCCGATCTCGGTCACCGCGCTGGCTGCCGGGAGCCGGGTAGACCCGTTGGTGGACGCCGCTCGGGAGTTCGGGGCGCGGGCGGTGGGGGTGGCTGGACCCACCGAAGCGGCGCAGGTCCGGGAGCGCCTGGCTTCGGAGGTGGAGGTGGTGTACGGGTCCGAAGGACTGACGGCGCTGGCCCGTCGCGATGATGTGGACCTTGTGCTCAACGCGGTGGTGGGGGCGGCCGGGTTGGTGGGTTCACTGGCGGCGCTGGAGGCGGGGAAGAGCTTGGCTTTGGCCAACAAGGAGTCGTTGGTGGCGGGAGGCGAGCTTGTACGGTCCACGGGTGCAGGCACGGCTGGGATCGTGGCCGTGGACTCCGAGCACGCGGGCCTACAGCAGGCTTTGCAGGGGGGGGAGGAAGGGCAGGTTGAACGCCTGTGGATCACCGCATCCGGCGGCGCCTTCCGGAACTACCCCTCTGACGCCCTTGAACAGGTCACCCCGCGGGAGGCGTTGAACCACCCCACCTGGCGGATGGGGCCGCGGATTACCGTGGACTCGGCCACTTTGGTCAACAAGGCCTTCGAGGTAATCGAGGCGCATCACCTGTTCAACGCTCCTTGGGAGAAGATCGGCGTCTTGCTTCACCCACAGTCGGTGATCCACGCTTTGGTGGAATTAGTGGACGGGACGCTTCTGGCTCAGATGGGGCCGCACGATATGCGAATTCCCATCCGCTATGCGCTTACCCACCCTGAGCGCTTGCCCGACGCGCCGGCGCGGCTGTCGCTGGCCGACCTTTCGCTGGAGCTTTCCCCCCTGCCGTCCGATCGCTACCCGGCGTTCTGGTCGGTGGTTGAGGCGGGAAAGGCGGGAGGCACCGCCCCCGCAGTCGCCAACGCCGCCGACGAGGTGCTTGTGGCCGCTTTTTTGGAGGGTAGGATTTCGTTTC
>JAWOCQ010000107.1:0-2984 GCA_046483725.1 Candidatus Bipolaricaulota bacterium
ACAACCGTCACTCTATTGGCACCACAGAACGGCGTTTCTCCAACCCCCGGTGCCAACAGGTCTACATTTCCACCGTCGACTACACGCGCAACTGTAGAAGATGAGTCTAAGAACTACGCGAACCATGCGAACCATGTAAATAACAACTACGGGCTACAAGTGAGAAGCGCGCCTCACACCTAACCCCTCACGCCTCCCCCAAATACGCTATTGCTTGGATTTCCACGCGCGCGCCCTTGGGAAGAGCTCCCACCTGAAAGCAGGCACGCGCCGGCCGGTGGTCGCCGAAAAACTCCCCGTAAATAGCGTTGACCGTTTGGAAGTCGGTCATGTCCGTGAGGAATATCGTCGCCTTAACCACCTGTGCCGGGGAGGCACCTGCCGCGTCCAGAACACGGCTGAGGTTGTCCAGGCAGGCGCGGGTTTGCTCCTCGATTCCCTCTCCGACCAGCCCTCCGCCGGCGCCCAACGGTATCTGTCCGGAAACGAACAGAAGCTCACCCGCTCTGTAGGCGGCGGAGTAGGGGCCCGCAGGCTGTGCACCAGGCGGGACAATAGGACCCTTGCTCATCTCACACCCACGTCAGGCGCGCTACTTCCGCTCCGTCCCCCCGCCGGGGCCCCAGCTTCAGCACCCGGGTGTAGCCACCGTCACGGTCCTTGTACTGCACCGCAATCTCCTGGAAAAGCTTGTTCGTCGCTTCCTTGTCCTGCAGGAAAGCGAATGCCCTTCGCTGCGCCGCCTGGTCCCCCTCCCTGGCCCAGCTGACCAGCCGCTCGACCAGCTCTTGGGTGGCCTGCGCGCGAGGCGGCGTGGTGTCGACCTTGCCCCCTAGGATCAGCGCCTTGGCTTGCCCCGAGAGGACGGATCGGCGTCGCGAACGGTCCATACTCAGCTTGGGAACCTTGCGGCGATGTCTCATCTCATTCCTCCTTCTCCGAGCGCATATCAATCCCCATCTCCGCCAGTCGTTCCGCCACCCGCTCCAGCGTCTTCTCGCCGAAACCGTGGATGTCCAGGATCTCCTCACGGCTGCGGGACACGAGATCTCCCAGCGTCACGATTCCCTCTTCCCGCAGCAAGTTGCACGCCCGCTGGTCGAGCCCTAGCTCGGAAAGCGGCGTCAAGTCCTCCTTGGCGACTTCTTCTTCCACCTCGGGCTGCGCAAAGCTGGTTCCGGCCAGGAAGTCTACATGGCGCCGGAGGATCTCCACCGCCTGGGACACCGCCTCCTGAGGGGTGATCGCGCCGTTCGTGTAAACCTCTAGCACCAAGCGCTCGTAGCCAGAACGGCCACCTACACGGGTGTCCTCCACCACGTAGTTCACCCGGTCCACGGGAGAGAAATCACAGTCCACCGGGACGAGGGACACCGGTGCGTCCTCCCGTTTGTTCTCATCGGCATCCTGGAACCCGAGCCCCGTCTCTACCTCCATCTCCACTTCCACCTGTCCGTCTCCAGTCAACGTGGCCACCTTGAGCTCGGGATTCATGATCTCCACGCCTGTCGGTGTCTCTATCTGCCCGGCAAACACGTCGCCCTGCCCGGACGCCTCCAAATACAACCGGTGGAGCTCTTCATCGGAACAGCGTAGGGCCAGCGACTTCAAGTTCAGGATTACGGTCAGTACGTCCTCTCGCATCCCTGGAATCGTCTCGTACTCGTGGTACTTGCCCGCGAAGTTCACCCGTACAACGGATGCCCCGGGAATACTGGAAAGTAGCACCCGACGCAGAGCGCTACCCAGGGTGGTACCGTATCCCCGCTCCAACGCTTCCACGGCCAGGCGACCGAATGTCGGCCCGACCTCCACCCACTCCATCTGCTCTGGGTATACGAACTCGGCCATCCCCCTACCTCGAGTAGAACTCCACGATCAGGTTGACCTCGATGGACTGGTCCAACTCCTCGAGCCCGGGCACACTGGTTACCTGTACCCGCAGTCCCTCCAGGTCCCGCGTCAACCAAGACGGCAGCGCGCGTCGTTCAGCCGCCGCTTTAACCTGGCTTCGCAGCCTGTCGCGCGACTCCGGCTTCACCTCCACCACATCCCCCTCCTGCACAAGGTACGAAGGTATATTGGTATGGCGCCCGTTCACCTGGAAATGCCCGTGATTGATGAACTGGCGAGCCTGATCCCGCGATGAGGCAAATCCGGCACGGTACACTGCATTGTCCAGTCTGCTCTCCAGATACCTCAGCAGCGCCTCACCGGTCACGCCCTTCCAACCTTTCGCCCTCTCCACATACCTGCGGAACTGAGCTTCCCCCACCCCGTACATCCGCTTGGCCTTCTGCTTTTCCCTGAGATGAATGGAAAACTGCGTAGGACGCCGGCGGAACCGGCCATGCTGTCCCGGCGGCGTGCGGCGCCGCGTTACTGCACACTGGCCGGAGAAACACCTATCACCCTTCAGAAAAAGCTTAGCTCCCTCACGCCGGCAGAGCCTGCACTTCGCGCCCGTATACCGTCCCATAATCCCTTCCCTCCTAGGAATGTGCGGTGGGGGTCACGTTTTTGACCTCTTCCACTTGCATCCCCGACGACCGCAGTGTCTGCACAGCCGCCTGCCGGCCGGCACCCGTACCATTAACCGTCACGGTAACTGCGCGGACGCCAAAGTCCTTCATATCACGTACCAACGCCGAACAGGCCATTTGAGCGGCGTACGGCGTCCCCTTCCGCGATCCCGAGAAGCCCACCGTTCCCGGAGTTCTCCACAGGATCACGTCCCCGTTAGGGTCCGTAAGCGTAAGAATGGTGTTGTTGAACGTGGAGTGCACATGCACCCGTGCACGATCCAGCTTGATGGCCTTCTTCTTCTTTCGTGCGGCCGTGCGTGCGCGCGTTCTAGCCATAGCCTATCGCTTTTCCTTCCTGCTCCCCGCCTGCGAGGGTCGCGGTCCTTTCCAGGTTCTCGCGTTGGCCTTCGTCTTCTGCCCCCGCACCGGCAGTCCCTGCTTGTGCCGAATTCCTCTGTA
>JAWOCQ010000033.1:0-26845 GCA_046483725.1 Candidatus Bipolaricaulota bacterium
CCGTGTCCATGCTTGATGCTTCCGTGCGGGTGGAGATATTGGAGGTCATGCAGAAGATCCAGCGGAGTCATGATCTGGGTGTGTTGTACATCACACATGATCTGTCCACTGTGCGTTACTTCTCCGAGTACGCGTTTGTGATGTACGCGGCGAAACTGGTGGAAAAGGCCAAGGTGAAGGAGCTAATCCACAACCCGCTGCACCCCTACGCGCAGGCACTGCTGGCGGCGATCCCTGATCCCAAGGCGGAAAACGCTCATGTGATGAAGGATGTGCCTGCTGGTGAGCCACCGAGTCTCATGCACCCACCGGCTGGATGCCGCTTCCATCCCCGCTGTTCGCACATCATGGAGGGCACATGTGATGTACATGAGCCCCCTGCGTTTGTGCCTAGCCCTGGGCATTCTGTTGAGTGCTGGCTGTACAGGGAAGGAGGCGATGACGATGGAGAATCCGCTTAGGCTTATCCTGATCGGGTTTGTCTGTGTGGTGAGTAGCTGGGCGGCATTGTTTCTGATGGTTATGGAGCTTCTACCCTCACCTTTGTCGTTAAGCGTCGGGGCGTATTGCGTTTCGACCGCGGGGCTCTTCCTGGGGCTGCTGGGGGGCGCTGGCTACGTGCGAGAGCGGCGCGGGACCAGAGAATAGCGCTTCAACAAGGCATGCGGGGCAAAAGGGCGCTGAGCAGGCGGTCGAGTTCTCCGGCTTTTCGCTTGGTGGTTTCCACTACCTCCTCATGCGAAAGCGGCTCGCCGGACACGCCCGCGGCGAGATTCGTAACACAGGAAATACCCAGGACCGATAGGCCGGCGTGGCGGGCGGCGATCACCTCGGGCACAGTGGACATTCCCACAAGATCGGCGCCCAGCTGGGCGAAGGCCTTGATCTCCGCCGGAGTCTCGTATGAGGGTCCCATAGTGGCCACATACACGCCTTCCTTCAAGGGGATGCCCACTGCATGGGCTGTCTCCAGTGCGGTAGCACGTAGCTGTGGGTCGTAAGCCTTGGACATGTCCGGAAACCTGGGGCCCAGAGAGTCGAGGTTCGGCCCGCGGAGGGGGTTGACGCCAAGCATGTTGATGTGGTCGGTGATGAGGACCAGGTCGCCCGGAGTGAACCCCGGGGAGATACCACCCGAGGCGTTGGTGATCACCAGGTTGCGCACACCAAGGCGCGCGTAGGCCCTGATAGGGAGCACCACCTCGACGAGAGTGTACCCTTCGTAGTAGTGAACACGGCCTCGCTGGACCAGAATAGTTGTCCCGTTCACGGCTCCGATTCCCACTTGGCCTGTGTGGCCGGGGACTGAGGGACGGGGGAAGCCGGGGATCTCCTCGAACGACAGGACGCGGGATCCCGTTGGCTTAAGGACCTCGGACAGGCCCGAACCCAAGATAACGGCCGTCTGCGGGCGCCCCAGGCGGGCCAGGGCCGCCGCAGCTTGCTCGATCCGGTTTTCGTTTGTCACAATCCCTCCAAAGATGAGGCGTAGCCGGTCTTGAATCGCTGCAAGCCCGACTTGATAGCTCGCGCACGCACCTCGGCGATGCCCTTGATCCGCTGCAGTTGGCGGTGGTTCGTGCGTTCCACTTGGTCCAACGTCCCCATTTCGTCCACCAGTCGCTCGATGACCGGCATGGGTAGCCGCGGCACCTTGGACAGGAGCCGGTAGCCGCGCGAGGGGATAGCCCTCTCCAAGTCTTCCTCGTCGCGGAAACGCAAAGGTCGTAGAACCCCCTCGGGGGACAAGCGGTGTTCGGTGTCCAAGGCCATGATTTCCTGGACAACCTCACGGGCCGGGCGCACGGGGGGGCGCTGGAAGTCCATGATGACAAGCTCGAGCTCTTGGCGTACTCCTCGGAGAAGGCCGCGGAGCTGCCGTTGGGGAAGCTCCTTGTGCGTCCCGAGCTCCACGAACAGGCGCTTGAGTTCCTCCTCCAGTTCCAGCATCTGGATCATCTTCTGGATCACGGTCCCCACGTGGTAGGGCAGCACCCGCCTCTCGAATTCCAAGGGCGCCAGCTCGCTGAGCAGCTCACGCAGCTCACCCCGGTAGCGGTCCAAGATAAGAAGGGCCTGCGAAGCCTGAGGGAGAAGCGTCAGTGGCTCCTGCAGTTCGTGTTCCCACTCCCCCTTGTACAAGGTCACCCGGCGCCGTTCCTCGGAGATGGCTACTATGGCGATGTCCAATTGGCGTGCGGTCTGCTCGGCCACCCGGTGGCGGGTGCCCGTCTCATCGGAAGGGATTGTGGGGTCGGGGACTAGATGCGCGTTGGCGTATAGGATGGTGCGCAGGTCCTGATCGGCGACCACGGCTCGGTCCATCTTGGCCAGTTCCGCCACAGCCTGCGGGGTGAACGGGGCGTCGAGGATGAAACCGGCGGCGATGAGGGGGGAGATAAGCTCACGGTCGGCGACGACTATGAGTCCTCCCCGGCCCAGCTCCACGATGCGATCGATGGCCTCCCGCAACGGGGTGCCCGGTGCGGTGCGCTCAAGGAATTCCTCCTGCTCCGGTACTCTCGTGATCATCGATTTCACGTCAGATCCAACGCTCGGGCGGCCTCCTCCACGGTCCGGACTTGGTTCACCTCCAAGGGTAGCGAAGCGGGGAGGTTTTGCACAGGGAGGATCGCCCGTCGGAAGCCGAGCTTCGCCACCTCCCGCAGCCGCTCGGGTCCCCTGCGCACCGGACGTACGTCGCCGGCCAAACCGACCTCGCCAAGCACCACCGTCTGCGGGGGAAGAGCACGAACACGCAGGCTGGAGAGCACAGCCGCGATCACCCCCAGGTCGCAGGCGGGCTCCCGCACCTCCAGTCCCCCGGCTACCGCCAGATAGCAGTCCTGCATCCCCATGTGGATCCCGAGGTGCTTTTCCAGCACCGCAAGCAGAACCAAGACCCGATTGAGGTCGAGGCCGGCGCCGCGCCGCTGCGGAGGACCATACCCGGAGGCCGGCGCCAGCAACGCTTGCACTTCCATGAGCAGCGTGCGGGAACCCTCTAACACGGGCACGATGGCGGAGCCGGGCTGCTCGGTGCCCTGGGCGGAGACAAAGAACGTTGAGGGGTTGGCTACTTCCACCAAGCCCTCCGCGGCCATGCGGAGGACGGCGACCTCATCGGTGGAACCGAACCGATTCTTCACCGAGCGGATCAGCCGCAGCTCCCCGTCCCGGGATCCTTCCAGATACAACGCCACATCCACCAGATGCTCCACCGTCTTGGGGCCGGCGAATTCGCCCCCTTTGGTGATGTGGGAGACGAGAAAGCATACCAGCCCCGCCCCTTTGGCCAGCCTGGCCAGCACCCCGGCTGCCTCGCGGACCTGCGGCACAGCTCCCATGTCCCCTCCTTCCTGCCGCGCCCGTACTGTCTGCAAAGAATCTACCACCAGCGCCACTGGCGTCAGCCCCTGCACGGCACGGAGCATGGGAAGCAGGTTCTGTTCGGAAAGGACGTAGAGCCTGTCCTGGGGGACTCCCAGGCGTTGTGCGCGGAGCTTCAGCTGAGCCGGGGATTCCTCCCCAGATATATACAGGACGGCTCCGTGGTGCGTGGCCAGGGCGCCGCTCAGCTGGAGGAGAAACGTAGACTTGCCTACACCCGGCTCGCCGCCGACCAACACTACCGACCCGGGGATAAACCCTCCGCCGAGGATGCGATCCGTCTCCGGAAGACCCGTAGCCACGCGCGCCTTGGACAGGGCTTCCACTTGCGCAAGTGGTTGGGGGTTATGCTCGGCTTCACCCGATTCAGCGGCGGACTCCTCCACCTGCACAAAGGACTCCCACACCCCACAGCCGGGGCAGCGGCCGAGCCACTTCGGCGAGACGTAACCACAGCCCTTGCACCGGTAGGGCATGCTCGGGCAGCTACTCCGTCCGGAAGGTCATCTCCTCACCCTCCGCCTCCACCAGGACACGACTGGCACCGGAGAACTCCTTGCTGAGGATCTTCTCGGAAATAGGGTCCTCGATGAGCCGCTCGATGGCCCTGCGCATGGGCCGTGCTCCGTACTTGGGGTCGTAACCTTGATCGACGAGCAACTTCCTGGCGGAGTCGGTGAGCACAAGCTCTATCTCGTGCTCGTCCGAGAGCCGTGTGCGCAGATCCGAAAGTAACAGCTCGGCGATGCTGCCCAGCTGTTCCTGGGTCAGGGAGTGGAAAACTATCTGGTCGTCGAGCCGGTTCAGAAACTCAGGGGAGAACAGCTCCCTCACCTGTCCCATCACGCGGGACTTCATATCCCGGTAGGCCTCCATGGCCTCCACTTCCTCGGTGCTGAACCCCAAAGAGGAGCGGTCGGTGATGAGCTTGCCGCCTACGTTAGAGGTCATTATGAGCGCTGTGTTGCGGAAATCCACCTTGCGCCCCTGAGCATCGGTGAGAATGCCATCGTCCATCATCTGCAGCAGGATGTTGAACACATCGCGATGCGCTTTCTCTACCTCGTCGAACAGGACCACCGAGTACGGACGACGCCGCACCGCCTCGGTAAGCTCGCCCGCCTCTTCGTAGCCCACGTATCCGGGCGGGGCGCCGATCAGCCGGCTGACGGCGAACCGCTCCATGTACTCGGACATATCGATACGAACGAGCGCGTCCTCGTCGCCGAACAGGAAGGCGGCCAGCGTTCTGGCCAGCTCGGTCTTTCCCACGCCGGTCGGGCCGAGGAATAGGAACGAACCGATGGGCCTACGGGGGTCCTTGACGCCGGCATAAGCGCGGCGGATCGCACGGCAGACCGCACGAACGGCCTCCTCTTGTCCCACGAGCCGGTCGTGAATGCGCTCCTCCATGTGGACCAGGCGGACCGTGTCCTCCTCTTGGAGATGGCGTACCGGTATGCCTGTCCAATCGGCCACGGTCTCGGCGATATCCTGACTGGAAACTACCGGGGACTCGGGCGAGGACTGGGCGTTTTCCTCCAGGGTCTTGGTTCGCTCCATGAGGGTTGTCCTCTGGTCCCGCAGCTGTGCGGCGAGCTCATAGTCCTGAGCGGCCACCGCTTCCTCTTCCTGGTCCTCCAGGTCGGCCACCTGGCCCATGAGGTCCCGTGCCTCCGGCGGCAACTCGGTAGCGTCCAGTCGGACCCGCGCCGCGGTTTCGTCCATGAGATCCACGGCCTTGTCCGGCAGGAACTGGTCGGTGAGATAACGGTCCGCCAGGCGGGCAGCCTGTCGGAGGGCGTCGTCCCCTATCCTCACGTTATGGTGCTGCTCGTACTTAGGGCGGAGCCCTTTGAGGACTTTGATCGTCTCGTCGACAGAGGGCTCGTCCACGTAGACGGTCTTGAAACGACGCTTCAAGGCCGGATCCCTCTCGATGGATTTGCGGTACTCGTCCGGCGTGGCAGTGCCGATGCACTGGATGGCGCCGGAAGCCAGTGGGGGCTTGAGAATGGCCGAGGCGTCGATTGCGCCCTCGGCGCCGCCGGCGCCTACCACGCTCTGCAGCTCGTCGATAAACAAGATGATGTTGTCCGAGGACATGACGTGGTTGAGGATGCTTTTGAGTCTCTGTTCGAACTCTCCCCGGTACTTGGTGCCAGCCACCACGCCGGCCATGTCCAGCTCCACTAGCTCTTTGTCCGCCAGGGCCAGGGGCACGTCACCGGCGGCCATCCGTTGGGCCAGCCCCTCGATGAGGGCGGTCTTGCCCACGCCGGACTCGCCGATGAGCGCCGGGTTGTTCTTCCTGCGGCGGCATAGGATTTGCACTACCCGGTCCAATTCGGCTTCCCGACCGACAACCGGGTCTAGTAGACCGCCTTCGGCCTCCTCAATGAGGCTTCGGCCGAACTCGCCCAGCTCGCCCGGTAGGCGCTGGGACTTCGTGCTGCGTACCTGCACTCGACCCCGGCGGGGGAAGAAGTGATTGCGAGCGGTTCTGAGGTCCACACCGTGGGCCCGCAGGATCTCCGCAGCGGTGCACTCCCCCTCCCGCAGGATGGCCAACACCAGGTGCTCGGGCTCGATGGGGTCGGAGCCTTCCCGGCGTGCCTCCTCGTAGGACAGCTTCATCACCCGACGTAGCCTCTGGGTGGGCTCAAGGTCCTCGGAAGGCAACCGGAGCTTGCCCTTCCCCTTTTGCCTTTCCAGGACGCGCGTCACTCGGTCATACGTGAGCCCATGTTCGCTCAAAAACCGTTCGGCGCGACTGCCGTCCATATTCAAAAGCGCCAGGAGCAGGTGCTCGCTCCCCACGTAGCGGTGGCGCCATTCGCCTGCCTCGTCCTGCGAGGCGGCCAGCAGCTTCATGGCCTCCTTGGAGAACTTCTCATACATAGTTCGCCGACCTCCATCGCCGCGCGTTCATTATAATGTTAGCCGCGCCTGGGAGTAGCTGTCCAGGGCAGCCGCCGGACCAGCTTCTACGAACACCAGAGCAAGTTCAGCTGCTAGGTCGGCCGCTTGGTCCAACAGCGGGACCTCCTGGGGCTCCGGCGGATGCAGTACGTACTCGGCGATGCCTGTCCCTGGAGGGGGTGCGCCCACCCCCACGCGCAGGCGGGGTAGCTCATTCGTCCCCAGGGTCTCCAGGACCGAGCGCAGCCCGTTGTGGGTACCCGGCCCCCCTCCGGGGCGCAGGCGAACTGCTCCAACGGGGAGATCGACATCGTCGAGTACCACGAGTAGTTCGCCCGGCCTGAGCGCAAAGCGTGCTACTAACGCCTCTACGGCGTCCCCGGAACGATTCATGTAGGTCGCCGGTCGGAGCAGCAAGCCCTCAGGGCGGCAGGCCACCTGCCCCCAAGAGTACAGTTTCACCTTCCACGGTCGCGCCTTGAGCAGTCTCTCCACTACCCAGAAGCCCAGGTTGTGGCGGGTGGCTGCGTGGGCAGGTCGCGGGTTTCCCAAACCGACAATCGCCCTCAATCCTCTGGCTCGACCTCCGGGAGCTCTTCTTCCTCCGCTTCTTCCAGGCCTTCCTCGAGTTCAGCTTCAGCTGCTTCAGCAGCTTCCTCGGCTTCCAGTTGTGCTTTGGCCAGGCCACGCGGGGAGATGACCGTTACCACTGCCGTGTCTTCAGGCACCAGCGGCTCCACGCCCTCGCCCCACGGCAGGTCTCCCACCAAGAGCGAGTCGTTAAGCCCCAGGCTAGAGATAATGACCTCGACATACGGGGGCATCTTGCTCGCCCGTGCACTCACGTCGATGTACTCGTGCAGGATCTCCAGAAGCCCGCCGTCCTTCACTCCGGGGGAGGTCCCCACGACCCGGACAGGTACGGGCATCTGCAGGGTCCTGCCTCTCTCGGGGACGTACATGTCCACGTGCAGGGGTCGGTCTGTGACTGGATCCAACTGGATGTCCTTAAGGAAGACGTGGTACTGCTTGCCACTGTCCACCTCGAGCTCGACGGCAGTGGAGCGAGTGACCATTGCAAATAGGCGCTGCAGGGCCTGCTCCTCAACGCATACGTGTACGGGGTCCAGGTGTGCCCCGTAGACTACAACCGGGACCAACCCCCGACGACGGAGTTCCTTGGGCTTGACCCCCAGCTGTCTAGGCTGTGCCTTCACGGTTGCCATACTTCCTCCTAGCTCCTCACAAGTAGGTCGCTTACGGACTTGCCTTCGTGGATCCGGCGGATGGCGTCCGCCAGGATGGGGGCCACTGTGACCATCTCCACCTTGGGGTGGTTCAGCCCCACCTCGTGATTGATAGTATCGGTCACGAGCACCTTGTGCAACGGGGAGTCCTCGAGGAGCTGGAGAGCGGGCTCGGCGAACAGGCCATGGGTGCAAGCTGCGTACAGGCGTCTGGCCCCGGCGTTGGCCAGGGCCTCCGCCGCCTCGCACAACGTGGCGCCCGTGGACAGAATGTCGTCGACCAAGAGCACATCGCGGCCGTTCACGTCCCCGATGACCTGCATTATCTCGGGGGACTCCTCGTCCGAATCCTGGCGGTGTTTCTCCACGATCGCCATCTCCGCGTGCAGCTCCTTGGCCAGCCGGCGGGCCCGCCATACGCCGCCCAGGTCGGGCGAGACCACCGCTAGGTTCTCTAGCCAGTCGGGATGGCAGGTGTTAAGGTGTCTGGTAAACACCATGTCCGTACGCAGGTGATCCACGGGCACGTTGAAAAAACCCTGTATCTGCCCGGCGTGGAGCTCTACCGTGAGTACGCGATCCACCCGGGCAGTCTCCAGCAGATTGGCCACAAGCCTGGCCGAGATGGGCACGCGCCCGCGTTTTTTTCTGTCCTGGCGGGCGTAACCGAAGTAGGGGATGACCGCACAGATCATGCCCGCCGAAGCACGCCTTAAGGCGTCCACCGTCAGCAGGAGTTCGACAAAATGGTCGTTGACCGGTGGAGAAGTGGGCTGGACTATGAATACCGCCTTCTTCCGCACCGTCTGCTGCACGTGGACTCGGATCTCCCCGTCCGGAAACTGCCCCACCGTGGCCTTGCACGGCTCCAGGCCAAGCAGGCGCGCGGCTTCCTCCGCCAATGGTCGGTTGGCCCTGCCGGAAAGTAGACTCAGCTCGCTCACGCCACCTCCCTGTGCTGCTTCCAGTCTGGTTTGACCGCCTGTCGCGCACGGGCCACCGCCAGCGCGCCCGGCGGGACGTCTTGGACGATTACCGAGCCCGCACCCACCACCGCTTGGTCGCCTACGGTTACGGGCGCCACCAGCGACACATTGCTGCCGATGAACGCGCCAGCACCGATCTGGGTGTGATGCTTGCTCACTCCGTCGTAGTTGCAGGTGATTGCTCCGGCGCCGATGTTGACGCGTGCCCCAACGGTGGCATCCCCGATGTAGGCGAGATGGCCCGCCTTGGCTCCATCGCCCAGGCTGGCCGCCTTCACCTCGACGAAGTTGCCCACCCGGGCGTGGGAGCCGATTTGGGTGCCGGGCCTGAGGTGTGCATAAGGGCCGACGCGGGCTTCGGCGCCTACGCGCGCGCCCTCCAGAACGGACCACTTCACCGTCGCCCCATCCTCCAGGCGAGTGTCGATGAGTTGCGCTCCGGGCCCCACTCGACAGTTCCTACCTACCCGGCAGGCTCCCTCCAGGTGGGTGCCCGGGAACAGAACAGTGTCTTGGCCCAGTTGCGATTCAGGGGATACGTATGTACGTTCCGGATCCACCACGGTGATCCCGGAGAGCATCAGTTCTTCCAGGGTACGTTGTCCCAGCGTTCTCTCCGCCTTTGCCAGGTCACGGCGATCGTTGATTCCGATCAGGTCCTCGCTGTGAGGCCAGACCAAAGCGGAGCAGGCACGCTTGCGGGCCGTGGCGGAGACGAGGTCGGTAAGATAAAGCTCCCCCTGGGCGTTGACTGGGGACAGGGCATCGAGGGCCTCCCAGAGTTCCGGGCGGTTGGCCAGGCAGTACACACCGGAGTTCACCTCCCGCACTGTCAGTTCCTCAGCATTCGCGTCGGCCGCCTCCACCACCCCCGACACCCTTCCCTGTTTGTCGCGTAGTACGCGCCCGTATGCTCTGGGATCATCCAGCTCCGCGGTCAGGAGCGTGAGCAGGGCACCGCTTTCCCGGTGCAGTTCCACCAGGCGAATGAGGGCCTCCGGGGGAATCAGTGGTACATCGCCGGGGAGCACCAAGAAAACCGGAGAGGTGACTTCGTGCCGGGTGCACTGGATTGCGTGGCCGGTTCCCAGCGGCGGGTCCTGGGTTACAAAGGACAGCGGTCGGTCTGCGAACGCAGCCTGCACCTGTTCACCCTTGTGTCCCAACACGACTATGCTGCGGTCGGGGCTCACCCCCGCCGCTGCCCGAAGCACGTGCTCCAGCAAGGGGGCGCCCGCCAAGCGATGGAGTACCTTCGGGTACTGGGAGCGCATTCGGGTTCCCTTGCCGGCTGCGAGGATCACCACATCGAGACCGCTGTTCATCGGCGCTTCCACAACACTATATCTTCCCTCACGCGTGATGCAAAGGGAAGGGTGGACCGGGCCTTGGCTGTCCCCTATACTACGCCGCCAGGAGGTGGAGATGCGGATATTCTCCGGAATACAGCCCACGGGAGTTCTTCATCTTGGCAACTACTTTGGGGCAGTGCGACGCTGGGTTGAGCTGCAGCAGCGCGGGCAATGCCTGTACTGCGTGGTTGACTACCACTCGCTGACCCATGAACAAACGAGTCCGGATGAGTTGCGCCGCGCCTGGCGAGGCTTGATCCTAGACCTCTTGGCCTGTGGCATTGATGCGGAGCGTTCCATCGTGTTCAGGCAATCCGACGTCCCGGAGCATACGGAGCTCTGTTGGATCCTCGGGTGTGTGGCCTCCTTTGGGGATCTTGCTCGCATGACCCAGTTCAAGGAAAAGGCCAGGGGGCGTGCTTTTGTCAATGCAGGGCTGTTCTACTACCCTGTGCTCCAGGCGGCCGACATCCTGCTGTACCTGGCGGATCATGTGCCCGTGGGGGAGGACCAACTTCAGCATCTGGAGCTCTCCCGACGTATTGCCCGCCGGTTCAACGGGCGGTTCGGCGAGCTGTTCCCCGAGCCTGCACCGTTGGTGGGGCCGGGAACGCGGGTGATGTCGCTGGCTGATCCGGCGAAGAAGATGAGCAAGTCCGAAGGCCCGGAGCATTACGTGGGGATAAACGAGCCGGAGGAGGAAATCCTGCGCAAAGTGAAATCGGCGGTGACCGACCCTGGACTCACCCCGGGGCAGGAGATGTCCCCCGGGGTGGCCAATCTGTTCTCCGTCTTGGAGCTGGTTGCGCCCGACGCGGTGGTGGGGGAATTCCGGAAGGCGCACGCCGAGGGGCGGTTGCTCTACCGTGATCTCAAGCAGGAGTTGTTCCGGCATTTGATGGAGGAACTGGCTCCCGTGCGAGAGCGGCGAGCGGAACTGGAGCGCAGTGTGGATCTCGATGAGCTGATGGCTGAGGGTGCGCACCGGGCGCGGGCCATAGCCGGTGAGGTGCTGAGAGAGGTGCGTTCCCGCGTCGGGTTGGGCTAGCCAGGGCGCCGGTCAGGCGCGGACATAGGTGGGAAGGAGGGAGGAGAGGCTGGCCGCCACCTCCCTGAGCCGATCCGGAGTCAAAGCGGCTCGGTGGCGAAGGCTCTGGTCAACCAGCCGGCTCTCCGGGGGGCAGGCGAAGGGCTGGAGGAAGTAGCGCTGGGCGGGGGCAATCCAGCGGGCGATCTTACCCAGATCCTCTTTGTCGAGACCAGGAGCGACGGTGGTGCGGGCTTCGTGGTCCACGCTGTTCTCCCGCAGCAAGGTCAGGGAGCGTTTGACGGCGGCGAGCACGTCCTCTTCGCTTGTTTCTGGCGGCCGAGCGAACCGGGCGTACTTCTCCGGTGGGGCCTTCACATCCACAGCCACGTAGTCCACGAGCCCGGCTTGGAGGAGTCGGTCCAACACGGAAGGGCGGGTGCCGTTGGTGTCCAGCTTCACCGCTAGGCCTGTTCGCTTCACTTCATACAAAAAGTCTAACAGAGCGGGTTGGAGTGTGGGTTCCCCTCCGGTGAGAACCACCCCCTCCAGGAAACCAGCACGCTCTCGCAGCGTTCGTAACACCTTCCCCGGCGGGACATGCGTGGAGCGCGCCTGCGGTTCGGGGAGCACAAGCTCGGCGTTGTAGCAAAACGGGCAACGGAGGTTGCATCCCGGGGTCCACACCACAGCCGCCACCCGGTCCGGGAAGTCCTGCAGCGATGTCCACTGGACGGCGGCGATCTCCAAGATCACTACCCTCACGCTGTGGTGATCTCGGAGGCGTCGAATACCCTCCGGTCGTGGAACTCGCTTTGTTTGCCGGGGTTCCATTGCTCCACGGGCCGGAGGTAGCCCACCACGCGGGAGTACACCTCGGCCCGAGCCGAGCAGTGAGGGCATTGCTTGTGCTCGCCGGCCAAGTACCCATGGGAGGGGCAGATGGAGAAGGTTGGGGTTAGGGTGAGGTAGGGCGTGCGGAAGCTCTCCATGGCCTTGTGGACCAGGTGCTTGGCGGCCTCCGGACTGGGCAAACGCTCTCCCAACCAGGCGTGGAAGACGGTGCCTCCTGTATAGCGTGTCTGGAGTGGCTCCTGAAGGTGAAGGGCCTGAAAAAGGTCGTCCGTAAGCCCAACGGGCAGCTGTGAGGAGTTGGTGTAATACGGGGCGCTTCCGTTACCTCCCGCTTGGCGGGTTCCGCTTGTGGCCATCCGGGGAAAGCGTTTGCAATCCAGCATGGCCAAGCGGTAGCTTGCCCCCTCGGCCGGCGTGGCTTCCAGGTTCCACAGCTCTCCGCGCTCTTCCTGGTAGTCCGCCAACCGCTTTCGCATGAAGTCCAGGATACGGGAGGAGAAGTCGACGCCTTGCTGGTCCGCGATCGTGCAGTCGAGCAGGTTCAGGCAGGCCTCGTTCATGCCTATGATGCCGATTGTAGAGAAGTGATTCGACCAGTAGGAACCGGTGCTCTGGTGCACCGACCGTAGGTAGAATCTGGAGTAGGGGTAGAGTCCCTGCTCGGTGAGGCGCTCCAGAGCCTTGCGTTTGATCTCTAGGGACTGGCGGGCGAGTTCCATGACACTGGAAAGGCGTTCCAGGAACTCCTCCTCGTTGTGGGCTAGGTAGGCAAGGCGCGGCATGTTAATGGTCACCACGCCGATGGATCCGGTGAGTGGATTCGATCCAAACAGCCCTCCTCCTCGCCGCTTGAGCTCCCTGGTGTCCAGCCGCAGCCGACAACACATGCTGCGGGCGTCCTCGGGGCGCATGTCGGAGTTGATGAAGTTGGCGAAGTACGGGATCCCGTAGCGGGCGGTCATCTCCCACAGAGGCTCAAGCTGGGGGTTGTCCCACTGAAAGCCGGGCACGATGTTGTAGGTGGGGATAGGAAAGGTGAACACGCGCCCTCGGGCATCGCCCTCGCTTAGGACTTCGGCGAGCGCCCGGTTGATCAGGTCCATTTCTCCCTGGAAGTCCCCATACTTGCCGAAGTCCTGTCCTCCAACGGTGGCGGGGAGGTCCGCGAGGTCCCGGGGCACTTTGAGGTCGAGCGAGACATTGGTGAAAGGCGTCTGGAAGCCGACCCGCGTGGGTACGTTCAGGTTGTAGATGAACTCCTGTAAGCCCTGCTTGATCTCCGGGTAGCTGAGCCCCTCTTTGGCGGCGAAGGGAGCGAGGTAGGTATCCAGGCCGGAGAACGCCTGCGCACCGGCGGCTTCTCCCTGCAAGGTGTACAGAAAGTTGGCCGCCTGCAATAGCGCAACCCGGAAGCGCTTGGCCGGGCGGGATTCAACTTTGCCCCGCACTCCGCGGAACCCGACGGTGAGGAGGTCTTGGAGATCCCACCCCACACAATACGGTCCCAGTGTTCCGAGGTCGTGGATATGCAAATCGCCTTCCTCGTGGGCGCTTCGGATGGGAGCGGGATAAATGCGATCCAGCCAGTATCGGGCGATCAGCTTGTCGGTTAGAAACACGTTCAGTCCTTGCAGGGAGAAGGACATGTTGGAGTTTTCCTTCACCCGCCAGTCCGCTCCGTTAAGGTACTGTTCTACAAGGCCTGGATCGATAAGCTGCTTCAGTTCTCGAATTTGCTTGTGCTGGTGGCGGTAGAGGATGTAAGCGCGGGCAGCATCAGGAAGGCCCGCGGCCATCAACGCTTCTTCTACAATGTCTTGGATCTCCTCCACATGCGGAGGGCCGAACAGGCCTGTGTAGCGTGCCTCTAATGTCGACACTACCTTACGGCCCACCTCTGCGGCACGCTCCGGGTCCCCCTGGCCCACCTCGCGCAGGGCCTTAGCAATGGCGGTGTTTACCCGTTGCGGATCGAAAGCCACCACCCTTCCGTCACGTTTGCGTACCGACTGGATCATGTGCGCTCCTCTCTTTTCCTTTCCTTGAGTACCCTGCCGCCACGGAGGGGCAAGCCCCTACTATGCGGAGCGTATCGCCGTTTGACACCTATAGCCAACAGTGTTCCCCCCACGGAAGTGACGCCCATTACGATAGCGCTGGGAGGCCTGTCAGGGCAACCGGAACTTTTTCTCTGTTGCGAGAGGCCAGGGCGCAGGCTAAGATCACAGCTGGGTTTGGCTTACTCTTGGAGCGAGGAGGCGAGGAACGATTCCCAATACACGTTCGGCGAAAAAGCGAATGCGCCAAAGCATATGGCGTCGGTCGCGAAACGACTTGAGGAAGAGCGCCATCCGGTACTGGCGCAGGGAGATACGGCGACTTGTGGCAAGTGGTCGCCCCGAGGAGGCGGAGAAGCTGTTGCCTAGCTACCAGGCCGCGGTGGACAAGGCGGCGCAACGGCGGGTGATCCACCCCAACCGGGCGGATCGATTGAAGTCACGCATGGTGAGGCGTCTGAGCAACGTGCAGCGATGACCAATTATAATTTCCTGGGCAAGGCAAGGCTCCTCACCCCCCTATCCATTGGGCTAGTGGTGGTGAGCATCCTTCTGGTGGCCTTCCTGGGCCTCCGGGCAGGGGTGGATTTCACCGGCGGATCGCAATTCACCGTGATCTATCCTGAAGGGGCGGAGGTCGAAGCCGAGGACATCCGCTCTTACCTCTCGCGCTACGAGGACCAGGGCGTGCTACAGGCGGAGGTCCACGTACAGGCGACTAGCTTCGAACGGGAAGGGGTGTTGTTGCCCGGGAAGATTGTTACCCTCCGCATCGACCCCGAGAGGCACGAGGAATTGGTGCGCCGGATTCGACAGGAGCTGGCTGATCCTCCGGCCGACGCCGGCCTTCCGGCGGCGTTCCGGGCGGAAGGGGAGGAAGGTGTGTCCTTCACCGGTGTGGGGCCTCAGGTTTCCGGGGAGCTGATCAACCGGGCGTGGCAGGCTATCCTCATAGCATTGGGGGCTCTCTTGGTGTACATCTCCTGGCGGTTCCGTCTCCGCTACGCGGTGGGCGCTATAGCTGCGCTGGTGCACGACGTAACGATCGCCTTGGGGTTGTTCGCCTTGTTCCAGGTGGAAATAAGCCTGCCTGTAATCGCCGGCTTTCTCACCGTCGTTGGCTACTCGCTTAACGATACCATCGTTATCTACGACCGGGTACGGGAGAACCTGATGGGTATGAAGAAAGTGCCCATCGCCGATGTGATAAACCGCTCGGCGAACCAGTCTCTCAGCCGCTCGATCAACACCAGTTTGTCCACGCTGATCCCGGTGGTCATCCTGTATGCGTTCGGGGGTCCGGCGCTGCAGCCGTTCGCGTTTGCCTTGCTCATTGGCGTGATTGTGGGGACCTATTCCTCGTTCTTTGTGGCCAACCCTGTGCTGTGGAGGTGGGCGATCGCTGCAGCCCAGATGAAGAGAAAAGCGAAGGCCTCTGCCCGCTAGCTCACCCGGGGCTGTGGGCAGACTGCGTTCGCAGGCGAAGCCAGCCGATCCCCGCCTGGTAGAGCAGAAAAGGCACTGCCCACAGGCGGCGGACCCGAAGGGGTTGGTGCAAGGTACGCCACGCCCATTCCAGGCCCATTCGGCGTAGAGTCAGCGGTGCCCGCGGGCACGAGCCCGCCCAGAAGTCCAAAGCACCTCCCACCCCCATGGCTATGCCCGCTCCGATACGTCGGTTCTCCAGTATCCATCGCTCCTGCCTGGGACAACCCATGCCCACCAGCAACAAGTCGGGGGCTAGGGTCGAGAGCTCGTCCAGCGGACCCGCGTCGGTGAAGTACCCGTGGTGAGCACCTGTGACGCGGATCCCGGGCATCCTTTTCTGTAGCTGCCTGGCCGCAAGCTCGGCCACCCCGGGCCTCCCGCCAAGCAGGTACACGCTCCAGTTAAGCTCTGCCGCGCGGCGGCACAGGTCCCAGGCCACGTCCACGCCCGGAGCCCGGGGCACTGGGTGACCGAGCAGGCGGGAGGCCCAGGCCAAGCCGGCACCGTCACACAAGACCAGGTCAGCCTCGCGGTAGAGATCCGCCCGCCCGCGGTGGAGCAAGGCGAGAGCGGAGGCATGGGCGTCCGGAGTGAACACGACGACCCCCCGTTGCCCCCCGGCAATACGGGTCGCCAGCTCCTCCACCGCCGTGTCTAGGCTGAGGGGGGTCAAGGGCACTTCCAACAGCACGACCCGTCCGCTTGCCTCCTGGGTCACAGGGGTCTTGGGACCGAGCAATGCTGTGCGGAGCCTCATTTGAGTGGCTCGATCACCACTCGGCGCGCGCTCCCCTGCCCCACAGAGCGGGTGCGCACGCCGGTGAAGTCGGCCAGGGCCATGTGCACGAGTCGCCTGTCGCGCGCCGACATGGGGGGAAGGCGGTGCTTATTCCCGCTGTTGGCCACCTGCTGGGCAGCTTTCCGGGCCCGGGCAGCCAGCTCCTCGCGCCGGGCGGCCAACACACCGTTCACATCGACAGAGACAGGGAGGTCAGACTGCAGGGTGACCCGAAGGTGGCAGCGGAGCAGGTGGGTGAGGGAAGCCAACAGGCCCTGTTGTTCGCCGAGGCGGTGGAGATTACCCTTCAGATTTACGTAGAGTTCGCCCTTTACAGGGCTGATCTCTACGCTTGCTTTCTCATCCAGAACGTCGAGAAGCCCACTTACGAAGCGGTGTGCTTGCTCAGTCTCCCTCGTCTTCTCCATCGTCCTCGGGGGCCGAGTCGCGGCCCTTCTCTGCTGCTATTTCCCGGTCCACAACCCACTGCTGCCCCACCTGGAACAGGGTGGTAAACAGCCAGTACATCCACAGGCCGGCAGGCCAACGGAACAGCAAAATGGCCATGATCAGGGGGAACAGCCATCCCATGGCCTGCATGCCTCCAGTGGGTGCGGCTGCTGCGCGCCGCTGAGTGAGCCACTGCTGCAGCATCATTAGCCCTGTGGTGACGATCACCAAGATGTAGTAGGGGTCGGGACCAGATAGGTCGGTGATCCAGAGGAATCCAGGTGACAGGCGTATTTGCTCGGACGAGTAGATGATGGCCTGCCACAGGAGGATTAACAGGGGAAGCTGCAACAGCATGGGCAGGCAGCCGCCCAAGGGGTTCACCTTCTCCTTGCGGTAAAGCTCCATCATCTGTTGTTGCATGGTGGTCCGGTCGTCCTTGTACCGCTCCTGGAGTTTCTTTATTTTGGGTTGCAGCTGTTGCATCTTGGCCATCGATCTGAGCTGTGTGCGCATGACGGGATAGAGCAACACTCGGGTGAGGAGCGTGAACAGTAGGATGGCCCACACGTAGTTTCCGGTGAGCTCGTACAGCCAGCCCAGAAAGCGCATCACGACGACGAGCAATCGGGAGAACAGCCCCACGGGGGACAGCTTCTCCAGCCCCGCCTTCTCCAGCAGAAGGTAGCGGTCGCGCCCGGCGTACAGCGTGCCAGAAAGAACTAGCTCTTCCGGAGCTTCCTCCCACTTGAGGCCGAACACCAACTGGCCTGCGTCGTTGACTTCCTTGAAGGGTTGTGCCTCGGCTGGCCGATCGAGGCGCAGGAAGAAGACCTGTCCGTTTCCCACAAGCCCGAGCCCCTCGAAACGGACGTACGCGCCCGCAGGCTGAGGACTGCTGTCCACTTGCCCATCGTACATGTAGAGAAGGTCCAGTCCGCGGTCGAGGTGTCCTAACACCAGCTGCACCTCGCTGTCCGGCGCACGCACCTCCAGCTGCACCCCAATTGAGTACAGGGCGTCGTGATCCACGGTGAACCTCTTGAGCGCGCTCCAGCCCTCGCCCTCGCCTGCCAGCTCGATCACCGCACGTTCCGCTGTCTCCTCGACCATCGTCGCCTCGTAGGGAGCATCCGCTGTGGCGGGCCCGTCCACCCACAGCTCGAAGGGCCGGCTGGCACCATCGATGAACTCGTCCCCGTTCTCCCAGCCGGGCACCGCATCGGCTTCCCTGTCCCGAAGCGTGGCGAAATGGAGGTAGGCGCTGGCAAGCACCCCCCCCTTCGCGGAGAAGCGATAGCGAACAAACGCGTCCTCCACTTTGGTGTTAGGGACGCCCTCCAGCTGGAGGTGTTCCACCCGCACGGGGTGCGCGACGGGGAACGCGGTGCATCCTACAGCCACCACCGCGGCGGTAATTGCAGCCCATACCCTGATCATGTCGGCCGTACTTTACTCGAGCCGGGATATGGAGCGCAAGCGGTTGTGGTGTCTGGGTCGGCTCAAGTACACTCCGCGGAGGACACGGTCATGTTCACCGGAATCGTGCGGGCGGTGGGGAAGCTGGCGGCCCGGGAACCAAATCGGATATGGGTGGAGCACAGCGGGCTGCGCCCTGAGCCGGGCGATTCTCTGGCGGTGAACGGCGTGTGTCTTACCGTGGCCGACGTGGGGTCCCGCGCGCTGGGGCTGGACCTTTCGCCGGAGACTTTGGAGCGCACTGCCTTGGGCGAGCTCAGGCCGGGGGCGTGTGTAAACCTGGAGCCGGCGCTCGGCGTGGGGGAGCCGCTGGGAGGGCATTGGGTGTTGGGACACGTGGACTGTGTAGGCAAGGTGGCGCTGCTGCAAAGGGACGGAAAGGCGAGGCTTGTGGAGGTGGCACACTCGCCTCGCTTTGCCCCCCTCCTTGCGGACAAGGGGGCGGTGGCCGTGGATGGTATCAGCCTAACGCCGTTTGCGGTGAGGCGGGGTGGCTTTCGCTGCGCGATTGTGCCCCAAACTTGGGCCCATACCAACCTTCAACAGCGGCGTGTGGGCGACCGGGTCAACTTGGAGTTTGATATCTTGGCCAAGTACGTCATGAGCTGGAGGGAACGATGAGCTTTGCCTCTCCCGAGGATGCAATCCGGGTCCTGGCAGAAGGCGGGATGCTGGTCGTCGTGGACGATGAGGACCGGGAAAATGAGGGCGACCTGGTTATTGCCGGCCAGCAGGTGACCCCCGAGGCGATCGCATTCATGGCGGTTAAGGGACGTGGTCTGATCTGCGCTCCGGTGCAACGCTGGTGGGCGGAGAGGCTGGAGCTTGCGCCGATGGTTGAGCAGCCACAGGATATACACGGTACGGCCTTCACTATCTCGGTGGACGCCCGCGAGGGGGTGACCACCGGCATCTCCGCTCATGACCGCGCCCGCACGATACAGGTGCTGGCCGACCCCGCAAGCGGAGCGGATGACCTGGTGCGTCCGGGCCACGTGTTTCCGTTGGTGGCCCGGGACGGGGGGGTGCTAAGGCGGGCGGGGCATACGGAGGCGGCAGTTGATCTGTGCAGCATGGCGGGGCTGTCGCCGGTGGGCGTGGTATGTGAGGTAATGCGGGACGACGGAACGATGGCCCGCCTGCCAGAGCTGAAGGAGTTCGGCCGCGAGCACGGCCTTCCTATCATCACCATCGCCGAGCTCATAGCCTATAGGAAGAGAAGCGAGACCCTGGTGCAGCGGCTGGCCGAGGCTACGTTCCCCAGTAGGTGGGGCATGTTCCGCATCATTACCTATCGGGATCGGGTGATGGGGCGGGAGCATGTGGCGCTGGTCAAGGGAGATATGAACGGCGAGGAGCCCATGCTTGTCCGGGTTCACTCCGAGTGTTTAACTGGGGATGCGTTGGGGTGTCTGCGTTGTGACTGTGGGGAACAGTTGCGCAGGGCTATGGAACTCATCGCCGCTGAGGGAAGAGGGGTGCTCCTCTACATGCGGCAGGAGGGAAGGGGAATTGGCCTTGCCGACAAGGTATCGGCTTATCACCTGCAGGATCAAGGGTTGGACACAGTGGAGGCGAACCTGCGGCTTGGTTACCCGGCCGACCTCAGGGACTACGGGCTGGGGGCGGAGATACTGGCGGACCTTGGGGTGCGGGCCATTCGCCTTCTCACCAACAACCCCAAGAAGGTGGCTGGACTGGACGGGCACGGGCTGAGCATCGTGGAGCAGGTAGGGATCGAGATGGACCCCAACGAGTACAATACCGACTACCTCCGGGCGAAGAAGGCCAAGCTCGGCCATAGGCTGGACAAGGTTTAAGGGGGCGCTATGCGAGTTCACGAGGGAATCCTGTCGGCGAGTGGGTTGCGTCTCGCCATCGTTGTCTCCCGGTACAACGATCTGGTCACCGGTGAGCTAATATCGGGTGCAGTTGATCGCTTGCGACGCCTGGGCGCCAAGGACGAGGATCTCGTTCTGCTGAAGGTACCGGGCGCGTTCGAGCTTCCCCGGGCGGTGAAGGCGGTGTCAAGCCAAGCAGAGGGGGTGTTGGCGCTGGGCGCGGTGGTGCGTGGCGCCACCCCGCACTTTGACTATGTAGCCGCCGAGGTCAGCAAGGGGCTGGCTCAGCTTAGTCTGGAGCTTTCTGTGCCCGTTTCCTTCGGGGTCATCACTGCAGACACCCAGGACCAGGCACTGGAGAGGGCCGGGGGGAAGGCGGGAAACAAGGGAGCCCTGGCGGCGGAGGCGCTGGTGGAGATGGTGAACCTGGAGCGGGGATTGAAGGGATGAAAGTGGAGAGTGTGCGGGGAATGCGCGACGTGCTCCCCGCTGAGGCCGACCTTTGGCAGGACCTGGAACGCGAGATCCACCGTACTTGCGGGCTATACGCCTACCGGGAGATCCGCCCGCCGCTGGTGGAGCTGGCGGAGCTGTTCGCCCGCGGGGTGGGCCACCACACGGACATCGTGCACAAGGAGATGTACGTGTTTCCCGATCGCAAAGGGCTTCAGCTTGCCCTGCGCCCAGAGGCCACGGCCTCGGTGGTGCGAGCCTACGTGGAGCATAGCCTACACTCCAGTGGTGATGTGGTGAAGTTGTATTATCTCGGCCCCATGTTCCGCTATGAAAAGCCGCAGAAGGGTCGTCAGCGGCAGTTCCATCAGTATGGGGTCGAGGCGCTGGGCTCGCTGGAGCCGGCGCTGGACGCCGAGGTGATCGACATAGCGGCGGAGCTCGTGGCCTCCTTGGGACTAAGCCGTGAGGGGCTTACCTTGAGGCTTAACTCCATCGGCTGCGCGAGGGACCGGCCTGCGTATCGCGCGGCCTTGTCCGGGTACCTGAGGGAACACCTTGAGGAACTGTGCGCTGACTGCCGGCGGCGCGTGGAGGAGAACCCGATGCGGGTGCTTGACTGCAAGCGCCCTGGTTGCAGCGTGGTAGCGGCGGCTGCCCCGCACAGCGCCCAGCACTTGTGTTCCGAATGCGCCCAGCACTACCGAGAGGTGAAGGAGCTTTTGGACGTGCTGGGGCTGGCCTACGAGGAGGACTTCACACTGGTTCGTGGGTTGGACTACTACACCCGCACTGTGTTCGAGCTGTGTTCAGCGGAGCTGGGGGCCCAGGATGCGCTTCTGGGCGGGGGACGATATGATGAATTGGTAGAGCTTTTAGGTGGTTCACCTACGCCGGCGGTGGGGTTCGCCGGCGGAATGGAACGGTTGGTTCTGCTGCTCAAGAGCAAAGCCCAGGAGCAACGGTCGGAGAAGCTAGATGTGTGCCTGATACCCGTGGGCGACGAGCCCCAAGTGCGGCGGGGCGCGGTGGGCATCCTCCGACAACTGCGCTCCTCCGGGCGGACGGCGGACATGGAATACATGGACCGCTCCGTGCGCAAGGCGATGCAGGTGGCGAGCCGACGTGCGCACTGGGCGGTGATCCTCGGGCCGGAGGAGATCGGCGAAGGGCAGGCGACAGTACGCCACCTCGCCTCCGGCACGGAGGCTCGGCTGGATCTCGGTCGCCTGGGCAATCCGGACGCTTGGCCACCGGTGCCGCAAGGCTAACCGTCTGCTGACTGCCCGAGCGCGGGCGCGTAAAACTGCTCGCTGTACTCCTTCACCATACGGCGGGCGTTGAATTGGGGCGCCACGGTGCGTATGGCTGCCTTCATCACCTGCACAAACCGGGTGGGAACGCGGTCCTCTCCCCGCTCGTAGTACAAGGGGATGATGGTCTCCTCAAGAAGCCGGTACAGGGAGTCGGCGTCCGCCGGAGTCCTGTCCTCTTGCGGAGAATTACGTCCGATGGCCCATCCGTTTGTTCCGTCGTAGGCCTCCGGCCACCAGCCGTCGAGGATCGAAAGGTTGGGCACGCCGTTCACGCTGGCCTTCATCCCGCTTGTACCACTTGCCTCCAGGGGTGGGAGCGGGTTGTTGAGCCACACATCCACCCCGGCTACCAGGTACTTGGCTAGGTGTTGGTCGTAATTTTCCACAAAAGCGATGCGCCCGGCACAAGCAGGTTCCTTGGCCAGCTCGAATATCCTCTGTAGGAGGCGCTTGCCTTCGTCGTCCGCAGGGTGAGCCTTGCCGGTGAATAGAATCTGCACGGGCCGCGTTGGGTCCAGCAGAAAACGACGGAGTCGATCGCGATCGAACAGAATAAGGTCCGGTCGTTTGTACGCCGTGAACCGGCGAGCAAAGCCCAACGTGAGCGTGTAGGGGTCGAGGAGAGTACCGAAGCCCAGGATACCTCCGGCGGGCGTTTCTTCTGAGCGCCAGGCCTCACGGGCGCGAGCCCTGATCTGGGTCAGCATGGCCGCCTTGCGCTCCTGGTGAACGCGCCACAGCTCGTGGTCCGGAATTGAGTCCACATTGCTCCAAGTTTCCGGGTCCTCCTGTTTGTCTTTCCAGGCTTCACCTAGGTAGCGATACAGAAGAGGCTGTAGGCGGAGGGGTTCGACCCAGGTGGGAATATGCACACCGTTGGTGATGGGCTGGATTTTGTGTTCTGCGGACTGCACGCTGCGCACTCCGTCCCACATGTTCTGTGATACTTCGGCGTGTTTGCGGCTCACGGCGTTGCAGTAGCGGCTCATGCGCAGGGCGAACACGGTCATGTTGAATCCCGCGTCGGGATCCTCTGGATTCATCCCGAGCGAGACAACGCGATCCGGATCCAGACCGCCCTCTCGGCAATAGGGATCGAGGTACTCTCGCACAAGGGACAAGGGGAAGACGTCTGTCCCCGCGGGGACGGGTGTGTGGGTGGTAAAGATCGTGCTCTTGTACACGCTGTCCAAGGCGTGGTCAAAAGCTTTCCCCTCCTGAACCGCGGCGCGCAGACGCTCCACGATGGCCAAGGCCGGGTGCCCGTCGTTCAGATGGAGAGCCCCCGGGGTTATCCCCAGGGCTTCCAGAACCCGTACACCACCTATCCCCAGCACGATCTCCTGCTGCAGGCGCTGATGGAGGTCGTTGATGTAAAGCCTCTGGGTGATGTCCCGCTCCTGGGGCCCGTTTCCCTCGACGTCCGTCGACAGGAGGTACAGGTGCACGCGGCCCACCGCCGCCCGCCATACCTCCACCCTCAGGGGTGGTTGAAATCCGGGCACGGTTACCTGTAGAGGGTGGCCCTGCTCGTCGGTAACCCGGACCAGGGGGGCATGGCTGAGATCCAAGGGCTGCTCTATATCCTCCTGCCAGCCGTCTTCACGGATTCTCTGGCACACGTAGGCCTGGCCGTAGATCAACCCCAAGCCGACTGCTGGAACCCCCAGGTCGCTGCACTCCTTCAAGATGTCCCCGGCCAGTATTCCCAATCCACCCGCGTAAACGGGAAGGGAGACGTGAACGCCAAACTCAGCCGACATGTACACGAGGGGCTCTGAGGTAGGGCCGAAACGGTGCTCAAACCAACGGGCTTGCCCCGAAATTCCCCGTCGGAAGCTGTCCATCACCGTGGCGTAGTGCTCTAGGAATTCCGGACTGCTTGCAGCTCTCTCCAAGGTTTGTCTGGGCATCATGTCCAGCATGTGTACCGGGTTATGCTGGGTGGAACGGTACAGCTGAAGGTCCAGCCTGCGGAACAAATCCCGCGCTTCGGAGCTCCAGCTCCACCATAGGTTGAACGCAAGCTCGCCCAAGCCCTTCACGCGCTGGGGGAGGTTTGGGAAACGCTCTGTAATATCCATTGTTCATGTCACCATCCTTAGGGTAGGCCTGCTGGACTAAGGCTGCGTGGCCTGGCCAAACAATCACCGCACGGATTGTACCGGGTGGGGTGGAGCCTCTCAGAAGCAGCCGCGCTTTGTGCTGTGCACTGTAGAATGGCTTGTGGGGTCCAGCATTGCCAAAATCTGTGCCTTGGTCTCCGTGGGCATTTGCCGCACTGGAGGCGGCCACCCCCGCGGGACTGCAGCGCAGTCTGAGCGTCGTTCGCCGTTCTGCGCCGCTACGACCATAGCGCTGGTTGTACTATTTAGTGAGCAACCTAGTATATAGCATACGGGAGGTGGCATGTGGCACAGCAGAGAAAAGTGCAGGTGACCGGAGGAGGGACGTTCCTGGTAACCTTACCCAAAGGCTGGGCCGATGCGGTGGGTGTGGGGCGGGGCAGTACGGTTACGCTTATCCCCAACGACTCCGGGGCGCTGCTTTTGGTTCCCGCAGGAGCGCGTGAGGGTAACCGTTGCTCGCTGGCGATGGATGACCGGGGGGCTGTTGAGCTCCAAAGGGACATCATTGCTAGGTATATCGCTGGATACGACGTGATAGAGGTCGGCGGCGGCCGGATGCGCCCCGAGCAACGGCGCACCGTACGCCAGATCGCGCAGTCGCTGGTGGGACTGGAGATCCTGGAGGAATCGCAGACGGCCGTGGTGTTGCATTCCGTGGCCAGCATGCGCGACTTTCCCATCGGACAGACGATACACCGCATCTTTGAGATCACCCTGGGGATGCTCGATGATGCTGTCTCCGCTTGCCGCACGTGGGATGAGGAACTGGCCCAGGATGTGGCCGAACGAGACGGTGATGTCGACCGCCTTGTACTGCTGGTAGCCCGGCAGTTCGGCCTTTTGCTCAGGGATCTCCTGGTGGAGGAGGAAGTTAAGCTGTCTCGCTTTGAGTTCCACCGCCATCAGGCGGTCGCCGACCAGTTGGAGCGCGTGGCTGACCACGCGGTGAAAGTGTCCCGGGCTACACTGGCTCTCGGTTCTGCACTCTCCGCAGACGTGGGCGAGCGGATCACAGAGGCTCACGCCGAGTCGCGGGTGATCCTGTCCGAGGCGGTGCAGTCCTTCGAGGAGCGCGATCCCAAGCGGGCCAACCGGGTGCTTGGACAAAAGGAACAACGCGAGCGGATGCTGGAGTGGGCGCAGGTCGCCATCCGAGAACAGCCAGGTAACGCCCTCCCCATAAGCATCGTCATGGATAGCCTGCTGCGGACAAGGGAATACGGGTTCAACATTGCGGAAACGGCTGTCGATGCCTCAGTGCCGCTGGGGTGGGGCGGAGAGCAGGAAGGGCAAGGGGCCTTGTGACCATCCGGTTGCGTTGGGCGGGCAACGCTATCGCCCCCCTTAGATATGGTTGGTTTCCCCCCGAAGCATGTGCACCCTGTGCGGGTCGGGATCGTGCATAAGCTCAAGCGCAGTGGATAGTCTCCCGGCTGCGGCGCGCCCCATGTCCACCGTAGCCTGCCGCAGCGCTGACAGTTCCTTCTGGTAGCCTTCGCGCATCATCTTTCTCACCCGAACTTCCCTGTTACGTAGGCCTCCACACGCTGGTCGTGGGGGTTCTCGAAGATCTGCTTGGTCTCGTCGTACTCTACCATTTCTCCTCCAGTAAGGAACACTGCGGCGAGGTCACTCACCCGTGCTGCTTGCTGCATGTTGTGAGTCACGATGACTACTGTGTAGTGGTCCTTGAGGGAGGTGATCAGGTCCTCGATCTTGGCGGTGGCTGTGGGATCGAGGGCACTGGTGGGCTCGTCCATAAGGATCACCCGCGGCTGCAAGGCCAATGCCCGGGCAATGCATAGCCTCTGTTGCTGTCCCCCAGAGAGTTCCAGCGCACTATTGCGAAGCTTCTCCTTGACTTCGTGCCACAGCGCTGCCTGAGTAAGGGCTTCGCGCACGATGTCATTCAGTATCCGCCGATTGCGTGTGCCATGGATACGCGGCCCGTAGGCGACGTTGTCGTAGACGGACTTGGGGAATGGGTTGGGTTTTTGAAACACCATGCCCACGTGGCGCCGTAGCTCGACCACATCGGTGTCCCGGGAGAGTATGTCCCGCCCATCGAACCACACCTGCCCCGCTGCGCGGGCACCGGGCACCAGTTCGTACAGACGGTTCAGCACGCGTAGGAACGTTGACTTACCGCAGCCGGATGGTCCGACGATGGAGGTCACCTTGCGCTCGGGGATATCCATACTGACATCGGAGAGTACTTGTTCCTGGCCGTAGTAGAATGATAGTTTCTGGACTTGAAATGCAGTTGCCACGCGCCGGTCGGCGGTGGTGTGCTGCACACTTGTCACCATCGCTTCTTCCTCCTTATGCGGGCGCGCCACACGGCGGCCCATAGGTACAGAATCAGCACCAGGCTCAGGAGCACCAATGCTGTACCGTACTGTAGGTCCCTTGTTCGCCAGAACGCGGTGCTTTCGGTGGCCATGACGTACAGGTGATAAGGTAGAGCCATTACCTCATCGAGGGGTGACGAGGGCAGGCGTGGGGTATAGAACGCGGCCGCGGTGAACATGATGGGAGCTGTTTCGCCTGCTGCACGGCCTACGGATAGTATGGCTCCGGTCACGATACCCGGCACTGCTGCAGGCAGCACCAGCGTGCGCACCGACTGCCAGCGGGTAGCACCGAGGGCGAGCGCCCCTTCGCGAAACTCTTGGGGGACTGCGGCGAGCGCCTCCTCGGTGGAACGGATTACAAGCGGCAATACCAGCAACGCCAAGGTGAGGGCGCCAGCGAGCAGCGATACCCCTAGTCCCAGCCCCTTGACGAAGAAAGCAAGACCGAACAACCCAAACACGATGGACGGCACCGCAGCGAGGTTGTTGACTCCGATGCGCACCAGGCGTATCCAAGTCCGATGATGGGTATACTCGGATAGATAAACCGCCGCCCCGATACCCAGGGGCATGGCGATGAGCACGGTGCCGAGCACGAGATAGACGGTGCCGACCAATGCTGGGAAAATGCCCCCCTCGGTCATGCCTCGCCTGGGAAACGCGCTCAGGAACTCCCACGACAGGGCAGGAGCGCCCTGGACGGCGATGAACACAAGCACCG
>JAWOCQ010000055.1:0-13869 GCA_046483725.1 Candidatus Bipolaricaulota bacterium
CGACAAAAGCAACACACAGGGCAAGAATCCCTGCCCAGACCGCCCACTTGTTCCGTCCCATTAAACTGCCCCCCTGGAGCGTGTGCTTCATAATGCCTCGTGACTTCGCTCCCTAATGTAACCTAGGGCCTTCGGGAGTCTCCGGACAAGGAGGACGGTCCCTACACTGCAGGTCATAAGTCCGCCTGCCGAGGGCTTGATGGCGGGTGTTTACTTCAGCTTTGGGGGAAGCGAGATGGTCCCATAGTTCTTCTCGTACTTTTCTATGTTCTCCCCGATGGCGTTGTACAGGCGTTTCATGTGGCCGGGAGCCAGGATGACCCGGGAGGCCAGCATTGCCTGTCCCCCCTGCGGCGTCTGCGTAGGAGGGTCGAGGAAGAGGAAGTCCACCACGAACTCGTCCTTTTGGTGGGAGAGCATCGCCAGGTTCGCGTAGACCCCGCGGCGCGTTTGTTGATCAGCGTTGACCTGCATCTTTCGTTCTTCGGCCATGGTACACCTCCACACTGATGGTACGAACTGGCCGTGCCGGGGGCAACGGATGCCGGGGCAGGCGAGCGTTGGGGATTCAACGGCCCTTGGGTATAATCTGCCCTCTCAATGCGCGGTATTGGACGGGAATTATGGCGTTATCGGCTGTGGCTCCTATGTGGGGGTCTGGCGCTATTGGTAGTGGACGCTGCTCAGCTTGTCTCACCGCTGATCATCGGCAGGGCGGTGGACGATTTGGCCCGGGGCGTCGGCGACCATCTGATTCGGTATGCCTTGTATCTTGGTGGGTTGGCGCTGATAGCGACGGGTTTTCGCTTTGTGTGGCGTCTTTTTTTGTTCGGTGCCGGCAGGCGAATCGAGCGCGACCTGCGTAATCGGCTGTACTCCCATCTGGAACGGCTGTCCCCCTCCTATTACGCCGAGCACACCACCGGGGATTTGATGGCCCACGCGACCAACGATCTGGAGGCGGTGCGGCAGGCCTGCGCTCTGGGGGTGCTCCTCGCCGCGGACACGGTGATGATGCTTGCGTTCACCCTGGCGGTGATGATGGCCATCTCCCCGCGGCTTACGCTGTATGCGTTTATCCCTATGCCCATCATTACACTTGTGGTATTGGGCTTCGGTCGGGTGATCCACCGGCGGTTCCGTAGGGTACAGGAGGCGTTCGCCACGCTCACTGAGCGCACCCGGGAAGCGCTTTCCGGCGTGCGGCTTCTACGGGCGTTCGCTCGGGAGCCAGGGATGAATGCCGCTTACGCTGATGTCAACCAGGATAACCTGGAGGCCAACCTACGATTGGTGAGGCTGTGGGGTGTGTTCCGGCCGCTTATCCAGGTGCTTTCGGGGGCGGGGATGGTCCTTTTGCTGTGGTTCGGCGGCCGCAGCGTGCTCGACGGAACCATCTCCCTGGGGAGCATGGTCGCCTTTGTGAGCTATTTGACGATGCTCGTGTGGCCGATGATGGCCCTGGGCTGGATCGTGAACATCCTCCAGCGTGGATCCGCCTCCATGAACCGCCTGGACAAGATATTTGCCGAAGAGCCGGACATCGTCAGCCCCCAGCGGCCGACGGGGCTCCCGCGGGTCAAAGATCTGGAGTTCCGAAGGCTATCCTTCGCCTACCCGGACGACCTGGCCACTTCGGCGCTGGAGGACGTAAACGTGAAGGTGCCCGAAGGATCTACGCTTGGGGTGATCGGCCTCACCGGATCAGGAAAGTCTACGCTGGTCAAGCTGATCCCCCGACTGTATGATCCGCCTCCGGGCTCGGTACTGCTCGGCGGAACGGACGTCAGACACCTCAAGCTCAGTGACCTGCGCAGCACGGTGGGCGTTGTGCCACAGGATGTGTTCCTGTTTTCCACAAGCGTGCGGGAGAACATCGCCTACGGACAGCCGGAGGCAAGCGACGAGGACGTCCTGTGGGCGGCGCGGATGGCTGGCTTGGAAGAGGAGATCGACGTCTTCCCCGAGGGCTTGGACACCGTGGTCGGGGAGCGGGGGCTGTCCGTATCCGGTGGGCAGCGGCAGAGGATAGGCCTGGCCCGCAGCTTGCTTCTGAACACGCCGATCATCGTGCTGGACGACGTCTTGTCCAGCGTGGATGCCAAGGTGGAGGAGGAGATCCTGGGCAACCTGCGCAGTGTGCTGCAAAGGCGCACGGCGATCGTGGTGGCCCACCGGATCTCCGCCGTGCGGAACGCCGACTGGATCGTGGTGTTGGACGGAGGACAGGTGGTGGAAGAAGGAGATCACAACCACCTGGTGTCCCAGGGAGGCCTGTACGCGAGGTTGAACGAGTATCAGCAGGTGTTGCAGGAATGAGCTCTTACTTCGACGAACACGAGGATCTAGCAATAGGAAAGGCTATGGACACGGCGCTGCTCCGGCGCCTGCTACGCTATGTCCGGCCGTACAAGAAGCTGTTCATCATAGCGTTCGTGTGCACCGTGTTCGCCACAGGGATCGAGATAGCGCTTCCCTATATCACCAAAACGGCGGTCGACTCGGTGCTCGTGCTGCCCTGGGTCGAAGTAGAAAGCGAACAAGCGCCGCATGCGGACGCCTACAGGCTCGAGGACGATGCTTTCCTGGCCGACTCGCGGCAGATCCCCGACCAGCAGATGGAGGAGCTGAAGGCCGAGGGCCTGGTGAGGTCGCGCGTGCTGCTGCTCCGGGAAGGCGACGTTGGGATGGACGTTGCCCGGGAGTACCCTGAGGTATTCCAGGAGATCGAGCTAGGGCTGTTCGCCCGCGAGGCGGATCTAGGGGCCCTGTCGACCACCGAGCGTCTGCGGGTGCAGGGGGAGGCGCTGCTGCTCCTTGGGTACCTGGCCCTGGGGTTTGTGGTGCTTCTTGTGTTGCGGTTTGGGTTCACCTACGGGCAGGTGTACCTCCTGCAGGCCAGCGGGCAGCGGGTGATGTACGACATGCGGCGGCACATCTTCGGGCACTTGTTACGTCTGCCGGTGCCGTTTTTGGACAAGCAGCCGGTGGGCAGGTTGGTCACCCGGGCCACCAACGACATCAAGGCGATCAACGAGATGTACGCCGAGGTGTTGGTGTATGCCCTGCGGGACTTTCTGATGATGGGCGGGGTCCTGGCGGTGATGTTTAGCTTGAACGTGCGGCTAGGTCTATTGATGTTGGCCTTCGCCCCGCCGCTTGCGGTGGCCACGTTTTGGTTCCGGCTCAAGGCCCGCGATGCGTACCGCAATGCCCGGAGGCACCTGGCCCGGCTGAACGCCTACCTCGCTGAGTCCATCTCCGGGATGCCCATCATCCAGCTCTTCCTGCAAGAAGTGCGGGCGTTCAAGCGCTTTGCCTCCATCAACGAGCAGTACTTCAGCGCGCAGATGCGCACTGTGTTGGTGTACGGGGTGTTCGGGCCCACTGTGTGGCTGGTGACGAACCTCGCCTTGGCCGTGCTCATCTGGTACGGGGGACGCGGAGTGCTGGGGGGCGTGTTTACCCTGGGGTCGCTCGTGGCATTCATCAGCTACATCCGCATGCTGTTCCAGCCGCTGACGGAGCTTTCGGAGAAGTACAACCTCCTGCAGGGGGCGATGGCCGCCGGAGAGCGCATCTTCCACCTCGTGGACGAGCCCACCGAAGCATCCGGCGAACTGGCCCCCCCGGATATCCAGGGTGAGGTCGTGTTCGACAACGTGTGGTTTTCGTACAACGATCGCGATTGGGTACTGAAGGGCGTTTCCTTTCGCGTAGCCCCGGGAGAGAGGATCGCCGTGGTAGGCCCCACCGGCTCAGGGAAGTCCACGGTAGTGAACCTGCTTCTGGGCTTCTACCGGCCGCAGCGGGGACGCATCCTCATTGACGGGCAGGAGATCGGAGAGCTGGAACTCGGAGCGCTGCGTCGGCGGCTAGCCCTCGTTCCGCAAGATGTGTTCCTTTTCTCCGGCGACGTGACCGAGAACGTGGCCATGTGGGATCCCCAGATCAATCCCGAGGACGTGCGGACGGCCGCCGAGGAAGTAGGAGTGCACCCGACCATCGAGAAGCTTCCCAAGGGCTACGAAACCCAGGTCCGGGAGCGGGGTACGCGCCTTTCCGTGGGCGAGCGACAGCTTCTTTCCATGGCCCGCGCCGTGGCCGCCGACCCCCGGATCCTTGTCCTGGACGAGGCCACGGCCAACGTTGACTCCCAGACCGAGGCGTTGATGCAGAATGCGTTGGATAAGGTGATGGAAGGCCGCACGTCGATCGCCATCGCCCACCGGCTGAGCACGATACGCAAAGCGAATCGGGTGTTCGTGTTCCGAGAGGGCCACCTGGTGGAAGAGGGTTCGGTCAGCGAGCTCCTGGAGCAAAAGGGCCTCTTCTGGGCCCTGTGGCAGCTCCAGTTCTCCTCCGACGTCCCCGAAATCCTCCGCACCGGCCCCGAACCCCCGGGGTCTGAACCCCCGGGGTCAGATCTTGATGTTGGGAGTCAATGACCCCCCAACTGTCTCACTGCCGGAAGCGAACCCCCGGGGTCAGATCTTGAAGTTGGGAGCCATTCACCCCCCAACTGTCTCACTGCGTGTATGATATGCGACAATCAGTGGCTGAGTGACTCCCAACTTCAAGATCTGACCCCAGTTCTGACCCCCGGTGACGCTTTTTCACATGTTTATCATCCGTTATACTCTTTATATGGCTCGACCACTGCGTATTGAGTATGAAGGTGCTTGTTACCATATAACTGCTCGGGGAAACGCGCAGCAGCATATCTTCCTCACCGAATCCGATCGTTATGCCTTCTTGGACATCTTGGTCACTGCGGTGTCGCGCTTCGGCTGGCTATGTCACGCCTACTGTTTGATGGGAAATCACTACCATCTGCTCTTGGAAACACCGTCGGCCAATATTTCCCGCGGCATGCAGTACTTGAACGCGAGGTACACGCAGAAGTTCAACCGTCGCCACGGACGAACTGGACACGTTTTGCAGGGGAGATTCCATTCGGTGCTTGTAGAGAAGCAGGCATACCTTTTGGAGGTTGTCAGATACATCGAGCTCAATCCTGTGAGGGCGGGACTCGTGAAGCATCCAGCGGCTTGGCCGTGGAGCAGTTGCCGGGCCACAGCGGGCAGAGCTAACCCTCCGGACTTCCTGCACGTGGAGTGGGTTTTATCACAGTTTCACGCCGACCCGGAGCAGGCGAAGCAAGCGTACCGATTATTTGTGAGCCAAGGGCGAGATGCTAATCCGTGGACGTCCCTCCAGGGAAGCATATTGGGGAACAATGCATTCGTGAAGGCGATGAAGCCGCTCTTGTCAGGGCGAACTGTCTCCACGGAGTTCCCGCGCCGGGATCGGCTGGCAACCCGTCCACCGTTGGACGTGCTCTTCGCCAGTGTTGACGACATACGCTCCCGCAACGCGAAGCTTTACGAAGCCGTTCACATTCATCAGTACACCATCACCGAGGTAGCGCGGTTCCTCGGCTTGCACTACTCAACCGTCAGCCATGCAGTACGTCGACAACATCGCGGGGTCAGATCTTGAAGTTGGGAGTCACTCAGCCACTGATTGTCGCATATCATACACGCAGTGAGACAGTTGGGGGGTGACTGGCTCCCAACTTCAAGATCTGACCCCAATCGTCCCACCAATCGTCCCACCAATCGTCCCAATCGTCCCTGAGGGGTTGCACATCAGATGGGATGTGCTAGCATTTGCGCTTATGGACAAATGTAGGCCGGAGCAAATGGAGGCCCTGGCTCAGCACCTGCGTATGCTCAGCCATCCAGTGCGGCTCCGCTCCCTTGCGCTGTTGCTCAGTGCGGGAGGCGGGCTCTGCGTGTGTGAACTCGCCGACGTGTTGGAGCTTCCCCAGTACACCGTATCCCGGCACCTGCAAGCGTTGGCGCGGGCCGGATGGGTTGTGGGGGAGCACGACGGCCCCTGGGTCTACTACAAGCCGGTGACCTCGCCCCTGTTGAAGGCGTTGGGGCCCAGCCTCTCACCGGCGGTTGAGGATGAAGAGCGGTTGAGAGAGCGCCTGTTGCTGCGCGAGCGCGGCCGCTGCGTGGTGGGGCCAAAGGACACGGGCCGCGCGTAGGAGGTGTGACGATGAAGGTGCTGTTCGCCACGGATTTCTCGGCTGCGTCACGCAAGGCCGGCGAGTGTCTGGGGGAGCTGGAAGGGCTCGATCAGGTGGTTCTGTTGCACGTGGTGGAGGACGAAGGCGAGGGCGCCGGACAGGACCGGTTGAGCGCCGAACAGCGCCGGGAGTTCGCTGCCATGGGAAACACCCTGCAGGAGGGGACAGCCGAAGTCACCACCGAGGTTACCACGGCTGAAGGAGGCGCGGCACACGAGGCCATTGTCAGGGTGGCTCAGGAACATGAGGTGGACCTGATCGTACTCGGCTCCCGTGGAGGGGGATTCCTGCGCCGTGCGTTTGTGGGCAGCGTGGCGGCCGATGTCGCCCGCACCAGCCCGCTTCCTGTTCTCATAGAGCGTGTGGGTTCCACTGACGAGGGAGAGGTACAGAGGATCTGTCAGCGGCCGTTCGCTCATCTGTTGGCGGCCACGGACTTCTCCAGCAGCGCCGAGAAGATGCTGGGGTTCCTGGCCGGGCTGCAGGGGCTCGGGCGGGCGACCTTGGTTCACGTACTGGAGCTGCCTGTGGACGACGTGATTGCACTAGAACACGAGCACTACCAGCAGGCGACGTCCCAGGCCGAACAAGAGCTTGCTCGTCAGGCCGAGGCGCTCCGCGCCAAGCACGGAATCGAAGTGGATGTACACGTCCGGGCGGGTATCGCCTCGGCGGAGATCGCCCGCGTCGCCCAAGAGGTCGGGGCGACCTGTGTTGCCGTGGGGAGCCGTGGCCAAAGCAGGATCGCCGAACTCTTGTGGGGTAGCACGGCTGAAGATCTGGTGCGGCGGGGTTGCTGCCGGTGTTGGTGGTCCCCGCCCGGGGCCGATAAGCAAGAGGGGGACTGATGTCGGAAAGAAAGCTGTCCGTGTTCGAGCGCTATCTGACGTTGTGGGTCGCGCTGTGCATCCTGGTGGGGATCGGTATTGGCTGGTTGCTCCCTGTGGTGCCGGAGCTGCTGAAGCGGGCCGAGGTCGCGCAGATTTCAATCCCCGTGGCCATCCTCATCTGGCTCATGATCTACCCGATGATGGTGCAGATCGACTTCTCCAGCATCGTCCAGGCGGGCAAGCGCCCCAAGGGGCTTGGGCTGACTCTGGCCGCCAACTGGGGCGTGAAGCCGTTCACCATGGCCGGGATCTCGGCGCTGTTTATGTTTGTGATCTTCGGCGGGCTGATCCCCACGGAACTCGCTCGGGAGTACTACGCCGGGGCCGTTCTCCTGGGGGCGGCGCCATGCACGGCGATGGTGTTCGTGTGGAGCTACCTGTCCAAAGGGGATCCGGCGTACACGCTGATCCAGGTCTCGGTGAACAACCTCGTCCTGATTGTCCTGTATGCCCCCATCGTGACGCTGCTTCTGGGGTTGTCGGAGATCTACGTCCCCTACAACACGGTGATCCTGTCCATCGTGTTGTTCATCGTCGTCCCTCTTGTGCTGGGGTACCTGTCGCGCCGGTGGCTGTTGGCCCGGAAGGGAGGGGACTGGTTCGAGGGTGTGTTCCTGCGCAGGCTGCGCCCGGTGACCATTGGGGGCCTCCTCCTGACGCTGGTGATCTTGTTCATCTACCAGGGAGGGAGGATCATCGACAATCCCTTGCACATCCTCCTGGTCGCCATTCCGCTTTCCATCCAGACGTTCCTCATTTTCACCTTGACCTACGGGGCGGCGTGGCTCCTCAAGATCCGGCACGCGGTCGCCGCCCCGGCGGGGCAGATCGGGGCAAGCAACTTCTTCGAACTCGCGGTGGCCGTGGCCATTGCCCTGTTCGGGCTGGAATCGGGGGCGGCGCTGGCCACGGTGGTGGGTGTGCTGATCGAGGTGCCGATAATGCTCACCCTGGTGTCGATCGCCAACCGCACGCGCCCTTGGTTTGCCCGGTTCGATCCGTCTGCGAAGGAGGGAGCCATCCATGGATGAGGTGCACGAGCTAGAGCATGGGGTCTTGGGGTCAGATCTTGGAGTTGGGAGCCATTCACCCCCTAACTGTCTCACAGAACAAGGAGGACTGCGGCTGCCGGCAGGTGGGAGTGGAGGTTGCCCGATGGCTGCTATGCGATTATAATTTGTTGCTATGTGCAATTGCAGAGCGCCGCAAGCGCTGGGAGGTGGTGGCCTGTGGAGGACAAGCACGAGCTGGTGAGAAAGCGTTATGCGGAAGTGGCCCGCAGAGGTAGCTCCTGTTGTGGGGCGAGCGCCGACTGCTGTGAGAGCGGGGCACAACTTGCGGGCACTGCCCATCCCGTGCCCGAGGCGGAGCTCGGGCTCTCGTGTGGGGCGCCGCTGGCCCACGGACACGTCCGGCCGGGAGACACAGTGGTCGACCTGGGCTGCGGCGCAGGCGTCGATGTGTTCTTGGCGGCGCAGATCGCCGGGCCCACCGGGCGGGCGATCGGCGTCGACATGACCGAGGAGATGCTGGACCGGGCACGGGCGAACGCCGAGCAGTTCGCCGCCCGAACAGATCTGGCCAACGTGGAGTTCCGGCAGGGGCAGATCGAGGTGCTGCCGCTGGAAGACCAGTCGGCGGATGTGATCATCTCCAACTGTGTGGTGAACCTGTCCCCTGACAAGCCCCGCGTCTTCGGGGAGGCGTACCGTGTGCTCCGGCCCGGGGGACGGCTGGTGGTGAGCGACCTTGTGCTGAGCCGTCCGCTTCCTGAGGCCGCCCGCGAGGACCCTGATCTGTATGCAGCGTGCATCGCCGGGGCGGCGCTGCGGGACGACTACCTGGGGGCGATCCGCGACGCCGGCTTCTCTCGTGTTGAGGTGCTGGACGAGCGATCCGACCGAGACAACAGCTGTGCCCCGGAGTCAGCGGACGGCGACCCCTACTGGCGGTCCGCGGTCCTGTCGATCACGGTCCTTGCGATCAAGTGATCGCGAGCTTGCAACTTGCAAGCTGAGGCGAGTTGACAAGTCCCGCGGTACGCCCGATTAACATACCAGGAGGTGATCGCTGTGCCGCGAGCGAGAATTGCGATCACCCTGTCGCGCGATCTCCTGAGCAAGCTGGACTGCCTGGTAGCCGAAGGAGTAATCCCAAACAGAAGTCGGGCACTTGAGGAGGCCGTTGCCGACAAGGTCGAGCGCATCACGCGCGAACGGCTGGCTCGTGAGTGTGCAAAGCTCGACCCGGTGAGCGAACAGGGTTTCGCTGAGGAGGGTATGGCGGGAGAGCTATCAGGATGGCCGGAGTACTGAGAGGAGAGGTCCGGTGGGCTGATCTGAACTCGGTCCGCGGAAAGGAACAATCTGGAAGGTGCCCCGTCCTCATTCTCAGTCATGATGCGTTCAACGAACGATCGGGAACGGTGATCGCAGCTGCGCTCACCAGCCAGGAGCCGCGGGCGGGGTTTCCCCTGACGCTGGCTCTTAGTTCGAGGGCTCTCCCAAAGCCATCTTGGGGCAAGATAGGCCAACTCCGCACGCTATCCACAGAACGAATTGGAGAGCTTCTGGGCCGCGCGACACCGGAAGAGCTTGTGCAGGTGGTCGAGGGCTTAAACGAGATCATAGGTAGCTGAGAGACTCCGGCGTTCGTCTTTCGGGTTGTAGCCTCTCAGGGGCAACGGATGAGCCCTTGGGCCCACAGGCAGCCGGCGCAGGAGGGGAAAGCGCTTTGCAGGCAGTCGGCCTCGTTGTCCAGGTACATGGGGCAGGTTCCACGTGGTGCGGACGCAGGCCCGACACCGCAGGTTGCAGCGCGTGGTCGGCTCCAAGTACAGCGTGCGCAACGGTGTCACTGCGCCGTCCGCCTCCTCCGTGGGCATTGTCATCGGGACATAGCTGGCCGCCTAGCTTTCCTGCAGGTGCTGCTTGATTTCCTTGACTGTGGCTACGTGTCCGGAGAGCACGACCTGTCCGTCGATGGCCAGGGCGGGGGTCATCATCACCCCACGGGTCATGATCTCGTTCAGGTCCTCCACCTTGACGATCTCGGCCTCCACCCCCAGCTCGCGGATCGCTTCCTCGGCGTTCTTCGCCGTCTGCTGACACTTTGGGCACCCACGGCCCAATACTTCGATCTCCTTCATGGTTCCCTCCTTCTAATTCTTAGGCTGCAGTCTCCTTGTCATAGTGCCATCACCGTACCGTAGATCTTCCCGATCAAAGTGGCGGCGATGGCCACGAGCACGATGTACACCAACGTCTTCTTGGTGCCCAGTATCTTCCGGATCACCAGCATGTTGGGAAGCGAGAGCGCCGGTCCGGCGAGCAGCAACGCCAGCGCCGGCCCGTCCCCCATTCCCGCTCCGAGCAGGCCCTGGAGGATGGGGACCTCGGTGAGGGTGGCGAAGTACATGAACGCCCCGGCCACCGAGGCGATGGCACACGCAGCCCACGTATTGCCACCGACAGCGCTCTCCACCCAGCCCGAGGGGATCAGTGCCTCGGCTCCCGGGCGCCCCAAGAGGAAGCCCGCCACCAGCACCCCTCCAAAGAGGTACGGCAGGATCATCTTCGCGTAGTCCCAGGTCGAGCTTCCCCAGGAGAGGGCTTCGCCCTTTCCGATCCACATGAAGCCCACCACGGCCAGGGCCAGAAGCAGCACGCCGGCGATGAGGAAGCGGTTCTGCCACAGCGTGGTGTAGGCGGATGGGGTGAATTCCCGGGAGACGATCTCCTCGTGCGGCACGTGGATCGTTTCGTCGGTCTCGGGCACGCGCAGTAACAGCGCATCCGCCTCTTCGCCGGCGCGCAGCCCCGAGAGCGTCGATCCGTCGTCGAGATACACCGTGACCGAGCCGGGACGGCCCCAGTTGGCGAACACGAGCACGCCAATCATGAGGGCGAAGATCACGCCGGTCTTCCACAGCGGCCGCTCTGCCGGCGGGGCCTCGGGGGTGAGTGCGGCTTCCTCGGCTTTGGCCTGCTCCTCCTTGCGGAACAGGAAGTGCATCGAAAGTCCGATGACTACCGAGAACACCACGGCCCCCAGCGCTCGGGCCAAGCCAAGCTCTGGGCCCAGGACGCGGGCGGTGAGGATGATGGCCAGGATGTTGATCGCCGGGCCCGAATACAAAAACGCGACCGCCGGGCCCAGGCCCGCCCCCCGCTTGTAGATCCCGGCGAACAACGGGAGCACGGTGCACGAACACACAGCGAGGATGATCCCCGATGTTGAGCCGACGCCGTACGCCAAGAGCTTGTTGGCCCCGTACCCGAGGTAGCGGATGACGGCCGCTTGGGACACGAACACGGCGATCCCGCCAGCGATGAAGAACGCGGGGATGAGGCAGGTGAGCACATGTTCCTGGGCGTAGTCCTGCAGCATGAGGAACGCCTCGGACAGTGCAGTCTGAACTTGGAGAAGGTCAAAGGGGATGAAGTAGGCGGCCAGGAATATCCCGGCCATCCACAGGAATACTTTGAGTTCGCGGTTCACCTGCGTCCCTCCTCGCTGCAGCTCCCCAGACGATCGAGGAGCGCTGCGATCTCCTCGCTGGCCAGGCTCCACATCAGCCGCGCCCCGTCACGGCGGGAACGCACCAGGCCACCCCGGGCGAGCAGAGCCAGATGGCGCGACACCACCGACGGGTCGAGGCCCACTTGGGGGGCGATCTCACACCCGCAGCATTCCCCGTGGGCCAGAAGCTCCAGCATTCGCAGCCTCACGGGATGGGAAAGTGCTTTCCCCACGTCGATCAAGGTAACGGGTAGCTGTAGTTCATTGCAATATTGCACATCAATGCATTATACAAAGCACGGCTTTACCTCTCAACTCAACTCTCAACTGGGGTCAGATCTTGAATGTGGGCGACACTGTAGTCACAACTGTCTCACGCGTTGCTCGCAGCGTACAAGCGGTAGTTCCTCAACACTGGCTGAATATACATGCGACAAATGAGGGGTCAGTGTCGCCCACATTCAAGATCTGACCCCTACAAAAGCCCTACAAAAGCCCCAGGCGGACGGCGGCGATCATGCCGGAGCCGAGGACGAACATCACCAGGCCGGTGATGAAGTGCAGCTTTCCCGCCTTGGCCGCCCGCCAGCGCTCGGCGCGGGCGGTGGTGGTGAACCCAAAGTGCACGGCCACGGCGAGGACTATGAGAGGTACTACGAACACGAAGTTATACAGGACGAGAAGTAGCGCCCCCTCCATCCGTTCGGTGGTCTGCGAGAGCAGCGTCAGGATGGCGAGGTACGGCCCCGAGGTGCACGGGGCCAAAAAGAGTGACTCCAGCGAGCCGATGATGAACGCCCCAGGGATGCTGGCCACCGAGGCGGCTAGTTTGGTGGCCCGGGGCTTCCAGCGCTCGGGGACCTCGATAGAGAACCACTTTCCGTACCAGAGGAGGTCCTTCATCTGCCATAGGCCGATGAGGATGGCCAGGGACGATACGGCGTACAGGAAAGGCACCCGGAACCCCCGCGCCCCTACCGTGAGCCCCAGGAGCGAGTACACCACGAAGCCCATGGTGAAGTAGGTGACATAGACCCCGGCGATGAACGCCAGGCCCGCCCACAGGACCTTCAGCCGCTTTCCGAGGACGATCAGCGTTCCCATGAGAAGGAGCATCAGGGCGAAATCACACGGGTTCAGCGAGTCCAAAAGCGCCGCCCCAACCACGGCCCATAGGGTCAGCTGCTCCCGCAGCTGTAGCCGCTGGAGAGGAGAGGCCAGTTCCTGATCCACGGCCTGGCCTACCTTGGACTCAAGCACCCCCAGTTCCTCCTCGCCGAAGGCGAACTCGCGCGGGGACTCGCGGCGGACGTACAGCGTGTCCCCGACCAGGGCCACGTCCCCTACGAACAGGCCCGGCGGCTCGCCGGGGGCTTCGTGCAGGCGCTGCAAGCGGGTGAACGTGCGCTGGTTGTCCGGCTCGGCCATGTCCAGCTGCTGGATCCCCAGGCGGGGGAAGTTCTCCACGAGGTCCATGGCCAGCTTCTCCAGACGCTCGCTGCGTTCGTCATCCTCCACGGTGAACAGAATGAGATCTGTGGCTGTGTCCGGCAGGCGCTCCAGGGGAGAGGGGGCCCTCTCTTGGATTGCCAGTTCGATGGCATCTTCCAGCGCGAAGTCCCGCGACGGGCCGCGGTAATCCGTCGGTTCGGGGTCGAGGCCGTAGAAAGTGGGCCCGATCATGGCCACATCTCCGGCGAACAGCATGGGCACGGGCCCAAGTTCGGCCTCGTAGGCGGATATGAGCCGCTGGACAAGGCTGCGGCCGGCCGGGGAATGGATGTCGTACTTGCGCACAGTTAACTCAGGGTAAAACTGCTCAAGCTCCTCCAGCACCGACTCCACGTGGGCGCAGTCGGGGCACCCGACCTCATAGAAGTAAACAATCTCCACCGGCTCGGCCTCCTCGGCCCACGCCGCCGGACCCAGGAGCACAAGCGATGTAAGCACAACCCACCACAGAAGTGGTTTCACTCTACCTCCCTTGAACAAAGGTTTTTCGCAATTGGGCAGAGGCCGGGGCCTCAACGCGGCATGATCTCCTCCTGAGGGGCCGGCCGCAAGGCGGGGCGTCTGCGGCGTCTCATCCGCCTAGTTCGTCCGCCTTGACCTGCCGCAGCAGCTCTTGGACGTGTTCGCGAATGGTGTCCCGGATGTGGCGATACTGATCCAGGTCGGCTTCCGTGGGGTCGGGCAGGCCCCAGTCGGCCACGGTGCCCCCAAAGGCGACGGGGCAGGCTCCTTCGGCGCCGCAACCCATGGTGATGATATAGTTGTAGCCCATCATCTCCTCGGGCGTGATGCCCTTGGGGCGCTGCTCAGAAATGTCGATGCCGATCTCCTGCATCACCTGGGCCG
>JAWOCQ010000014.1:0-11381 GCA_046483725.1 Candidatus Bipolaricaulota bacterium
GCTGTGCTCGTCGCCCAGGGCCTCCGCAAGCTCTTCCCCGGTCGCCGGACGCTCCTTCCCCGGAGAGAACCACTGCGCGCGGTGGACGGGGTGGATCTGCGCGTGGAGGCGGGGGGGACGCTGGGGCTTGTGGGGGAGAGCGGTTCGGGGAAGAGCACGCTGGCCCGCGCCATAGCTGGGCTGGAGGTGGCCGACGCCGGTGAGCTTACGTTGCTGGACCGATCCCTGTCCCGAGTGCTTTCCCGACGGGACCACGAGCAGCTGCGCACCTTGCAGGTGGTGTTCCAGAACCCCGACGAGGCGCTAAACCCCTACCTCTCGGTCGGCGAGGCGCTGACCCGGCCGCTGGTACGCCTGCGCGGCCGGCGCCGGAGGGAGGCGCGAGCCGAGGGACAAAAGCTGCTCGAGCTCGTCCGTCTTCCGGGCGGCTTCGCCGAGCGACGCCCGCAGGAGCTGAGCGGGGGGGAACGCCAGCGGGTGGCCCTGGCCCGGGCGTTCGCCGCGGGGCCGTGCCTTATCATCCTCGACGAGCCCACCTCCTCGCTGGACGTCTCCGTGCAGGCGAGCCTCCTCAACCTCCTGCGGGCCCTGCAGCACAAAGAAGGCGGGGCCTATCTCTTTATCTCGCATGATTTGGCGGTTGTGGGACACCTGGCCGATGAGGTCGCGGTGATGTACCGGGGGCGCTTAATGCAGCTGGGGCAGACGGCCGCTGTGTTCTCTCCCCCCTACCACCCGTACACCGAGGCACTACTAGCCTCGGTGCCCCTAGCCGACCCGCAAGCCACGCAGGCCCGGGTGCGCCTGCCTGAGGCCCAGGGCGGGGAGGACTTGGATTCTGGTTGCCCGTTCCAGGGCCGGTGCCCGCGGAAGCTGGGGGAGATCTGCGAGAAGGAGTCCCCGCCATGGCGGCCCAGCAAAGGAGACGGGGGGATCCTCTGTCACATCCCGCTTGAAGAGCTTAGCGCGCTGCAGCCGACGGTATTTCGCTTCTCTGGCCGCCGGTTCCGTGGAGAGGGTGGCTGATGGGACGCTTCCTGGTCCGGCGCTTGGGGTTCCTCATGCTTACCGTGCTGTTCACCTCAATGCTCGTGTTTGGGGTGACCCGGCTCCTGCCGGGCGATGTCGCCCGCATTGTACTTGGGCGCGAGGCTGGCGAAGCGGCCTTGGAGCGCTTTCGGGAGGAGCTGGGCCTCCTGGACCCGGCCCCGGTGCAGTACGGCCGCTGGCTTGGGGGGATCGTCACCGGGGACTGGGGGACCTCCTACAGCACGGGTGGGGAGATCCGGCCGCTGGCCCTAGCCCGGCTGGGAAACTCCCTCATGCTGGCTGGGTTAACGCTGGCCCTGGCTGTACCCCTAGGCATTCTGCTCGGCGTGCTGGCCGGACTGCATGAGGGCAGGGCGCTGGACGCTGCGGTTAGCGTGGGGACGCTAGCCGTGGTGGGACTCCCTGAGTTCGTCACGGGATTGGCGTTGGTCCAGGTGTTTGCCCACGTGTTGGGGGTCCTTCCGGCGAGCTCCTCCATCCGCCCGGGGACGCCGTTCTTCCAAGCCCTTCCCTCGCTCGTTCTCCCGGCGCTGACAGCCACACTGGTCATGCTGGGGTACGTGGCGCGCCTGACGCGCGCCCAGGTGGTGGAGGAGCTGCGCCGGCCCTACGTCCGTACCGCCGTTCTCAAAGGACTGAGCTGGCGCTGGGTGGTGGTCAGGCACGTTCTGCGCAATGCGCTCCTTCCTACGATTACCGTGGTGGCAATCAGCTTCGGCTGGCTCATCGGCGGGATCATCGTCATCGAGAACGTGTTCAACTTCCCCGGGCTGGGCAGGCTCCTTTTGTTTGCTATAGATCGGCGTGACTTCCCGCTCCTGTCGGCGATCTCCATGGTGGTGGTGCTGGGTGTACTGCTGGCCAACTTGACCGCCGACCTCCTGTACGCCTGGCTCAACCCCCGCATCCGCCTCGACTGAGCGCCTCAGCGACAGGCAGAATTGCGATCCCGCGGGGCATCAATGCTTCCCGCAGCCCAGGTGCCAAGCACGGCCCTCCCTGCCCAGCAGGGCGTCCGCCTCGCGTGGTCCCCAGCTGCCGGGACGCGGGAAGGAAGGGCGGTCAAGGGCTTCACCTTCTAGCCCTCCATCGCCCCGAACAGGGTATTCAACGATTCGGCGAGCGTCGGGTGGGCAAAGGCGCCGTCGCGGATGGCGGTGTAGGAAACGCCCCCCATCATCGCCACCTGCAAGGCCGCCATCACCTCGCCGCCCTCGACGCTCAGGATGGCTGCACCCAGTATTCGGTCGGACTCGGCATCCACGATCGCCTTCATCAGCCCGCGCGTCTCGTCCGTCTCCAGGGCGCGGGCCACCCAAGTCATGGGGATCTTGGCCACGCGGTAGTCGAGGCCCTGGGATCGGGCTTCTTTCTCCGTGAGGCCCACACGCCCCAGCTGTGGGTCGGTAAACACTGTATAGGGCACCAGCCGACCGGCCGTGCTCTCCTCCCCACTTTCCAGGAGATTTGTGCGCAGGATGCGGTAGTCGTCGTAGGAGATGTGGGTGAAGGCCGGGCCGCCCTTGACGTCGCCCAGGGCATAGACGCCTGGGACAACGGTCTCCAACCGGTCGTTGACCGGGACGAAGCCTCGGTCGGTCGCCTTGATACCCGCGCTCGCTAGGTTCAGCCGGTCGCTGTTGGGCGTGCGGCCCGCCGCCAGTAGCAGATGGCTCCCGGTAAGGGTGCGCTTGCCCTCGGAGTTGCGCACGGTCAGCTGGATTGATCGATTACCGGCAGCGCGGGCCCCGATGGGCTGCGTCCCCAGCAGCACCTCGATCCCGTCCTGTTGCAGGATCGCGCTGATTTCCTCGGCCACATCGGCGTCCTCGTGGGGGACCAACTGTCCGCTCCTCTGGACCAGGGTAACCCGGCTACCGAACCGGCGGAACATCTGCCCGAACTCAAGGCCCACATAGCCCCCGCCGATCACCAACAGGTGCTCCGGCACCTCGGCGAGCTCCATGATCGAGGTGGAATCAAGAACTGGTACATCCTCGATCCCAGAGATCGCCGGCATCCGTGGGCGGGTCCCGGTGTTGATCACGATCGTCTCGGCGGAAAGAGTGCGCTGGCCGCCCTCGTTCAGTGCCACCTCGACCGTCTTGGGTCCGGAAAACCGTGCCTCTCCCATGAACAGGTCTAGCCCCTCGGTGCGCTCAAGGCGCTTGCGACTGCCGCTGCGGAACCTCTCCACTATGTCCCGCTTGCGCTGTCGGACCTTGCGCATGTCCATGTTCAACGGGCCAATGTGTACGCCGTAGTCTGCTGCCCGTCCGGCCAGGTGGGCGACGCGCGCGCTGGCCACCATCGTCTTGGTCGGCGTGCACCCCTCGTTCACACAGGTGCCGCCCACGTGCTTCCGTTCGATCAGGGCAGTCTTCCAGCCGGCCTTGGCCAGGGCGCCGGCCAAGGGGCTACCGCCCTGCCCGGCCCCGATGATGATTGCATCGTAAGATGTTCCCTCAAGGACTCCGCTTGGGTTCATGGTATGTGATTACCCCTCCTTTGGAGCCGCGCCGGAAGGCGACACCGTCTCTGTTCCCTCGGTCCGTCTGTCGAGTCAGTCTACCACCCCTCATGCAGTGCTGACCAACCCCTGTTGCCTAAGGTTCCGTCCCTCCTGCAGTTGACTCAACAGCCCATGAACTGGGAGCGCCTTCTACGGATCAACCGTCGCCGAGGATCCGTTGCACGGTGGAGGAGAGCCGGGCGTGGTGGGTGCCGCGCCAGAAGAGCTTGTCGCACTGGCGGCACAGGAGGAACTCATCGCGCCAAGCACGGACGCGGGGAGGGATCCGTGGGAGAACACTCTCCTTGTCCACCGGTTGTAGCTTCCCTCCGCAGGTTAGGCACAGGGTGAACGGGCGGGCTTCTCCGGCCAGATCGAAGCGGCGCACCACCTCGCGGGCCTGTTGCAGTGGGTCGCTCGAGCGCACCCAGTAGCCGTGATCGACGCTCCCGCGCTTCAGGAGTCCGCGGTCGCGGGTGAGCACGATCCGGCCTTCCCGGGCCGCCCTCCGGGCGATCTCCGCGTCATCGATCCCCCGCGCGTACGCGGTGTCGAACCCCAGCAATCTAAGCAGCCGGGCCAGCTTCCCCAAGTGCTCATCGGCCACGAAAGATGTCCGCCGGAGAGGCCGTGGACGCACCTTCTGCACCGGGGTGATCTCCAGGGACTCGAACACCGGGTACACCGCCACCCGGTCCCCTTGGCGCAGGCGGTAACTGAAGTCCACTGAGGCTCCATTGACAAGGACCAGATCTACCTCTACATGGGGCACGCCCAGCGCCTCGACCGCGTCCTTCACCGAGGGTTCGCCGCAAAAGCAGTAGGGGAAAGCCCGCTGCCTTCGCTCTGCGGGTAGGCAGTCATTGAGCTCCGCGTAGAACCTGAATATTGCGGTCGGCATTCCCCCGTAATGTTAGCCCGAACCCCACGGGCACGGCGAACGATCCCCCGGGCCGTTGGCCGATTCGTTTTTCCATACGCGATATCCTACAATCTCTCTTCCGACGTGCGGGCGGCACGTAGGTGAGAAGAGGGGGAGTGTACCTTGCAAGGTGGAATGCGATCTGGATGAAGGTCTTGCTGTACGTGGAGGCGCCGCGCCTGTTGAAAAACTCCGGCGTAGGCCGGGCGCTCGAGCACCAGAAGCGGGCCCTGGATTATGCCGGTGTGGAGTGGACCACCGACGACACCACGCCTGTGGATGTGGCCCATTTCAACACAGTGGGACCGGGAGCCCAATTGGCCCTGAACCGGTGCAGGAGGAACGGCATCCCTGTGGTGTACAGCACCCACACCACCCGAGAGGATTTCCGCAACTCTATGTCTTTCTCCAACGTGCTGGCCCCCATTGTGGGCTGGCGGGTTAAGTCGCTCTACTCCTCAGCCGACCAGCTGATCTGCCCCAGCGAGTACGCCATGGGCGTGGTGCGCGAGCACGGCGTAGAGGCCCCGGCGCAGGTCATCTCCAACGGGGTGGACACAGAGCACTTCCGCTACGATTCCGAGCGGGCCGATGCCTTTCTCAAGGAGTACAGGCACTCCAAGCCCCTCATCCTCTCCGTAGGCCTGCCCTTCAAGCGCAAAGGGGTCACGGACTTCTGCGAGGTGGCCGAGTCCCTGCCCGACTACAATTTCATCTGGCTGGGCGCACGGATGATGCGCGTCCTCCCCCGAGAGGTGCGGAGGGTGCTCACTGACCCTCCCGCCAACGTGTTGTTCCCGGGGTATGTTCCCGATGAGCTGATCGTGGGCGCCTATTCGGCCTGCGACGTTTTCTTCTTCCCCACCTACGAGGAGAACGAAGGGATAGTTGTCCTGGAAGCACTGTCCACCGAGCGACCGATCCTCCTCCGGGACATCCCTGTTTACCAAGGCTGGATGCAGGATGGAGTGAACTGCCGCAAGGCGCGGGATAACCGGGAATTCGCAAAGCTCCTCAGAGAAATGGTCGAGCGTCCCGAGGAGGCCAGGGAGCTCGGCGCCCGCGGCCGCGCAACGGCCCAGGAGCGTGACCTCCACGTGGTGGGCGAGAAGCTTAAGGCGCTGTACTCGTCACTCCTCGACCGCAAACCAACGGCCACGAGCTCGCGCCGGGCAAGCCGCTCAAGCTGATCGTAGGCCGTCGTAGACAAGCTACGACACTACACCTCATAAGGTAGTGTTGGGGCTTGTCCTCTGTGACGCCATATATCGTTGGGTAGCGTCGGGGCTTGTCCCCGACGTTGTTTGTGCTCTGTCCCAACGTTCGCGGTTTACCCCTCGCGTAAGCGGCCGATCAGCTCATCCCCCGGGATTGCCGTCAGCGTCTCGATACGAATCGTGCCCCGGGCGGCAAGCTCCAAGCCCACGCGGGCGATGGCCGCAGCGTCCTTGGCCTCCACGATGTTCACGAAGTCGTACCGGCCGAGCGTCGCGTACTGATGGACTACCTTGGCCCCGAGGGCCTCGATCTCCCGGTTGACTTCCTTGATCCGCTCCGGCTTCTCCTTCACTGTCTTCGCCCCATGATCGGTCAGCTTGCTGAGAAGAACATAAGTCGGCATCGTATCCCTCCTTGCACCGTAGGTTGCTCCCATAATAGCACGCTACACCCCCTGCGCCCTCCATGCTCTGGCAGCGACGAGTTATGGACGGGGTTGGTTGAGCGCGCATGATCGAAGACCATGCGACCGCAAGGCGACCTTCCCGAGGATCCAAACCGAAGGGCCTAAGAACCATTAGCCGGTCCAGTATCCGCACATGTTGATGCCTCCTCTGTCTTCACCGACATAGGGTGCTCCCTGCGTGTGCAGCCTGAGTGGAGGCACCGTGTGCGGTCGGCGTATCTACCTCAGACTCTGCTGGCTCCCGACCAAGCCCAGGGCTTAACGGCAGACCCCCTCAGTGCGGTTCCTGCACCCCCAGTAGGCACAGCCGTTCCAGCGCCACGATCCCGCGCTCGCCGGCGGGGGAGTAGATCATCTCCCCCGGACCGAGATCGACCCCTTCTCCGTGGAGGGTGAACCTGCCCCGCCCGGAGACCACGTAGAAGAACACGTTGTAGGACTCGTCGTGCACGGGGATCTCCTGACCGGCATCGAGACACACCACCAGGACGTTGAAGTCGTCCCCTCGATGGACCGTCCGCTTGACCGGGCCCGCCGAGGAGAACTCCATCATCTCTTCCAGACGCAGCTTCCCGTTCATCCCGCACTCCTCCCTTCGCTTCGGTTCACGATCTCTTCGATGGTCCAGCCCATCAGGGCCACAAAGACCACGGTCAAGCCCAATCGGAGCCCCATGAACTCCGGCCCAAGGAACTTGAGCTCCACGAGTTCCTGGGGGACCTTGATGCACGCCCAAGCGGAAAGGAACGCCACGACGTTCTTCAGGCTCGCCCCTTTCTTGAGGAGCATGTCGGTCATGGGGAACGCCACATAGAGCGGGCCCGTGGGCAGCGTGCCCAGCAGAATCGACAGGCCCATCCCCCTGAGGCCCGAGCCGCTGCCCAAGTACCGCACCACCAGGTCCTGGGACACCCAAACGGAGAACAATCCCATCAAGACGAGCACCGCCGGCAGGATCTGTAGCATCTCCATGAAGTACTGCCAGGCAGCCTGTCCTGCTTGGGTTCCTCTTTCTGGAACCAGGAGGACGAACAGCACAAAGCCCACTGTCGACCCAACGAGAAGGAGCCAGCTGCGAGCGAGCTTGCCCTTGTTCATGAGAGGATCGCCCCCATTAGAAGCGCGATGATCAAGGCGATGACGAAGCTCAGCCCGTTGCGCAGCAGAGTCAGCTTGGCTCCCAGCGTTTTGATCTCCAAGGGCAGGGTCACCGTGCCCACCATGGTCAGCGTAGTGATGAACGCCCCCACCGAGGCCACGCTCGCCCCGCTCTCCAGAAGCGACCCCGCCAACGGGAAAGCCACCAGGGCCGGCATATACAGCACCGCGCCGAACACGGCCACCAGAAGCGTCCCCCCAAGACCGCTTCCCGCGCCGAGGACGCTGCCGATGGCGTCCCGGGGAACAAGGCCCAGCAGAAGGCCAATGAGGAGGATGACCACCCCCACCGCCGGGCCCAGCTTGAGCAGGCTCATGGCCGACACGCGCAGGGCACTCAGGGTCTTCGGGCGATCCTTGGCCAAGGAGAAAAGCAGGCACGCGAGGGCAAATCCGTTCACGACCAGCGTGGTGGTGCTCATCTCAACGTCCCCTCCCCCGAGTCAAGCCCCGCGGACGCTTCCGACTGCGCTTGTTGAGCCGAATCGAGCGCCTTCCCCAGAAGCTCGAGGAACAGCGCTCTTTCCTCAGCCTTTAGGGCGGCCAGCACCCGCCGGGCCTTCTCCTTGCGGAAGGCCTCTGCCCGGCGGTGCAGCTCCTTTCCTTTCCGCGACAGGAAGAGCTGTACGGCCCGCCCATCGCTCGGGTCGGGACGGCGCTCCAGGAGCCCCTTTTTCTCCAGTTCCTGCACGGCGACGCTCACCGTGGGCGCGGTCACCTGCAACGCGGCGGCCACCTCCTTCAGGTGACACCCAGGGCGGCGGGCGATGCGGGCCATGAGGGCGAGCTGTGGCGGCCCCACCCCCGAGCCGGCCAGAGGATGCGCCTCCATCCCCAGGCTTCGCAGCCGTTCCAGTAGCTTGAGCAGCTGGATCTGGTCATTCAAGCCTTCTTCACCTCCGTGTTCCACTACCTGGGCAGACCGGATCGCCCCAGGGAGCATGACTTGTTCCCTGTCGAGTACGGCCTCCTCTGCTGCGGACTGACACCGACCGGACGGCGACAAAGGTGCCCCTAGGGCGCATAGTTAGATAGGACAACTAACAATGGCGCGCCTGACCACCTTTGTCAAGCGCCGGCAGACCATGCGGGACGTGGTTACGATCGAACGGTTCCTTGGTCATACAGACGACGCCGACGATCATACTCAGGCCTGTGGGCAGTACGTAAGGGAGTTCTCTATAGTCATTGCCACCTGTAGTATGTTTGCAAGGAGGTTATGCGAGTGGTTGGATGTAAGATCACCGTCAAACGGCAGACCACGATCCCTAAAGGGACCCGGGAAGCCCTCGGCCTTAGGCCGGGTGACCGCGCGCTGTTCGTCCGGAAGGGAGACGAGGTGGTACTGTTTTCCCGCCGAGCGGTCGCTTCTGGAGCTGCGCGGTGCTGTGACCCCGCGTGAGCGGCCGGAGGACTTCGACCGCAAGCACTTCGCCCGTCTGCCCGGCGTCGAACCCCGTGCTCCGGGGCCATGAACGGATCCACCCATCATGACCGACCGGGTGAAGGCAAAGCGGATCCTGGGGATCGTCTTGGCCGCCTCCACGCTCACCGTGATGGCCGGCGCCATCATCGGTCCGGTGGTCCGGGACGTGAGCGCGGGGCTGAACGTCGACCCTTCCTCCGCGGGCCTGATCATCACCACCCACGGGCTGTTCATCTTCCTTCTGAGCCCGGTTGCCGGGAGCCTCATCGATCGGTTCGGGGTGAAGCGGCCGTTCTTCATCGGCCTTCTGCTCTACGGGATCTCGGGAGGGTCCGGCCTTGTGATCAACTCCTACGTGCCCCTTTTGGTGAGCAGGGCGTTCCTCGGCGCTTCGGTCGCCCTGGTGTTCACCTCGGTCACCGTGGTCATCCTGAATGCGTACGAGGGCGCGGCGCGCAACCGAGCCATGGGCCTGCGGTCCATGGCCAACAGCCTGAGCGGGGCGGTGTGGCCCTTGCTTGGGGGAGCCTTGGGGCTGATCTCCTGGCAGCTGCCCTTTGGGGTATACCTTGTGGGCATCCCGCTGGGCCTTCTTGCCCTGGTCTACATGCCGGACATCGAGCCGCGCGGAGAGGACGGCGACGGTACCGTCCTTTCCATACTCAGGTCCCGTCCCGTCCTCTTCCTCATCTATGGGCTTATGCTGTTGCTCAATGCACTGCAATACGCCATCGTCATCTACCTTCCCGAGCGGCTGGGCGGCGTGGGCATCACCACGTCCTTCCAGGTGAGTCTGTTCCTGGCCACGATGGCCGTGGCGGGTGGGATCACCGCCTCACGGTACCACCGCATCCGCGCGAGGCTCGCGTATCCCAGCATCCTCCCCCTGGCGTTCCTGTCTTGGGGCCTCGGCTTCTCCCTGATCTTCACCACGCACTCGTACCTGACCTACGGCCTGGCCGTGGCGCTGTTCGGGGTCGGCCAGGGCATGATGCGGCCGACGGTCATGTTGTGGGTCGGGGACGTCGTCCCCACGCCCTTCCTGGGCAGATTCAGCTCTTACCTGGCGACCTTTGGCTTCCTGGGGCAGTTCCTGTCTCCGGTGTTCTTCGGCCCGGTTGCCAAGGCGCTACAGGTAGGCGGTGTCTTCCTTGTGGCAACTGGAATCAGCGCTGCAGGGCTTCTGTTGGCCCTGCTCAACCTCGCCCGGCGCAGCGGCCGCTTGCCCCCTCCCCCATAAGACGCTAGAAACGGGTATCAACCATGGCGAGACAATCAACCAAGCTGCTGCCCGAAGTGCGCAAGCTCGTGGCCCGGTTCCAGGACAACCGCGACGCCTACACGACCTCGGGGTACAACGAGACCCAGCTGCGCCGGGAGTTCGTGGACCCCCTGTTCACCGACCTAGGCTGGGACGTGGCCAACACCGCCGGCTACGCTGAAGCCTACAAGGACGTGGTCCACGAGGACGCGATCAAGATCGGCGGGGCGACCAAGGCCCCCGACTACTGCTTCCGCGTGGGCGGCACGCGCAAGTTCTTCGTGGAGACCAAGCGCCCCGCCACCCGCATCAAGGACGACCCCGAGTCCGCCTACCAGCTCCGCCGCTATGCCTGGTCAGGGAAGCTCCCGCTTTCCATCCTGACCAACTTCGCCGAGCTCGCCGTCTACGACTGCCGGGTGAAGCCCGACCGCTCCGACCCGGCCTCCACCGCCCGCATCCTGTACCTCACCTGCGAGGAGTACGAGACCCGCTGGCAGGAGCTCGCCGGCATCTTCGGCAAAGAATCCGTCCTCAAGGGCTCGTTCGACCGCTACGCCGAGTCCACCAAGGCCAAGCGGGGCACCGCCGAGGTCGACGACGCCTTCCTCAAGGAAATCGAATCCTGGCGCGACCTCCTCGCCCGCAACCTCGCCCTGCGCAACCCCGAGCTCAGCCAGCGGGAGCTCAACTTCGCCGTCCAGCGCACGATCGACCGGCTGATCTTCCTCAGGATCTGCGAGGACCGGGGGATCGAGCACTACGGGGCGCTGCAGGCCTTGCTGAACGGGGAGAACATCTACGGGCGCCTTTCGCACCTGTTCCGCCGGGCCGACGAGCGCTACAACTCGGGGCTCTTCCACTTCCGCCAGGAGAAGGACCGCCCCGAGCCGCCGGACGAGCTCACCCTGGCCCTCACCGTGGACGACAAGGTCCTCAAGGACATCATCCGGCGCCTCTATTACCCGGACAGCCCCTACGAGTTCTCCGTGCTCCCGGCGGACATTCTGGGCCAGGTGTACGAGCAGTTCCTCGGGAAGGTCATCCGCCTCACCGCAGGCCACCGGGCCAAGGTGGAAGAAAAGCCCGAGGTACGCAAAGCCGGCGGCGTCTACTACACCCCGACCTACATCGTCGATTACATCGTCGAGCATACCGTGGGAAAGCTCCTGGAGGGCAAGAGCCCGCAGGAAGTCGGCGGCCTCACAAAAAACTGGCGCCCGGCCAAGACCCGCCAGCCGATCCGCGTGTTGGACCCGGCTTGCGGCTCGGGTTCGTTCCTCCTCGGGGCCTACCAGTACCTCCTCGACTGGTACCGCGACCGGTACATCGAACACGGCCCCGAAGTCCACGCCAAGGGCCGCAACC
>JAWOCQ010000025.1:0-7519 GCA_046483725.1 Candidatus Bipolaricaulota bacterium
CAGCTCATGTACAGGCGCCAGTATGTCCCTTTCCGAAGCATAAACCATCATAACACAGAAGCGGGCGCAACGCAACAAAAAGGGCAACAAAGAGGGGACAGGCACCTTTTCTCAGTGTAAGCCCAGAAACGATGCCTGCCCCGTTAAACTCTGTCGTCGCCGTGGTGTAGGCTCTCCCTCAACTACGACTACAGGTTGATCGTTATGTCTGCTTCCTCGCGCAGCTCCGCGAGCCGGTCCTCCCAGACCTGTTGCCGTTTCTGGCTCAACAGGTCCTGTTCAACGGACTCCTGGACCTCCTCGAAGGGGAGCAACTCGCCCTCTTCATCACTGTACTGGTCGGGGTTGTCCTCGTAGAATTCCAAGGCCTCTTCCTCGGAAACGGTGACGTCGGCGGTGACCTCTTCCATGAGCGCCTCCCGAACTAGGTGCTCACGAACATCAACGGCAATCTGTTCGCGAAATCCCTCCAAAGTCCTGCCCTGCTGTGCGAGTGCGGCCTCCAATTCCTGCTGTGTAAGCTGGTTTTGCTGTTTGATGCTGTCCAGTTCTCCATCGACCATGTCCTGCACTACCGCTTCGTCAGCGGTGATGCCTAGTCGCTCCGCTTCCTGCCTTTGGAGCTTGCGGTCGATCATGTCGTCCAGGACCTCGCGCTTGTAGCGCTCCTGGAGGGCTCTTCCTTCCTCTGATTCGTATAGCAGCATAGCGAAGCGTTGATATTGTGGTTGTTGAAACAACATCATGATGATATTGAATGTCCCGGCTTCCCCTTCCAACTCCTCCTGGGTGATCTCTTCTCCGTCCACGATGGCTGCCGGCTCACCGGCGAGGCCGGCGATGGACAGGCAGGCGGTCATAAGCAAAGCTGCTACAGTCGTAAGCATACACTCACCTCGAACATCTGGATTGCAACAGTCTGATCGATGGGGGAGGCCATGTCAAAGGAGACGTTCACAGAACAGCCCCTTACGTCCTCCGCTCCCTCTCACAGGGTTTGCGGATGGATGATATCGCTCTCCGAAGCGATGCCGGCCCCGCTGCCCAGAAGGTTCCGAAGTACGCGTGTGGCCTCCCCTCCTGTGAAGTCGCGTCCCTCAAGTCCGTCTGGATCAACGACCAGCACCTTGGCCGGGTTGGCCAGTTCGCTCACAGTGGTGAGCACGGGCATGTTCCCAGGCCCGACCCACAGCGGTGCTACGATCACTTGGTCGGCGCGCTGCAACTCGTCGCGCAGCTTCCGCAACGGCTTCTCGGTTACGGGGGAAAACGGCGCCTCCACAATGACCGAGATGCCGAGCTGTCGGGCGACTTCGTAGTCGCTATCCAAGGGGGCTACCACCCCGAGGCATACATGGTGCCGGTGAGAAAGCGCGGGAAGGAGCGGGGAAGCTGCCCCGCCGCCCCCGATGACGAGCACGCGTCCTTGTTTGGTTTGCGGCTGGGGCGAAGGCATAAAGTGGACATAGAGAGACCCTGTGGCCGGGCTCCTCCCTACCACGCAGTGTACGTTGAACGCTTCCCGCAGAATGGCCGGCGTAAGGGCCTCGCGGGGGCGGCCGGCCGCGAGGATGGCGCCGTCTTTCATCACCGCCAGCCGATCGGCGAACGCTGCGGCCATGTTCACGTCGTGCAGCGCCATGACCACGGTGATCCCCTCCTGCGCCCTTCTGCGCACGAGGTGCATGAACTCCAACTGGTGGTGGATGTCCAGGTGTGCTGTAGGTTCATCGAGGAGGAGTGCGTCCGGCTCCTGGGCCAGGGCCATGGCCAGAAACACACGCTGGCGTTCTCCTCCGGATAGCTGGGAGACAGGCCTGTCGGCAAATCCGGTCACACCGGTGAGCTTCATGGCCCGCGCCGTGGCCCGCCGGTCGGCGTCGCGAAGCCTTGTCAGCCGGCCGATGTGCGGCAGCCTCCCCAACTCCACGAGTTTGGCAGCGGTGAAGTCAAATCCAGTCCGCCGATCTTGCTCCACCACTGCCAGTCTCCGGGCCAACTCACGTGAGCCAAGGTCCCCGAGATCGTCGAGATCCAGGTACACTGTCCCGGCGGAAGGCATGAGTACACCGGCGATGTGCCTGAGGAGGGTCGTCTTCCCGCAGCCGTTGGGCCCGAGGAGGGCGAGGATCTCCCCCGACGCCACCTCGAGGTCCACGCCGGACAGGACCTCTCTATCTTGGTACGCAAAATGCAGCCCCCGCAGGCTGATCTTCATCCCATCTCACCGCCCCGGCGGCGCTGGAGTAGGTACAGGAAGAATGGGGCACCGATCAACGCTGTCAAAATTCCCAACGGGAGTTCGGCCGGGCGCAGCACGGTCCGCGCCGCAGCGTCGGCCCACGCCAAGAAGATACCTCCCACCAGGGCGGACGCTGGCAGCAAGTACCGGTGATCTGGTCCCAGCAGGATGCGCATAGCGTGGGGAGTGATCAGCCCCACGAAGCCGATCGTGCCGGCGAACGCAACCGCGGTGGCCGTTAGAACCGTGGTGAGGGAAAGCAAGATCAGTTTGAGCCGTTGGGGGCGTATTCCAAGACTGAATGCGCCCTCATCACCCAAGGAGAGCGCGTTGAGCTCGCGGGACAGACTCCACAGACCCAGCCCGGTGACTCCGGTCATGGGCAGGAGCGCCCAAATCTGCGTCCAATCAGCGCGGCCCAGCCCTCCCATCGTCCAAAACAAGATCTCCGCCAGCCGCCGATCTCCCGCCGTGAGAAATAGGATGAATCCGGTCACCGCCGAGAAGAGAGCTCCCAAGGCTACCCCGGCCAGGATTAGGCCGAGCCGGTCTCGGGCACCACCTTTGGGGCGGGCCAAGGCGTACACCAGGATCACGGCCAAGGCCCCCCCCAGGAACGCTCCAACCGGGAGGGTAACAGTGCCCGTAAGGCCCAGGGCGATCGTCACCGCTGCCCCGGTGGAGGCCCCGGAGGCGATCCCCAGCACATAGGGAGAAGCCAGGGGGTTGCGAAATACTCCTTGTAGGACGGCTCCGGAGAGGGACAGGGACAGGCCGACGAGGTACCCCAGCAGCACACGTGGAAGGCGGATTCCATGCACAATAGTGCTGTAGAGGTCCCCTTCCTGAGGCTGGGTAAGCGCCCTCACCACCTCCCCCAAGGGGATCCTGACGGGCCCCACCGCTATCGCGCCCAGTACAGTCAGCACAGTTCCGAGCGCCAAAAACAGCAGCAGCAGTCTCGCCTTCAATCCTCCTCGAACGCCTCCGGGTGCAGCCGGCGGGCCATCTCCCGGAGGGCTTGCGCTACCCCAGTGGAGGTTGTCTCAGCGGCTCTGACCCCGTGGACGCGCCCCTCGCGGACTGCGGTGATCTGCTCAAGGTGCTCGCTGTCTAAAATATGGTCGATCTGAGTGGGGTCGGTGAAGATCACGTCCGGGTCACGGGCCAGCACCTCCTCCAGAGAAACCGGGGAAAAGCCGTCGACATCGGCGAAGGCGTTGTCCCCTCCCGCGCGGAGCAGGAGCTCGTGTTCGATGGTCCCTTTGCCATTAGCGTACGGAGGGCTGTTCGGGGCCGCCATATACAGGAATGCCACCTTTACATCCGTTCTTCCCAAGACCAGACTCTCGGTCAGCACTATTTCCAGAGCGATATCTCCGATCAGCCGTGCTGCCTCTTCGCTCTTGCCTAGGGCTTCTCCCACTGCCCGAATGGCGGCGAATATGTCCGAAACTCCAGCGATGATCGCACCTTCCTGCCCCGCAGTGAGCACTGGGACCTGGGCACGCTCCAGCCCCGACCGCACGTCACCCCACCCGCCGAGGACCAGGTCCGGCTCCAAGCCCAGGATGGCCTCCACCGAGGGAGAGAACGAGGGACCCACTGTGGGGAGGCCCTGCAGCTCCTCAGGGTTGTCCGGGGAATCTGCTACTCCCACCACCAGCTCCACAGCACTCAGGTCCACCAAGATCTCCCCGTACAGGGCTGCCAGGACAACCACTCTTTCCGGAGCCTCGGCGATCTCGATCTCCTCGCCACGATCGTCCTGCACTACGATCGGAAACGCTGACGCCCCTGCACCCAGTGCCAACGCTAGGAGCGTTGACAAAAGGGCCTTCTTCCATTTGCTGTTCTGACTCGCCGTATTTCGTATTATCTCAAGCATGAAAGGATCATGCGGCCGAAGGCGCCATCGGTCAAGCCACCGGGCGCTGGACGGCGGCAGCCTCGGAGCTTGCCTCCCCGGGGAAAATGTGGGTAGCCCGGATTAGCACGCTACAGCCAAGCCGACAGAGCCCGTTCGACCTCCAGGAGCAGTGATTTAGCTTGGCTCTCAGCTTCCTCCTGGATTCTAATCCGCTCCTTCCTCAGCTCATGCCGGAAGCTCTCGTCTCGGATGGAGAAGGCATTTACATCTACGTTGTCCAGCGCCCCTCGGACACAGGTAAGCGCCAGGTGACCGGCGCAAGAGAGGTCGCTCGTCAGTTGTTTTCCGATCAAGGGGTACAGCTCGTCAGCGAGTTTCAGTAATTGGAGAGCTTTGTCTGCTGTGTTCAGCGGTACTTGAGCCGCCTGCTTGAGTGCCTGCTCGAGCAGTTCTCGCCGGCGGTCCGCCTGCTCTTCGGTGTCCTTGGGGTGCCTCAACGCCTTGTCTACGCCGTTATAGGCGTTGGCGTCTTCTTCCATTGACTCGGTTAGCTGAGTTCTGATTCGCTGAGCTGAAGCGCAGAGGACTTGTAACCTGTCCCTTGGGGCCCCCTTCCTCCGCTGGGAGACACCGGCGACCATCTCCAGTAGCGCTGCCGCGGTAGCTCCACTCAGGGTGGCTGCTGAACCGCCGCCGGGAGTGGGGACCGCCTCTGCAAGCCTTTCCAGGAAGGCTTCAAGCTCAGTCTTCTTGAACGACTGGTCGGTCATCTCTTTCCGAGTGCCTCCGCTGCGTGCCTTATGTGAGCCGGGTTCGTCCCGCAACAGCCCCCGATGACCTGCGCGCCCATCTGCACCCAGTTTTGGGCCTGTCGGCCGAACTCATCGGGGCCCGTGGGGTAGGTGGGCCCTTCTGCTGTCAGTCGAGGCTTTCCTGCGTTTGGCTTGATCCACACTGGCACATCTGCTAAGGGGCACAGCCGACTGCATAGGTGGCCCATCTCTTCGGTGCCGAGCGAGCAGTTGGCACCCACGAACATGACCCGCCAGGAGGCTTTGGCACGGATCCTTTCTACGAAGTCCTCCACCGAGTTACCCATAATGGACTTCCCCTTGGAGTCGAACGTCATAGAGCAGCCGATCGGAACCTCTGTGTGCTCCAGCGCAGCGTCCAGCGCCAGCTCGAGTTCCTGGAGGTCGTAGAAGGTCTCAAGCACTATTCCGTCCACTCCTCCTTCGGCCAGCGCCTTTGCCTGCACTGCGAAGGCCTCGTGGGCCGTTTGCCTGGAGAGGCCTCCCAATGGTGCAAGCAGCGCTCCCATAGGCCCCATAGAACCAAGGACTGGGCGATGCTCTGCTGCCTGTCTGCACAGTCGAGCAGCGGCAATTGATAGGTCACGCGCTTTCTCCCTGAGGGCCATCCTCTCAAGCTTCACTGGGTTGGCGCCGAACGAGTTGGTAAGCAAAAGCTCGCTACCCGCCTCTATATAGCTCGCGTGCACGGCGATCACAGCATCGGGTCGCGCCTCGTTCCACAGCTCCGGCGGCGTGCCCTGGGGGAGGCCCTTAGCCTGTAACTCAGTCCCCAATGCGCCGTCAGCGATCAGTGGTCCCGGGCACTCCAGGAGCTTCTCCAAGCGGTTGTCAGTCAACGGGGACGAGACTCCTCACGCTCATGGAGGTGTTCTAGTCGACGGAGACTCCGCTTTGGACCTGGGCAGCAACCAGCGTGTTCCAAATGAGCATTGTAACGGTCATAGGTCCCACCCCTCCCGGCACAGGGGTTATCGCCTCCACCTTCTCCACCAATGCCTCGTAGTCCGTGTCGCCAACCAGTCGGAAGCCTGACTTCTTGGACGGATCCTCAACTCGGTTGACCCCAACATCCACGACGACGGCACCTTCCCTGACCATGTCCTGTGTTATGCACTTGGGTGAGCCCATAGCCGCCACCAATACATCGGCACGTCGGGTGATGTCGGCCAGGTTTTTCGTTCCGGTATGGCATACAGTCACGGTTGCATTGGCCCCTGTCTTCTTCTGGACGAGGATGCCGAATAGCGGTTTTCCGTTTAGGTTGCTGCGGCCGCAGATAACTACGTGCTTCCCTTCCGGACTGTATCCTCCGCGCACGAGAATCTGTTGCACTCCGTGGGGAGTACACGGAAGAAGATATGGGTTGCCGATAAGGAGCTTCCCTACGTTCTCGGGATGGAAACAGTCGACATCCTTCTGTGGGTCTATGGCTTCGATGACCTTGTCCTGCTCGATGTGGCGTGGCAAGGGCAGCTGCACGAGGATCCCGTGGCAGGTGGCGTCCTCGTTGAGCTCGGCGATCTTGGAGAGAAGCTGCTGCTCTGAAGCGTCTTCGGGTAACACCAATGTCTCAGAGTGCACGCGAACTTGCGCTGCGGTCTTCTCCTTCTGCTTCATGTAAGACACGGAGGCCGGGTCCTCTCCTACTCGAACCATGATTATGCGAGGTGTGACTCCGTGTTCCTGAAGTCGATCGGTCTTGGCTTTGAGCTCGGCTTTGATCTCGGCGGAGATCTCCTTGCCGGAAAGAATTTTCACTGGCAGTAACCCTCCTTTGCGCTCCCGCCAATCGGGGATCGTACTTGAGCTTGTGACTTGGCTGATTTGGAAACCGGTGCCTCAAGCTTGCGGAATTATAGCCGCAATGGGACAAGCTGTGCAACTGAGATCGGGGGTGTCTGTGTAGAAAGGCCTAGGGCTTGGGACCGAGGATAGGGTCGTCGCCGTCCGAAGCATGATGCGGGGCAAGGGCGGTGTGTTAGAATGTGCTGTGGAGAATAAGAAGTGGAGGCAATCGTTCGAACCGCGAATTAGAAAGCTGAGGGCAGAGCTGGGGCGTCGAGACCCGGCTGAGCTGGCTGAGCACGCCGGAGCGCAGTGGGATGGGGAAGCCCTCCAGCTGTCCTTGCTCGGCAGCTTATACAGGCTTCACCACCCGGAGCTTGTGGCACGATCGGCCGACGAGGGCGATCCTTGTCCGGAGGAGCTGCAGGCGTTGCTGCTGGACTACCTCAACGCGGCGGACGGGACGCTGCCTACCGACAAATGGGTGTCCTTCCGAGAACTCCCCCAGGGCGAGTTCTACTTCCATGCATTCAAAGGGTATGCTGAGCGCCCGCTTGTCGAGACGTTAGGCAACGACCTCGACGGGTTGCGTGAGGCCGCGCTCCGGATGGGCGGTGAACCAATCGAGTTCGGGGACTGTGGGTTCGCCTTCCACGTGCTCCCCCGCGTGCGGCTGGCGGTGGTTTACTGGTCAGGCGATGATGAGTTTTCACCCCACGCGTCGGTGTTATTCGATGCGGCCGCCCACCACTATCTTCCGGTGGATGGACTGGCGAACCTGGGGCGAATGCTGACCTCCCGTATGGC
>JAWOCQ010000037.1:0-10034 GCA_046483725.1 Candidatus Bipolaricaulota bacterium
AGGGACGCTGGGAGAAAAAGCAGTTCAAGGGCACGGAGATCCAGGGAAAAACCCTGGGTGTAATCGGCATTGGGCGCATCGGACGGGCCCTGGCCAAGCGGGCGCTGTGTCTGGGAATGCAGGTAGTGGCCTACGATGCATATATTGACACTGCCCCGTTCCAAGGGGTGGAGATGGTCGCCAAGGAGGAGCTCCTCCGGCGTGCAGACTTTGTGAGCTTGCACGTGCCGCCCGACCCCGCGGGACCCGTGATCGGCGCAGACGAGCTTTCCGCGATGAAGGAGGGAGCGTACCTCATCAACTGCGCGCGGGGCGGGGTCGTGGATGAGAAGGCGCTCCTCTCGGCGCTGGATGCGGGCAAGCTGAGCGGGGCGGGCCTGGATGTATTCGAGGAGGAACCGCCGCAAGACACCAAGCTGCTTGAGCACCCCAAGGTCACCTTGACACCACACGTGGGAGCGCAGACCGCAGAGGCGCAAGGAAGGGTCGGCGATGAGGTGGTGGACACATTGGTCGCCTATGCGAGGAGCGCATAGATGGCAACGGTGCATCCTTTCCGCGGGCTGAGGTTCAACCCCGAGGTGGTGGGCGATCTCACACAGGTGGTCACGCAACCCTACGATCGTATCGGCGCGGATCTTATGCGGGCCTACCTCGACCGATCACCGCACAATATCGTACGTATTACGGGGAGCAAGAGACCTCCCGGGGACGAGGCTGACTACCGCCGCCGGGGCGAGCTCCTCCAACGGTGGATGGCAGAGGGCGTTTTGGTGCGGGATTCCAGACCGGGGATATATGCCTACCATCAGCAGTACGAATACGAGGGGACTCCATTTACCCGCAAAGGCATTGTGGCCCTGCTCGGTCTGCAGGCGCAAGGGGGCGGAGCGAAAGCGCACGAGCGCACGATGAAGGGCCCCAAAGAGGATCGGCTGAAGCTTCTGCGGGCGACGGAGGCCAACTTCGGGCACATCTTCATGCTCTACCGCGACCCGGCGCGCATGGCGACGAAGGCGACGGACGAGGGGATCTCCGGGTGCGTGCCCGATGCCGAAGCGCGGGACGACTTTGGGAACCGGCATCTACTATGGCATATTGGCGATGAAAAGGCGGTTGAGCAGGTACAACGGGCGATGACAGAAATCACCCCGTATATCGCGGACGGCCATCACCGTTTTGAAACCGCGCGGGCGTTCATGGAGGAGTGCTGGGGTAAGGGCTGGCGCCCGGTGGGGCCGGAGTCGTTCGCCTCGCGGATGGTGACCTTGGTTAACGTGGCTGAGCCGGGGTGTGTGGTCCGCCCCACGCCCCGAGTAGTGCACTCCCTCTCCAGCTTCAGCTTGGAGATGTTCCTGACTCAGGCCGAGCGGGACTTCGAAGTGGCCCTGCTCTCCTCGTTGGAGGAGGCAAAGCAGTTCCTGAGAGAGCGTGCTTCCGAACACGCTTTTGTGGCCTATAGCCGCGGAGGCTACTCCGGGTTGGTCCTGAGGGACGAGGGCTCTGTGGACAAACTGGTGCCCGGCCAGCGCTCGCCGGAGTGGAAACGGTTGGATGTGTCTATCCTCCACGGGGCGATACTGGAGAGGATACTGGGGATCGACGAGGACAAGCTGGCCCGACAGACGAATGTCGACTACACGGAGGACAGTGAAGGCGCGATCGAGGCTGTGGATAGGGGCAAAGGCCAGGTGGCCTTCCTGTTGAACCCCACACCCCCGGAGCAGGTCATGGCCGTAGCAGATCGCGGTGAACGCATGCCGCAAAAGTCGACCGACTTCTACCCCAAGCTCTTAACCGGAATAGTCGCCATGCGCATGCAAATCGACAAGGACAAGGGCGCGACGTAGACGCAGCCACGGTCACATAGGCGAACCAGTGATGATACTTAAACGGGATGCGAACGATCTTCCTGCGCGTCAGTACCATCACCGTCGAGGTAGCCAGGAGGCCCACGTACGACAGGATTCCTAGGTAGAAGATAACCGGGAATCGGCCCAACGGGTGATAGGCGATGTCTCGCAGGATGTCCACGATCGCCTCTCACTCGTCCAGTGTGATCGTGTCTGCGCCGCGGGCCGTGTGCCGTGCCGTGAGGGCCGTGCGCGAGCTGTGATAGGCCAGGAGCACCGTGTAGCTCTCGCCGGGCGTAAGCGGGTTGTCCTGGGGATCACCGCTGTCCAAGGGAACCACGAACTCTAGAGTCGTGTGCCCATCGTCGATGTTTCCGCCCGCGGCCAGGATATCCTGGTGGTCGTCTTTTCGGTGTGCTGTGGCTGCATGCCCGTGGTGGTCCTCGATGGTCAGCCCGTCGTCATCCACAGCGCCAATCACGAAGTCGGCGCCCTGCATCATCCTCTCGGGGTCGAACCCCACACTCACCCATCCTGTTCCGGCAGCACGTACGCCCACAACCAGCACGGCCAGGCCGTTCCGCCACCACAGGTCCATCCCGGTGGTGTCCTCACGCAGATGATGAGCATACGCCTCATCGTTCACAGTCCCGTCCCATATCGGCGCTGGGGTGTCGGAGGGGAGGCCGTCGAGGACGATCACGTCCTCAGCCATGATTCGCCCCTCCTCGTCGAATACTAGGGCGGAGGCGAGCGTCAGCCAGAGTGACTCGTCAGTATCAGGTCTTATCCCTTCCATAGTAAGCACGCCCCACACAAGATTTCCCTCGCCCAGGACGCGCTCTGACTCCACCTGCAGTGTGTGGAATTTCGCCTTCTCCTGTAACTGCAACCACGCCTGTTCGGAATCGTCGCCGTAGTAGAGCCCGTCCCACGGTGTCCCCATGAACACCGTTCCTCCGTCGGCGTGCAGAGCGGCGGATAAGGCCGGAGGCCCCTCCACTACGTACGCCTCCCAGCGAGTGTGGGCCCACTCGCTAAGGTCCGATTCGTCGGCAAGCACTGTAGAGGCCAGCAGCGCTACTGAGACAAGTACGCACACAACAGCAGCCAGTCTGTACATGTCCTCTCCTTTCCACCAATCAACCTTCTGGTACTGTGGAGTCTTCGGCCGACGGCCGAAGCTCTCCAGCTGCACGGTCGCCAATACTGGCAGGTAACTGAACTCCACACCATATTACCTTGTGAACGCTTCCGAGGGAACACTGCACCTCGGCCATGGTTGTCTAGTTCACGTTGACGTGTGGCCGGTGGTCTCGTCGAGCACTTCCAAGACGTCCAGCTCGCTCACCCGAGACTTCACGCCCAGAAGGCCGCTCAGGTTGGGCTCGGTAGAGCCCTGATCCCCCGAGACGAGCTCCTTTACGTATAGGCCGCCCTCGCAGAGGAACTCCACCTGCGCCTCTGTGGGGGAGTGCAGCTGTCCGGCGGCGCTGTGCACCTTGCGTGGGCGGACCAGGTCCGCCCGGCGATGACGTACCCTTTCTGGTGTACGTTGGTTGATAGGGCCCACTAGGAGTTGTAGTGCCTGCTCCAGAGCCCCGGCGCTTACCGGAGCGTCGAAATCCACCTGCATCCGGTACCTCTTATCCGCCCGCTCAGCCTTCACCTTCTCCACCGTAGACGGCGCTGCGGGCGTCAACTCCAGCACCTCCACCTTGCCGGAGGCGGAGTCGCGAATTTGCGTGGTGATCGCATTTAGGTCTACCGTGCGCCGCCGGGGCTCAACGACTTGCACCACGAACGGGCGTCCCCGGCCGAGCATGCGGGCGTCTACATCCTCGCGCCCGGCGCCATGCAGCTTGCCGCCCGTTCCGCCGCACGCCTCCACGAAATGGGGAACGACTAGTTCTTCCACCGACTCCGGGTACTGCTTCCCACTGCCTTCGCATGTCGAACAGCCACGCCCTCGGCACTCCCGGCACGGCCAGTGCGTCTGGGGGATCCCCCGGGCGAGCTTGCGGTACCGCCCACTGAAGAAGAGCGGCGCCACCTGCATGTCCACCGATCCTCGTTCCAGGTCGACGGTGAATCTGACATCGGGATGGGTGAAATCCACCGTGGCCGACCGCTTCTCTCGAGCAAGCACGCGCTCAAATTCCCTTCCCAGGCAGCGATTCAGCTCCCGGCGTACGGGCTCGGCCCACCGGGAGGGGAAGCGTTCGGCGAGGAACTCCTGTGTGGCCTCGAGCCGGGGGGAGAGCCGTACCCCGAACAGGAAGGTGCTTAACTCATGGTCGGCCAGCAGCTCGACCGCCCGTTCAGCCCATTTGGGTACATGGCCGAACACGTCCCCGCACACCCAGCAGGGGCTTGTACCGAGTTCCGCGCCCTGAACTGCCGGCCGGGCAAGCGCTCGTACTAGCCTTCCTCGCTCTTCGCCGGTCAGCCCGTGCCCGATCTGGGCGAACTGCTGGCCGAGGCAATGGTTGCACACGGGGCCTGCGCGCAAGAGCTCGACGGCGTGCTCGTTGGGATCCACACAGGGATTATAGCGGCTGTCGCTCGGTCGCTCAGCCGTCTTGCCCACCTGAAGCTCCTCCATGGATCGTCCGGGCGCAAGGAGGTTGTACCACGTCCTCTGGGCACGAGTTCACCTCGCCTAATAGCTATTCCTGCACTAGTAGACCAGATAATGCTGGTAAGGCAAGACGTGCCCCTTCGGATAAGCTGAATACCTGCTCTGTTCGGAGCTTTGACGATAGGCATTGTCATACGAAGTCGGATAGGCTAAGATCATTGCTGTGGCTACTCTTGGTGCGTTGAACGTTTAACTGGGAGTAGGCCAGTAAAAAGTGAACGTTGCGAGGAGGGATGCATATGCCTGCAGGTCAGCAACCCAGAAAACCGCTGGACAAGCTATCGATCTACATCCCGCAGAAGAAGGCGCAGCACAACCTGATGGCCAGGTTGCGCAAGCTCGCGGAGAAGAAGGACCGCTCCCTCAACTACTTGGTTGTGGAGGCGATCCTGGAGTATCTGCAGAGGGAGGAAAAGAAGAAGAGCTGACGGCCACCTACAGTTCCACGCTGGTACAAGTCTCGTCGGCCGGGGCGTAGGACGTGGCTACTCGGGTTTTTGGGGTGGCCCGTTTGATTTTGGTCTCCAGGGCAGTCTTCAGTGGGCTCCCGCAAGGCTCCCACCGGGCTTTCACATCCAACACCACCCCCCGCGCAGGCCAGCAGCGACTATACCTTGGCTGGCACAGAATTGTTGCTCGGAAAGGCCTAACATGGGAGGTATGTCCGGACGGAATGAACGGATGGCGGGAGTCACGGCGGCTGAGGTGTGGCTGTACTGTGATGGTGGGAGTCGGGGAAACCCCGGGCCGGGCGCCATCGGTACCCTTGTCCTGGATGGTGCTGGCCGCGAGCTGGAGAGCTTCGCGGCCTGCATCGGCCACACTACGAACAACCAGGCAGAGTACACAGCGCTGATCCGCGGGCTGGAACTTGCCTCCAGGCACTCCCGTGGGCGTTTGGTCTGCGTGCTGGACAGCCAGCTTGTGGTGAACCAGATGAGCGGGCTATGGCGGGTGCGGGACTCGGAGCTGCGGCGGCTGCACAACGAAGCCAAGAAGCGCGCTGCCCTGTTCACCTCGGTCGCCTACAGGCACGTAGGCCGAGGCGACAGAAGGATCAAGCAGGTGGACCGGGCCCTGAACAAGGCGCTCGATGGTTTGGGCTAGAGGGGAAACTGGGATCGGCGAGGATGGCGGCATACACTACGGGCCTGCGATGTCCCGTTTCTACAGCCTAGCCTTTGACCCCCTACTGCGTCCCCTGCGGCGGCAGGTATTGCTCGTGTTCTGTGAGCTGGGCATAGGGAACGTGTTGGACATCGCCTCAGGCACTGGGGCGCAGTGCCGCGTGCTTGGGGAGGGCGGCATCCAGGCAACCGGCGTTGACTTATCGGAGGCCATGGTCGAGCTGGCCAGTCGCCGAGGTGGACGTAATGTGCGTTACATCCAAGGGACCGCCTATGAGCTCCCGTTCGAGGATCGCGCCTTCGACGCAGCTCTACTGAGTTTGGCCCTGCACGAGCACACTGAAGACGAACGGGCCCTCATGCTGAACGAAGCACTGCGCGTGATAGGGAGGGACGGGCAGCTGGTGGTCGCCGACTACAGCGTGCCCCCTGTGCGCCGGCTACACCTACTCTGGCATGGTATAGGCTTTGTGGAGCATGTGGCCGGCAGTGCTCACCGAGAAGGATTTCAGGACTTCGTCCGGCGTGGTGGGGTGGAAGGCTTACTCGTGCGTCGTGGTCTGCCTGTCCGCGCCATGAGACGGGCCTTGTGGCGCACGGTGGACGTCGCCGTGGTGCCGGTCGTACCGTTTACCTAGCCTGGTTAATATCGGAGGGTTCGAGCGGGCTTCACAAGGAGCGGCGATGGAACAGACGCGTGACTTCATCAGAAAGGTCATCGACCAAGACCTAAGGGAGGGCCGGTACGGCGGCCGGGTGCATACTCGCTTCCCCCCCGAGCCCAACGCCTACCTTCACCTGGGGCATGCCAAGGCCATCTTCCTGAGCTTCGGCATTGCCCGGGAGTACGGGGGCCGGTTCAACCTGCGGTTCGACGACACCAACCCGCAGAAGGCAACCATGGAGTACATAGAGGCAATCACAGATGATGTCGCCTGGCTGGGGGCCGAGTGGGACGGACCAGTCCGCTATGCGTCCGACTACTTCGAGCAGCTATACGGGTGGGCTGAGGAACTGGTCCGCAAGGACAAGGCGTACGTGTGCGATCTTTCTCCGGAGGAGATCAGCGAGCAAAGGGGCCAGCCTATCCGCAAGGACGATAAGATAATTACCCCTCCGGGTGTGGAGAGCCCGTACCGCAACCGCTCTGTGGAGGAGAACCTGGACCTATTACGGCGGATGCGTGCCGGGGAGTTTCCCGATGGGGCCAAGACGTTGCGGGCAAAGATCGACATGGCCCACCCCAATCTGAACATGCGCGACCCGGTGATGTACCGGATCCTGCACGCTCCTCATCCCCGCACCGGGGATGTATGGTGCATCTACCCAACCTACGACTGGGCGCACGGCCAGTCGGACTCCATCGAGGGGATCACCCACTCCATCTGTACGCTGGAGTTCGAGAACCACCGTCCTCTGTACGATTGGTTCTTGGAGAACTTGGAGGTACATCGCCCGCGGCAGATCGAGTTTGCCCGCTTGAACGTGACCCACATGGTGATGAGCAAACGGATGCTCCTGCGGTTGGTGCGTGAGGGATATGTGGAACGCTGGGACGACCCGCGCATGCCTACGTTGGCCGCCCTGCGCCGTCGTGGCTATACCCCGGAGGCAATCGAGGAGTTCACCCGGCGTGTCGGTGTGTCCAAGTCCGAGAGTGCTGTGGAGTACGCCTTGCTCGAGCACTGCGTCCGCCAGGACCTGAACAAACGCGCAGCGCGGCGGATGGCCGTGCTGGACCCGCTTCGGGTCGTGATCACCAACTACCCCGAGGACCAGACTGAGGAGTTCGACGCGGTCAACAATCCCGAGGACCCGTCGGCGGGGACGCGCAAGGTGCCCTTCTCAGGGGAGCTTTTCATCGAGCGGGAGGACTTCATGGAGGACCCCCCGAAGAAGTTTTTCCGCCTGGCCCCGGGGCGTGAGGTGCGGCTGCGCTACGCCTACTTCATCCGCTGTGAGGAGGTGGTCAAGGACGCCTCCGGCCAAGTAGTCGAGCTGCGCTGTACCTATGATCCGGCCACGCGCGGAGGCGACGCCCCCGACGGCCGCAAGGTCAAGGCCACCCTGCACTGGGTGTCCGCAACACACGCCGCCCGCGGCGAGGTGCGCCTGTACGAGCAGCTGTTCGACGCCGAGGACCCACGGGAGACAGCCGAAGGCGCCGACTGGATCGAAAATGTGAATCCGACCTCCCTTGTGGTGTTGCATGACTGTCAACTCGAGCCGAGCCTGGCCCAGGCCGAGCCTGGCCAGCGCTTCCAGTTCGAACGTAAGGGCTACTTCTGCGTGGACCCCGACAGCCGCCCTGGGGCACCGGTGTTCAACCGTACGGCCACGCTGCGCGACGAATGGAAGAAGATCCAAGCCCGCAAGCAAAGCTCGTAGCGTCAGAGTTTGTCTACGACGTTGGGTTCACACCCAATGCCTGCAGCTCTCTTGCAGACAGAGGAGCCATCTCCCCAGGGGTGAGAACACCGAGCTCCACAGGTCCGATGGATAAGCGTACGAGCCGCGACACCTCGTGGTCCAGGGCTGCAAACCCTCGACGGATCTCGCGCTTCCTTCCCTCATGCAGCGTGAGCTCGAGCTCCTGATCTCCGGTGCGCCGCACTTGGGTCGGCTGGAACGGGCCGTCCTCGAGCTCCACTCCCTCGCGAAGCCGGGCCAGCTCCTCTCGACTCGGGGAGCGGGTTAGCATCACCTGGTAGCGCTTGGGAACGCCGAACCGCGGGTGGGTGAGCCGATTAATGAGCTCGCCGTCGTCTGTGAGCAGGACCAGCCCTTCCGATTCCCTGTCCAGCCTCCCTACCGGCACAAGTCTGAGGCCGGAGGGAAGGTAACGAGAAAGTGTCTGTTCCGCATGGGGATCCGCCAACGTGGAGGTCACCCCACGGGGCTTGTACAGCTTGAGGTAGTGCCGGCTGTGGCGGAGACGTACCGGCCGGCCGTCCACCGTCACTGTGTCCCGCTTGGGGTTCACCTGGAGCCAGGGCTCCCGCACGGTACGACCGCTCACCTGCACGCGGCCCTCTTGGATTAGCTGGTCTGCCTTGCGGCGGGCCGCCACCCCGGCGTCGCGGAGGTATTTGTTGAGGCGCATCACTCGCAAGCGGAAGATCACCCGGGGGCCTTGCCAACGCAAGCTTGTTCTGCGATCACGGAAAAAGCCTGCGCAGCATTCGCCCCATGCTCCGGTAGGCGGACTTCCGAACGAACCTCCGGCCCAGCGCTTTAGGGCCCCGGCTTACAGCTCGCAGATCGCCCAGGAGCGACCCCATACGGTAGAGCCCCCGTCTTCCACCGGTGGCGGCGATGATAAACGGAGCGGCGTTGCTTCCGTTTTCCCGGCTAGAACTGTCTGCAAGCTGTTCTATTGCTTCCTCGGGGATGCACCACCGCCGACGAACCTTCTGTGCCGGGATCCACCCATCGCGGCACCAGGCGGCGACCGTCGCCGAGCTAACCCCCAGCCGCCGGGCGGCCTGCGTCGTGCTCAGATTCCCCATGAGCGACCACCTCTGTCGGCCAGTGTAGGAGCTGGGAGCAAGAACGCCAAGACGTACGAATTGCCCGTCTCAGAGGGGCGAGCGGCTCTGTACCGGCCGGAATGCGGGGAGGGTGTTCGCGCTGAACGATGTAGAATGCGGGTAGGAGGATGGTATAGCCTGCGGGTGCAAGTTGCCCTGGGAAGAGCCTTACGGACAAAGGAGGCGTTGTGAAGCGGAGCAGGCGCTATGCAGGAGCTGTGATGGTGTTGGCACTGGCCCTGGGGTCGCTGGCGGCGGGGGAACCGACGGGGACGTTCCGTGCAGCTATTGAGCCGATTGTGCAGGTGGATCCGGCATTCATCTCCTCGGACGCTGAGGTGGTGGTGGCCAGCCACGTGTTCGACTACCTGGTGGACGTGGACGAGGACAATCAGATTGTGCCACGGCTGGCCCGGAGCTGGGAGAAGAGCGAAGACGGGCTGACCTACACGTTCCAGTTGCACGAAGGGGTGACCTTCCACGACGGGTCGCCGCTCAGCGCGGCGGACGTGGTGTGGACGTTCGACCGGCTGCGGGACCCGGATCTCGGGCTTCATACGTCTGATCTGTACGAGAGCATCGAAGGCATAGAGGCTGTTGGGGACCACGAGGTGGTATTCCGCCTGGAGGAGCGGAACCCGTTCTTCCTCTATGATCTTTCCGACAACAAAGCGCTTGTGGTACGCGAGGGGACCGAGCAAGCTGACGACTTCAACGGGACGGGGCCGTTTATTGTCGACTACTACGGCGTGGAAGACCGAGTGGAGCTCGTAGCAAACCCGGATTACTTCCTGGAGGGACTGCCCAAGCTGGAGCGGCTGGAGTTCATCTTCTTCGGCGACGCCGCAGCGGCTGTGGATGCCCTGCGTGGGGGGCAGGTGGA
>JAWOCQ010000067.1:0-27423 GCA_046483725.1 Candidatus Bipolaricaulota bacterium
TGCACACCCACCAATCGCTGGTGGGGAGCGACGGACGAAACGCCTTCTACGACCCGGACGATCGGCTGTTCCTTTCCCTGCTGGCCAAGGGGTACATCGCCGGGCTCATGGCCCACGCCAGGGAGATCATCGCCCTCTGCGCTCAATGGGTGAACTCCTACAAGCGCCTCGTTCCCGGGTACGAGGCCCCGGTGTACATCACCTGGGCGCGGCACAACCGGTCCAACATGATCCGCGTCCCCATGTACCATCCCGGCAAGGAAGGGGCGACGCGCCTCGAGTTCCGCGCCCCCGACGCCGCCTGCAACCCTTACCTGGCGTTCTCCGTGATGCTCCACGCGGGGCTGGAGGGGGTAGAGCAGGGCTACGAGCTTCCTGAGCCCGCCGAGCGGGATGTGTACGCGATGAGCCCCGAGGAGCGCCGGGACCTGGGGATTGAGGAACTCCCCGGGAGCCTGAACGAGGCCATAGCCGAAGTGCAAGGGAGCGACTTGGTGCGCCGGGCCCTGGGGAAGCATCTGTTCGACAAGTTTGTGCAGAACAAGCTCATCGAGTGGGACGCCTATCGCTGTCAGGTACACCAATACGAGCTGGACCGCTACTACACGACGTTGTAAGGGGACAGTCCCCCCACCAGCAAGCTGAGGGACTGTCCCCTTCGTAGGGTGTAGGGGGACTGTCCCCTTCGGGCTGTTATACTGGGCGGCGATGTGTGGGATCGTGGGGTACGCTGGAGGGCAACAGGCGCAAGAGCTTCTGGTCGAGGGGCTGGTGCGCCTGGAGTACCGGGGGTACGACTCCGCAGGTGTTGCGGTGGTTGGAGACAGGGACATCTCCTTGGCCCGCAGCGTGGGGAAGATCGCCGAGCTCCGTCGCCAGCTTGCCCAGCGGCCGCTTGCGGGCACCACAGGTATCGGCCACACCCGCTGGGCCACGCACGGGGCACCCACCTGGGATAACGCGCATCCGCACCTTGACTGCCAGGGGAAGATCGCCCTGGTGCACAACGGCATCATCGAAAACCACCGTGCCCTGCGGGAGGAGCTCACGGCCCAGGGCCACGTGTTCCGCTCGGAGACGGACACCGAGGTCTTGGTGCACCTTGTGGAGGCGCACTTCCACGGGGACCTGGCCGAGGCAGTGCGAGAGGCTGCGAGGCGTGCCGACGGAGCATTCGCTATTGTCGCGGTGCACGCCGATCTACCCGGGGAGCTCGTGGGTGCCCGGCTGGGGAGCCCGCTGGTGGCGGGGATGCTGCCGGAGGCGGCGCTGTTGGCCTCGGATGCCCCGGCGCTAATCGGGCACACGCGGGAGCTTTGTTTTCTCGAGGACGGGGACGTTGTTCGCCTGCGGCCGGGAGCGGTGGAGCTGTGGGGCGCGGATGGTGAGTCCAAGCAGGCTTCGTTCGACACGGTCCCTTGGGATCCGCTGACGGCCGAGCGCGGAGGCTACAGCCACTTCATGGAAAAGGAGATCCACGAACAACCCCAGGCCGTGGCCGATACTCTGCGTGATCAGCTGCACGGGGCCGACGGGCTGGGGTTGGGCGAGGAAGAGCTTGCCGAGCTCGACCAGGTGGTGCTCCTTGCCTGCGGTACGTCCTACCACGCCGCGCTCGTGGCCGAGTACTTGTGGGAGCCGCTACTTGAACTTCCCGTGCGGGCGGAGAGCGCCTCGGAGTTTCGCTACCGGGAGCCTTATATCGGCCCGGGGACGCTGGTGGTCGCTATCTCCCAGTCGGGGGAGACGCTGGATACGCTGATGGCCTTCCGCGAGGCCAAGGCTCGCGGGGCACGCACGGTGGCCGTTTCCAACATCGTCGGCTCGGCGCTGTCTCGGGAGGCGGACGGTGCTCTGTACACACGGGCAGGCCTGGAGATCGGCGTTGCTGCGTCGAAGACGTTCATCACCCAGCTCGTGGCGCTCCAGCTTCTGGGCCTGCGGCTGGCTCGAGCGCGAGGGAAGCTGAGCGAGGAGGAGCTGGCCGAGCGGCTGGACGAGCTGGCCCGCGCCCCGGCGCTTGTCGGGGAGGCTCTGGAGACAGGGGCGGCGTTGGAGGAGCTCGCCCAGGAGTACCACGGAAAGACCGATTGCCTATTCCTGGCCCGGGGCATCCTGTACCCAATGGCCATGGAAGGGGCGCTCAAGCTGAAAGAGATATCCTACATCCACGCCGAAAGCTACGCGGCCGGGGAGATGAAACACGGGCCGATCGCGCTCATCGACGAGGAGATGCCGGTGGTGTTTTTGGTAAGCCGAAGCGAGCTTTACGATAAGGCGGCGGGGAACATGGAGGAGGTGTGCGCCCGGCGGGGGGATCTCATCGTGTTCACCGACGTCGATGACCCGGCCATCCGCCGGTTGGCCCAACATGTGATCGTGCTCCCCCAGGCGCCCAGGGCGCTGGTCCCGGTCGTGTACACGGTGCCGCTCCAGCTCCTTGCCTACCACATCGCCCGCATCAGGGGGACGGACGTAGATCAGCCGCGGAATTTGGCGAAAACTGTAACCGTGGAATAGGTGCTTCTGTTCGCATGGTTCACATGGTTCGCACGGTGCGGAATCCGCTTCCTGAGCGGTAGGGATGCAGGTTGTCTGCGCCGGCCGATGTCGACGGCAAGCTGCGAACGTCGCTGCGGGGTAGGCGGTTTGGGGGACGTTGGCGAGGACGGTCAGATGAGGGCGAGCTCTTTGAGGATCTGCAAAACGGGGGGCAGTGGGTCCTGCCACAGCCACTCTACGCGCAGCGCCAGCCCCTGGAGCACCTCGCTTCGGTAGAGGCCGTCGGCGTCAGCTGTGCGCCGTTCATAGCGTCCCTCGGAGTCGAGGACATAGAAATCGGCCCGCCGTTCTTCGGGATCGATGAGCCAGTACTCGCGCACGCCGCCCATCTCGTACTCGGCGAGTTTCTCCCCCCGGTCGCGCAGCCTGCTTTCCGGAGAGCTGATTTCCACGGTCAGGTCCGCCGGCCCCTCGAGGTGGGTCTCCTTAAGTCGTTCTTTGTTCTCCTGGGCCACGTACACAAGATCGGGCTCCCGGCCGCGGGCGAGCTCCGGGATGTACATCTGAAAGGGCGCAGAACGGATCACCCCTAACCCGTGTCGCTCAACGTAGAGCCCGATAACTTGCACAAGGAATCTCACCAGATCCTGATGCCGGTTTGAAGCTGGCGCAAGCATGATCACCTCCCCGTCCACCCACTCGGCCCGCGTGTCCTCGTCGCACCACGCGAGGAACTCCTCGTAGGTCATGCTCTTGGTCGGAGCTCTTGGCGTGCTCATCGTTCACCTCGCAATGTCCATGCTAGCTGGACCGCGCTGAGCGAGCAAGCCTCGCGAGTGAAGGGGCGAGTGGGTGCTTGCGATCACGGGCGCCATGGCCATCGACGAGACAGTGTGCCGGCCGCCCTGCGCGCCCCCTGCTTTCTAGGTTACTGTATGCGCTGTGCCAGCCAGCGCTCGATCTCCCCGATAAACGCTCCATAGCATCGCGCGGGGATGCTGTGTCCAGCTTAGCCAGGGGGAGTAGCGCCGTCAATCAGCGACGGGCGATCGTCAGTGGCCGGACAGCAGCTTCTCTTCCCACTGGACGTCGTTTTGGGCAAGGCGTAGCGCCGGGGACAGTTAGTCCAGGTCTAGCTGGTGGTGGAGTCGGGGCGTGAGGCGTGGATGGCACGGGTGAGGGTGTTGGTGAGCTCCTGGAGCCCGCGCTCGTCGGGGCCTTCGGCCATGATGCGGATGAGGTGCTGGGTGCCGGAGGGCCTGACCAGGAGACGGCCGGCTCCGTTGAGGGAGCTTTCGGCGGCGTGGATGGCGGCCTGTACTTCCGGGCGCTGGAGGACGGTCAAGTGGTCGGCCACAGCGATGTCCACGCGCACCTGGGAGAGGAGCCTGACGTCCCGAGTCAGCGTACGCAGGTCACAACCAGCCTGGCGCAAGGCTGAGAGGACGAGGAGCGATGTCAGGATCCCGTCGCCGGTGGCGGAGTGGCGGCGGAACACGATGTGCCCCGAGGGCTCCCCTCCGAGGTCGATCTCCTGCTCCCCCATGGCCTGGGCCACGTGCCGGTCGCCTACGGGCACGCGGACCACGGTGAACCCGCGGCCGGTGAGGTACTGCTCGGCTCCGAGGTTCCCGAGAACGGTGAACACGACCGCCGGGCAGGTGAGCTCCCCCCAGGCGAGGAGGTACGGGGCCAGGGCGGCCATCAGCCGATCCCCCTCCACGAGCTCTCCGGTGCTGTCCACGAACACGGAGCGATCGCCGTCCCCGTCGTAGGCGATGCCGATATCCGCCCCTTCGGCGCGGACAAGCTCGCCCAAGGCGCTGGTGTGCGTGGCGCCGGTGGCATTGATGCGGGAGCCGTCGGGCTCCCCGCCGATCACAGACACTGTGGCCCCCAGGGACCGGAACAGCTCCGGGGCCAGGGGAGCCGTGGCGCCGTGGGCGCAGTCCAGGGCCACCCGCACGCCGGACAAATTGAGGCCGCCGACGGCCTCTCGCAGGAGCTGGGAGTAGTGGGACTCAGCGTCGGTGTAGCGCGTTACCTGGCCGAGCTCTGAGCCGGATCGGCAGCTGTCCAATATCTGTTCGATCATCTGCTCTTCCTCTGGGGAAAGCTTCATCCCCGTGGGGCCGTAGAACTTGACGCCGTTGTCCTCGGGGGGGTTATGGGAGGCGGAGATAACAGCCCCCAGGTCGAAGGTTCCCCGGGCCACGAGGTGGGATACGGCCGGCGAGGGGAGGACACCCCCCAGATGGACTTCTCTTCCGGAGGCAGCCAGTCCGGCGGAGCAGGCGTAGGCGAGCGCCGGACCTGAGAGGCGCGTGTCGCGCGCCAGGAGGACCTTCCGCGGGGAGAAGGCTTGCCCTGCCGCCCGCCCCAGTTTGAAGGCAAGCTCTGCGGAGAGCTCCTCTCCCGCCTTGCCCCGTACGCCGTCCGTTCCGAAGTATCTGGGCATATTCGTCTCCCTTGCACCTGGGTCGCAGGCTGCATTCTACACCGCGATCTGCCTATTACACAGGGTACGCACGGTTCGCCGGGGTTCGTGAGGTGTGGGGTGTGGGAAAAATCTTGCAGCCTGTGGCGCGTGGCCTGTGTACACCCCCCGTTGGGGTAGCGTCGGGGCTTGTCCCCGACGGCGACCTCGCTTCATTCGGTCGGGGTGTTGGGGCCGGGGGGCTCCTGGTCTCGGCGGTCTTTGGTCATCGCCTCCACGAAGAAGGAGAGCAACACGCCGACGAACAGGCCCAGCACGCCGGCGACGGCCACGTTCATCCTGAGGTTCGGGCGTAGTGTCTCCACAGCGCCCTCCGGGCTGCGCAGCAGGGTGATCATGTCCGGCGGTGCGGCGCGCAGCTCCTCGAGCGCCTCGATCTCGGCCTCCAGGGCCGCGAGCTCGTGTTCGATCCGGGCCGCACCCTCTTCCGCTCCGGGGAGGTAGGCGAGGCCGCGGCGCTCCATCTCGTCCAGGGCAAGCTGGGCGCGTTCCAGGCGCGTGTACAGGAGGTCCAGTTCGTTCATGCGGAGGTGCCCCTCCAGGGTAAGGCGGTCTCCGAGTTCCAGGGAGAGGAGCTCGGGATCCTCACGCAGGCGGTCTATCTCATCCTGGAGGGTGTCCCGCTGGTGCTCCGCCCGGGAGCGTGCTTCGGCCAGTTGGGCTTCCAGCAGCTCTCGTTCCTGCAGAGCGAGCTGCCGCTCTTCGGGGATCATCTGCAGGCGCTCCTCTACCGCCTCGCGCAGGCCGACCTGGAGGTCTTGCTCCAGGGCCTCGGCGGTCCCGAGCAGAAGCGCTTCGATCTCCCCTGGGGAGATCTCCCCCTCCAGGGTGAGGTGCAGCATGTCGTCTTGCGCTGCGACCTCCAGGTGCGCGGACAGCCATCCTGCGCTCACGCTCGTCCCTTCCACTGTGCCTGCCAGCACCGTGGGGGAGGTGGCCAGGAGCAGCAGCTTGTCCAGCGTGGGTAGGGTGTACACGGGCAGGGTCTCCGCTCGTGTGCGCACTGTGGTTACAACTGTCTCTCGGTCTTCTGTGGCTCCGGTGTGTGCTGCGGGAGTCCCCGCCGGGGCTTGGATGTCCACTACCGCCTCTCCCCGATGGGCATCGGGAGTCGTGAGCGTGAACGCCGCCGACAGGGCGACCGCCACGGCCAACACACCCAACACGAGCCACTTCCAGCGCCAGAGAACCCTTATGTAGTCACGCAGGTCAACTTCGTACTCCTCTACCACGGAGACTTCACCCCCATACCGGTGATTTACCACTGCCGGGGGGCACATTAGCCTGTGGGATCCTGGGTGTCAACTGTAGTGGAGTGAGTAGGTGATGCTCTTTGGCGTCGTTGGGTTCATTGAGTTGGTTGGATTTCGCAGGGGTCCCGTGTCCGCTTAGCGTTGTTGGAGTGGTAGAGAAGAGAGGTTCACAATGAGCTTTGATTCTGCTATATTAACTTGACTGGAATCGCGGAGGGTGGTTGCTAGATCTATATGCAATGCTGTTGGCTAATTCCACGGCAGCCTGGAAACGGTGGGGTCTGTTTCTGGGGGGGGAAGGAGGAGGCATGGATGAGTACGAGGTGAACCTGGCGGACTACCTGGTGGTCCTGTGGCGCAAGAAGTGGGTGGTGCTGGTCACGTTTCTCGTGGCTGTGGGAGCGGGCATTGGCTTGAGCATGCGTCAGGACGACCAGTATCGGGTGGAAACCGCACTACTCATCTTGCCTCCTCTGGCCGCCGACGTCGCCGACGAGGTCCCCGGCACTGTCTATTCCCCGGAGACCTACAAGCGGTTCGCCACGGGGCGGGATCTCCTGCAGGTGGTGATTGAGGAAGCCGAGCTGGAGGAGGACGGACTTACTCCGAACCGTGTGGAACGGATGATGTCCGTGGAGCTCGACGAGGCGGCGGCGGACGAGTTCCCCGGGCGGTTTCCCCTGTATATGCGGGCTACGTTTACTGGGGGCGACCGGGAGCAGCTTCCCAGGCTGGCCGACGCGTGGGCGGAGGCGTTCGTGGAGAAAAACGCTGAGCTGTTTATGAGCAGAATTGCGCAGTCGTTCGACTACATTAGCGAGAGCTTCTCCGAGGTGGAGGAGGATCTGCGGGCCAAGCAGGCGGAGCTACAAGAACTGCAGAAGGAAAGCCAGGCGGAGCTTTTGAAGGCTGAGCTTGCTGCGTTGGAGGAGGTGTACGCCGAGCACCTGCGAGAGCTTTCGCTGAGCCAACGGGAACTGGCGCAAGCGGAGAGCCGGCTGGCGCTTTTGGAAGGGTTCCAGGAAGAACCGCTGCGCTATGCGTTGGGCACGGGGGTGCTGGACCGGGCCTACAGCAGACACATCGACGAGCTACGTGGCAAAGAGAGGCAGTTGGGCCGGGCACAGGTGCGGCTGGCGTCCCTCGAGGAAGCGTTGGCGGAGGAGCCAGAGCACTACGCGCTACAGCGTGGGGTGTCGCCGGATGCGCTGTGGCAGTTCCTGGGTGGCGGGGTCGGCCAGCGCGACGAGGAAGAGCTCGAACGGTTCCTCGACCTTTCCATCGAGGAGCAGGTGCTGAACACGGCGTACATCGATCTGCGTGGTGACGTGGTGTCCGCCCGGGCGGAGGTCGAGGAACTGGAAGCGGATATTGCCCACCTGGTAGGGGAGACGGAGGCGCTGTGGGCCCTGGTGGATGGAGGCGGCGCGGCCGTGGAGGACGCACCGGCCGCCGACCAGGCGGGGGTGCGGCACCTTCTGCAGGCCGCGGAGTACGAACTGGGCGCCGAGGTGGCCGCCGCCGAGGCCGAGGTGGACGAGCTGTCGAGCGATGTGACCTCGCTCCAAGAGCAGGCCGACGATACCAAGCTTCGCCTGGAAGAGATGCGCACACGACTCATCGCCGTGGAGGCGGAGTCGGACCGGCTCACACAGGAAATCGGGGTCCTTGAGCGGAGCTACGAGCGGATGGGCGACAAGCTGCAGGACGCCCGGCTGGCCCAAGCGGAGACGGCCGAGCCCATCCGGGTGGTGGAGGAAGCGCTGCCGGAAACCGTGCGCACGATCAGCCCGCCCGGCCGGCGGATGAGCGTGGCTGTGGGCGGTGTGCTGGGGTTGTTCGCCGGGGTGTTGCTTGCATTTGTGGTGCACGCAATCCAGGAGCGCCAGGCCGAAGTGGCTTCCGCCAGTGGCCCGCCGGAAGCGACTGCTGGCTCCGAGCCAGGCGAAGAAGGCCCTCCGAGCGACAAGGGTGAAGGGCCTGAGGCTCCGCAGTAGCCTTGTCTAGGGTCCATTTAGTTCGTTGACCGGTGTGGGCTCCTTCAGAGGCTTGGGGGAAGTGAGTGAGTAGCAGCTAAATTGTCCGAGCGGTAAAGCCGACGGATATCTCCTCGGCGCTCAGCCGGCTCAAGGACATGATGGTCCTCGCTGTGGATGAGGGCAACGGGTACGCAATCACTGATGTCGTATTCTCCGCCTGGCTTGCCGGCGATTAGTCAATATTGGCTATAGCTAGATATGGCTAAAACCTGCTGACTCGGTCCTTACGGGTTGACGTGGTTCAATTGGTTCTTGGGGGCTGGGAGATGGCGGCAAGGGGTCACAGGATGGGGTCGACTCCCCATTCTGGCACACGGGGGGAGTTTGCTTGGGAGAGCATGGAACCCAGAGCAAAGAACAACGAACATAGAACGCAGCGTGATACGTAGAACATCGAACACAGAACACTGACCGAAGTCCACAAAGGGGGCGGGATGAGGCGTTGTGCACTGGTTTGCCTGGGCGTTGTACTGGCGGCCGGGTGTTCGGGCTGGGGACAGGTGTTCGGCCTGCCGGCGTTGGACCCGGAGTTAAGCTTCTGGACGCTGGAGACGGAGCATTTTCGCATCCACTTCCACCAGGGGCTGGAGGGGGTTTCCCAGGAGGTGGCTGTCCTGGCCGAAGACGCCTACGAGACCCTGCAGGAGGAGTTCGGCGGGGCTCCGGATAAGCTGGATATAATGCTCGTGGACCCGTTCGACTTTGCCAACGGGTTTGCCAATCCGTTTTTCGATCAGATAGGTGTGTTCTCCTTCCAAGGGCGGCTGTCGGATTGGTCCAATGTGCGGCTTGAGTCCTGGTGGGAGATGGTCGTCTTCCACGAGGTGGTACACGCTATCGACCTGGACCGGACCGAGGGCATCTCCGAGGACGCCCGGCAGTTCCTGGGCAAGGTGGTCCTTCCCAACATGTGGAAGCCGTGGGCGTTCGTGGAAGGGTTGTCGGTATACATGAAATACAAACACCTGGGGGAGTCGCGCCTGAACGATGCCCGCACCCGCGCCATGATCCGACAGCTGGTTCTGGACGGGGAGATCCCCGAGCTCGACGAGCTAAGGCAGTTCTACGATCGTGCGGAATGGCCGGCAGGGAACCTCCTTATCTATAACTTTTCCGCCTGGTTCATGCTGTACATCGAGGAGACCCATGGGGACGACGCCCTGCGGCGGATCAACGATGCCAACGCTGGCAGGCTGGAGAACCTGTTTGGACCCGGGGCGATGACTGATTTCGATGTGGTTGTCAGGGAGGCGTTGGACGTGGGGCTGGACAAGCTGTACGCGGAGTTCCGGGAGTGGCTGCGCGGGGAGTTCATCCCGGAGATCGAGGCGCTGGAGGAGGCCGGGGTCACCCACGGCCTGCGGCTGACAAGCTTTGGCTGGCACACGGAGGCGCCTGCTTGGTCGCCGAATGGGGACTGGATCGCGTACACCCACCGCGGGACGGCCCGCCGGGGACTGCGGATCGTGCGCCCGGACGGGGAAGGGGAGCGAGAACTTGTCTCCGGGGATATCTCTCATCCTGCGTGGACGCCCGACGGGCAGAGCCTGGTGTACGCGCGGCTCGACCATCACGGGCCGTACTACATCCTCAGCGATCTCTACCTGTACGAGCTTGCCGAAGGGCGGGAGAGGCGGCTCACGAGCGGCGAGCGGGCGTACTTCGCGCGCGTATCGCCGGATGGGAGGTACGTCTACTACGCCTGCGCCCTGGGGCGGGACGGGAGCACGGCCTTGCGGAGGCTGGATCTTGTGTCCTGGGAGAAGACCACCGTGGCCGAGTTCCCCGGGGCGGCCGTGCACTCGTTCGCCCTGTGCCCGAATGGGCAGAGGATTGCCCTTTCTCTTTTGCGGCGGGGCGGCTACCAGGATCTCTACTTGGGAGACGCTACGGCGGGGGGCGAGTTCGTTCCCCTGACCCAGGATCGAAACGAGGTCGCCGATCCGGTCTGGTCGGCGGACGGCGAGCACATATTTTTCGCCTCGGACCCCGGCAGGATCAGTAACGTCTACGCCTACAGCACGGACGAGGAGGCCTTCTACCAGGTCACGCGGACGATGAGCTTCGCCGGGGCGCCGACGGTCGATCCCGAGGGGGAGTACGTTGCCCTTGTGGGCTATGGAAGCGAGGGGTACGACGTCTACCGGTTGCGCCTTGAGGCTGACAGCTGGCAGGAGGTAAGCTTCACCTGGGAAGAAGTCCCCCAGTGGCTGGGCTACCCGGAGGCGGATTACCCGGTGCGGCCGTACAGGGCGCTGGAGCACTTGGTTCCGGCGTTTTGGCTTCCGGTGCCGGTTACCGGCGGATTGGGGGTGGCGCTTGCCGGGCAGGACCCGTTGGGGAAGCACTCCTACTTCGGGATGGTGGGCTGGAACTGGGAGGCCGGTCTGCCGGCCCTGGAGATGAGCTACACCATCCGCGAGCGGTTCCCCGTCGAGCTGGAGCTGAGTGCAGGCCGGTGGGGGAGCCGTGCAGGGTTCACGCTCTCCCTTCCCGTGGAGCTGGGGGCGACGCTCGAGCGATGGGCCGATCTGGGGTTTTCCCTGGGTAGGGCGCCAGGCAAGCCGGCCGAACACACGCTCTCTTTGGGGCTGCGCCAAGGCGCATACGAGCGTAACGACCTTGCTGCCCGCCAGGAGGCGGTCTCCCTGCGGGGAGCGCTGACCATGCGGGAGCGCGAGCGGGAGCGCTCCCTGGACTTGAGCCTTAAGCAGTCACTCCGGCTGCCGGTGGAGGAGCCGCACTGGCTGGCCGTTGCCTTGGAGGCAGGGTGGACCGATTCTGTGCGGCCGGAGGCGCAGCCCCAGCTTGGTGGCACCGAGGGACGATTTGCCCTGCGGGGCTTTCCCCGCGGGGTTCTGTCCGGCCCCCAGGCCCTGCGGGCGGGCGTCTCCTACGAGTTTTCGCTGCTGTCAATCGAATGGAACCTCGGACACCGGCCGCTGTTTTTCGACGATCTCCGGGGTCGGCTGATTCTGGAGGCGGGGACTGCGGGGGACTCCTTGCCGCGGGAAGGGGGAGCGGTGAGCCTGGCCGTGGAGGCCACGCTTTCTGCAGTGGTTTCGTACAACCTACCGCTGTCGCTGACCGTCGGAGTGGCCCAAGGGGTGGGCGAGCCTCGGCCTGTCCTCTACTTCTCGGTGTCGCCGGAGATGCCAAACTGAAGCGGGTGGGGCCGGGGGGCAGCGGTGTGTTAGTATGGTGCATCTTTGCGAAACGCTAAGGGGGGACTATGCGTACAGCAAGCCCTTGGAAGAAGGGTATGGCAGCGCTTTCTGCGCTGTTGATCGTGGGGAGCGTAGCCGCTTTTGGTTCGGGCGAGGTTGAAGTGGAAGAGTGGTACAACCCGCAGAGTGTGGGCGATCTCGTAGCTGCCGTTCGGGAGATGGACTGGTCCTGGACCCAGTTCGAGGGCGACGTGGAGAAGGATACCTTGGCGGTGAGTTACCGCTTGGTCGGGCCCGAGGTGGTCGCCGGTGAGGACACAACGTTGGTTGAGCTAGTAATGGACGGCGAGACGGCGAGAGTTTGGCTGGCCGAGGATGACTCGATCGCACAATTGGAAATGGGTGGCGAGCTAGTGCCCTTGGCCTGGATGCCTGCCGAACAGATCGAGATGATGATGACCGCATACTTCTGGCCGTTCATGATGGTGGAGGCCTTCCCGGTGGAGGAAGTGGCCACGGGAGTCTACCAAGGGGTGAGTATCGACAGCGTGGACACCGAAGTGCGGGAGATCGGGGACTTGGAAGTCCCCGTGCACCGGTTCGAGGTTAGCGTAAGCGGCGAGCCCCATTTGGAGCCGGGGGAGCGGGTGGACTACGTGTGGGCGATCGGCGACTTCGGGACCTTCCAGATGGTCGTGGAGTGGCAGTGGGCCGGTGGCGACACTGGTGAGGAGATCGCGTTCAACATCCAGGTGGAGCGGGTGGTTCTTCGCTAAGAGCTTGCGCGGAGGGCCTGAGCGGCGGCGGTAACCACCTGGTCGATCGCCTCCTCCAGGCGCTCCACCGGCAGCGAACAACCCGCGGCACGTGCGTGGCCGCCGCCTCCGAGGGCGGCGGCCACTTCGCTTACATCCAAGGAGGACTTCGACCGTAGGGCCACATGGGCTTCCCCCTCGGGCGATTCCACGAACAGGATGGCAACTTCTACTCCGTGGAGGGCGCGGATCTCCCCTACAAAGCCTTCGGTGTCCTGGTCAGTGCAGCCTGTTTCCTGGAGCATTTCGCCCGTGACCCAGCCGTAGGCGAGCTTTCCGCCTTCCCTGAGCTGGATAGTGTCGAACATGCGGCCGAGGAGCTTGATAGTGTTCAGGGTCCTGTGTTCAACCACGGCGGAGGCGATCGGCTGCAGACGCGCTCCATGTCCCGCGAGTTCAGCGGCGCGAGCGAGCACCTGGGCGTCTGCGTTGGCGTACTTGAAGAACCCCGTGTCAGTGGCTATCCCCAGGAGCAGGACTTGCGCAAGCTCCTGATCAAGCGGAACAAGGGCGTTGGCGATCTCCAGGACGATCATCGCTGTGGCAGCTGCGTCCGGGTCACAGTAGTCCAATCCCCCGAAGCCCTGGTTTGTGCGGTGATGGTCCAGCGTGATGTCCGGTGGCTCACCCCTGAGGAGTGCGTCGGCCTCGCCAATGCGGTCAAGGTCGGAGGAGTCCACGACAACTGTGGTGTCAAAAGCGCGTCCCCGGAGTCCTCTGGGAGTGGCGATGAGCTCGGTCCCGGGAAGCGAGTGATAATACCAGGGGATCCGGTCGGCAATGCACCCGGTGGCCCTTACTCCGTAACGCTCCAGGACGATCACTAGCCCGGCCACAGAGCTGATCGCGTCGCCGTCGGGCTGGGAGTGGCCTATGACGAGGATGTCCCGTCCCTGCTTTAGTCTGTCGATGATCTGTTCCAACGTTGCCCACATGGAGTTGCTTCCTTTCCATCTTGTGGCCCTCGGGAGTCCGGCTCGGGGATACTATAACTCAACCTGCCCGGCCGCGCGGTGAGGTGGTCGAGCTGCGCCGACGTATATTCCTCCCCCGGTAGCGTTGGAGTTTATCTCCGACGTTGGTCGGGGCTTGTCCCCGACGACCCGCGGGGAGCACGTCGACGGAGGGGCAGTTAGAATAGGACGAAGGTGAAGGGGCAAGCTGTATGAAGAGGATTGGATTGCTGTTGCCGGTGGATAAGATCCTGTTGGGCCTCCTTGTAGCGCTCACCGCGGTCTTCTTTTTCACCGACCTGGATATGATGATCCAAAGGCAAGTGTTCCACCCGGAGCAGGAGTGGCCTTTGGGAGAGCGGGGCCTGTGGCGGTTTATGGAGGACTATGGGCGGGCGATCCCCGTTGGCCTTGCCATAGGGGCGTTGGCAGTGCTGGTACTTGGCTTCGTTAAGAAATGGCTTGCTTCCTATCGCCGGGCAGCGTTGTTGATGGTGCTGCTCATGCTTATCGGCCCGGGGCTGCTCGTGGACCAGGTGCTTAAACCGTATTGGGAGCGGCCCCGCCCGCACGAGGTGGAGGAGTTCGGCGGTGAATACGAGTTTGTCCCTGTGTGGATGATGGGGGAGGCGGGGCCGAACAGCTCCTTCCCCTCCGGGCACAGTTCCCTCGCTTTCTATATGATGTTTCCTTATTTCTTGTTTCGGCGTAGGAACAGGCCACTTGCCTACCTGGGATTGGCTTTGGGCATTGGTTTTGGCAGCTTGATGGGAGTGGCTCGCATATTCGCCGGCATGCACTTCGCCACCGATGTGATTTGGGCGTTCGGCGTTGTCTACCTCACCGGGCTTCTCCTATCGCCCCTCTGCCGTTCCGATCTGGCGGGGACAGCGCCTCACGCGCAAGTGCCCCAGGAGCGCTAGCGAGGATTTCATGAACGTTCCTCCTGCCGACTTAATGAGGCGTGCGTCGGTCCTGTCGCCCGGCCGTAGGTGCACATGAGGAGGATCGCGGGGAGAGGCAGACCCGGGCGCCGCCAAGGGGCACTTCAACTGTGCACCTCCGTTCACCCGGTTGATTGGGTTCACGCGAACTTCTCGTAGCGGACAGTACTCCTTAGTGGCTCGCGATCTTTCTCGGGGACTTGGGCAGGGACGCCGATGGGGAGTAGCGCAACCAGGCGGAACTCCCGTGGCACGCCAAGGAGCTTTTTCATCTTGGCCTCGGCAGTGTTCCTGCCTCCGGACGGGTCGTACATGCCGATCCAGTAGGAGCCCAGGCCCAGGCTCTGTGCGGCCAGGGTCATGTTGTGGGCGGCGACCGCGGCGGCTTCCAGGTAGTGGCGGGGATCCCTGAGTGGGTCTGCAAGGACGGCCACCAGCACGGGCGCCTGGCTAACGCCCTCACGGGCGATGGTCACCCGCTCCACCACCTCCATCAGGTCTTCTTTGGTGTTGGGATCCTTGATCACCAGGAAACTCCAGGGCTGGGTGTTGGCGAAGGACGGGGCCCAACGGCCCGCCTCCAGGATGCTGTTCAGCTGTTCGTCGGTGACCGGATCCTGCTTGAACCGGTGCACGCTCCTGCGCCCTTTGATCGTCTGCAGTACTTGATTCTCGCTCATTTACTACCTCCTTTGTTTGCTGCGTGAGGAGTGAGGTGTGAGGAGTGAGGCGTGAGGAGTGAGGAGTAGGCAGTGGGCGTCTGCAGTCGCAGCGTCGGGGCCGTCACTGAGAATCGTCCCCAACGAGCTGCAGCATACACTTTGGCCCGCTTCACCCCTCACTCCTCACGCCTCACACCTCACTCCTCACTCCTCACGCCTCACTCCTCACACCTCACTCCTCACGCTCCTGTATCGTCAGAACCAGTTTGCCGAAGTGGGCGGCCTGTTCCATGATTCGGTGCGCGTCGGCGGCCTTGTCCAACGGGAGCGTATGGTCCACGAGGGGCTGCACCTGGCCACTTTCCACCAATGACCACACGCGGTCGAGCTCCTCAGGTAGCGCTCCATACACGCCGTGGATGGAGATCTCCCGCCGGTAGGTGGGCTGGAGGTTCATGCTCACCTGGGAGCCAGAGGTGGCCCCGCAGAAGACAACCCGGCCTCCAGGCTTGGTCGCCGCCAGGCAGGCCTCCCACACGGCCACGCCCACCTGCTCCGCCACGAGGTCTACTCCGTACCCTTGGGTGAGGGAGAGCACTTGCTCGGCGAGGTCGGCAGATGCGTCCACCACTTCGTGGGCGCCCAGTTCCTGCAGGCGCTGGGCTTTCGCCCCCGAGCGGCTGGCGGCTATGATCCGGGCACCAGCGGCACGGGCCAGCTGCACAGCGGCGGTGCCCACCCCGCCGGTAGCTCCGGTGATGAGCACAGTCTCTCCCGGTCGGAGATGCCCGCGGCCGATGAGCATGTGGTAGGCGGTGCTTGTGACCAGAGGGAAGGCCGCCCCCTGCACTGCGGACATCCCTTCGGGGAGGGGGCGCAAGGCATCGGCCGGGACTGCCACTTGCTCCGCGTAGCACCCGTCGCGGCTCACGCCTAATATCCCTGCATTGAGATTGGGCCTGGGGGAGCGTGCGGGATAGAGCCAGGGAGTGACCACCACAGGCTGGTCCTCGCGGAAGCCACGGGCGCCTGGCCCGAGCTTTGCCACACGGCCTGCGCCTTCACAGCCCAAGGTGCGCGGGGTGCTCACGGGTACGTTGCCCGTGCGCACCCAGATGTCCAGATGGTTGAGCGCGGCTGCCTCAAGGCGGACCACGGCTTCGCCTGCTTTCGGTTCCGGCGCAGCGACTTCCTCCAACTGGAGTGCGTCCGCTCCACCCGTTGTGTGGAGCCGTACGGCCTTCATTCCCACCCCCTTGTCAGCGTCTCAGCGAGTTCGGCCGCTTGACTATAATGCTCCGCGCGGGGGGCGCCGTGGGCCTCGATCACCCCGGCGATTTCCAGCTTTGTCCCCTGGAGGAGCTGTTCAACCTGGCGCACAGCGCCACCTCCCCACCCATAGGATGTGAGCAAAGCGGCCTGCTGGGCCGGCGGTTTGAGGGCCCGGACAAGCAGGGCGGCGTAGGCGGCTGCCGGGTGCACGCCCCGCTCAAGCTGTATCGTTGCCATGCTCTTCCTCCTCCAGTAGTTCCATCGCCTTCCTCAAGTGGGGGATGACGACCGATCCGCCCACTACCAGGGCCACGGTCATTGTCTCCATCACCTCCTCCGAACTCACGCCGTGGCGGCGGGCCTGGAGCAGATGGTAGGTTACGCAGTCATCGCAGCGCAGAACCAGCGAGGCCACCAGGCCCAGGAGCTCTTTTGTGCGTGCGGGCAGCTGGCCATCGGCGTAGACGTCGTCGTCCAGGGCGAGAAAGCGCTTTAGGGACAGGTCCCCGCGTCTTAGTAGCTGCTGGTTTCCCCTCTGGCGACGGCGGGCAAACTCCTCGGCACGGCTCATTCACTCCTCCTCTCCCGGCTCATCGAGGAGCCGTTTCTCCCCTTCGATCTTTTTGAGGGGCGCGATGTCCTGGGTGACCTCCATGGTCCCCAGGTACCGGCCGTCGGGAGCGCGCACAGGGAAGTAGCGAATGTGGACGAGCTTGTCCTCCAAGGGGATCCAGAACTCGGCGACATCACGCTCGCCGCTTCTGAACTCCTGCAGGATGCGCTCCACTACATGTACGCTTTTTTGGGGGTGGCACTGCTGGACCTTGCGGCCGATCACCGAACGGGAACGCACGAAGATGCGGTCCTTGGTCTCGCTGTAGTAGCGGACGGTGTCGTCGGCGTCCACGAAGGTGATGTCCACGGGCAGCGAGTTGAGGATGCCCTCTAGCTGCTCCACCGATAGAGCCCCGGGTCCCACGGGGACTGTCCCCTTTGCAGCTTCCTCCAATCGCTTTCCGCCCAACATCTCGCTCATCTCTCCTCCTTTGCTGCAGTTCCTTGGGTCCCTTGGTTTCCTTTGCTCAGGCCACAGTGGGCGATTTCCTCGAGGGTCGTCGTTTCAAAGAGAGCGGTGATCTTGCTGCGGATGGGGTCCCATACCGGATACATGGGGCAAGAGACGTCCCCTGCACAGGGCTCCAGGTTGAACAGGCACTCCTGAAAGAAGCGCTCCCCGTCGACAGCGCGTATGATGTCAGCGACAGCGATCTCCCCGGGAGCGCGCGCCAACTCCACCCCACCCGTTCGGCCCCGGGTGGCGCGGACCAGCCCGGCACGCGACAGGAGGGGGATCAGCTTGGCCAAAAACGAAGGGGGGACAGCTGCAGCGGAGGCGAGCTCCCGAGTGTGCATGCGGGTCCCGGGCGGTTGGGCGGCAAGCTCGGCAAGCGCCAGGACCACGTACTGCGTCGACCGGGTGAACATGTCCTCCCTCCGTAATATGATAAACAGACCCTGATATCCCGTTTAATTTTACCACGGCCGTCCGAGCGCCACAACCGCATTGGCACGGCGCTTGGGGGTCGGTCGCTTCCAGGGGCTCTGTGCTGGCCTGTCAGTTGGGAGCAAGTTCTGCTTCCGCGTTGGCATGGTTGGTATACGGCTTGTGAGCTGCAGGGTGACCTCTAGTAGCTGAGTTCGTCCACCGCTTGTCTGAGAACCGCGGCTGACCGCTCGAGCGCCTGCTGCTCATCTGGCGACAGTGGTAGGGGGACAACCCTCTCCACCCCGTCCCTTCCCACCACAGCCGGAAGGCTCAAGTAGACCTCGCCTAATCCCAGGGCGCTTGGGGCCAGGGTGGAGACGGAGAGCACCGCGTGCTGGTTGTGGAGGATGGCATCGGTGATTCGGGATAACGCAGCGGCTACCGCGTAATAGGTAGCCCCCTTACGGGAGATTATGTCCTGAGCTGCACCACGAGTGGCCTCGAAGATCCCCTCCCGGTCCACTGTCGAAACCGGACAGGCCGTGCGTAAGCAGAACTCGTCTAAAGGAACGCCGGCAACTGTGGTCCTGCTCCAGGCGGCGACCTCCGAGTCCCCGTGCTCGCCGATGATGTACGCGTGCACGTTGCGTGGGTCCACGCCCACAGCTCGGCCGAGAAGATGTCGGAAGCGGGCGGTGTCCAGGACCGTCCCTGAGCCAACGACCTGCCGGGAGGGGAGCCCGGACAGCTTCCACGCAACCTGGCTCATCACATCGACGGGGTTTGTGGCCACCAGGAGTATGCCCTGACCGGCCACGCGGGGCACGATGTCGGAGAAGACGGCTGCGTTTCGTCGAAGGAGGTCCATACGGGTCTCGCCCGGCCGTTGGGACGCACCTGCAGTCAACACCACCACGTCGGCAGTGCGGCAATCGTTGTAGTCCCCCGTCCACACTCGGACGGGATTGGCCAGCGGCGCAGCGTGACTTAGGTCCATGGCCTCACCTTCAGTACGCTCGCGATCGATGTCCACGAGGACGATTTCCCCCACCGTACCCCGCGTCAGCAGGGTGTAGGCATAGGTGGCGCCAACCCGGCCAACGCCGACGATGGCCACTCGGTGTGGACGCAGCACAGCCCACGCTCTATCGTTCATATCGCCTCCTTATCCGCAGCAGCGACGGCGCGGCTTAACGTACTTCTCCGGCTCGCGGTCGAAGGCCGCCTTACATTCGGGGGCGCAGAAGTAGTAAGTGGTTCCCTGGTGTGCGCTCTTGGCCGGGGCCTCGGCCGGGTCGACCATCATCCCGCATACTGGATCTTTGGCTGTCTTCGCCATTATGTCTCACCTCCCACTGTATCTATAGTCTTCCAGCTCACATAGTTCAACGGTGCACATTCTGGGCCCTCAACCGGTAGCGGCGTAGCTTGTCTGGGACGCTACCGACGGGGGACTGTGGTCCCACATGCCACGCGCCACAGGCCACAAGCTTGTTCCCACTCCTCACCCCTCACCCCTCACCATTCGGCGGAGGCGGAGGGCGTTCATGCTCACTGTAAACGAACTGAGGGCCATGGCCAGCGCCCCGATCATCGGGTGCAGAAGGCCCAGTCCGGCCGCGGGGATCGCCACGCCATTGTAAAACCATGCCCAAAAGTAACCCTGCTTGATCTTGGTGAACGTCGCCTGGGAGAGCTCCACTGCCCGGACGATTCCCTCCAGTTCACCTTTCACAAGCACGATGTCCCCCGCCTCGATGGCGATGTCGGTGCCGGTGCCGATGGCGATTCCCACATCGGCCGCGGCCAGGGCGGGGGCGTCGTTGATCCCGTCGCCGACCATCGCCGTTGGGCCGTGCTTGTCGCGTATTGACTGCACCGCGCGCACTTTCTCGTCGGGCATGACCTGGGCTTGGTTCTCCTCGATGCCCGCCTGGTGGGCGATGGCTTGGGCGGTGGTCTCATTGTCGCCGGTGATCATCACTGGCCTGAGGCCCAGCTCGTTGAGCCTGTCGATCACCGCGCGGGCGCCGGGCTTCAGGGGGTCGGTCACCGCCAGGAGGCCCACGATCTCCCCGGCCAGCCCTACTGCGAGCACGGTCTTGCCTTGCGCTTGGAGGTGGTCAAACGTGTTGCCCGTCGCGGCGATGTCCCCGCCGTGGGCGACGAACTCCGGCTTGCCCACGCGGACCTCCTGCCCGTCGAGCAGTCCCTGCACGCCGCTTCCGACCTGGGCGGAGAAGGAGTGGGGCTCGTCCAAGGGGAGGTCCCGCTCGTGGGCCGCGCTGACCAACGCCTTCCCGAGGGGGTGCTCCGATCCTTGTTCCAAACTTGCCGCCAGGCGGAGTACCTCGTCCTCGCTCCGCTCGCCCAGGGGGACGATGTCGGTGAGTTTGGGCCGACCCTCGGTGAGGGTGCCAGTCTTGTCCAGAACTACTGCGCGTATGCTGCGCATGGTTTGGATGGCCGCCCCTCTGCGGATCAAAATCCCCTGTTCTGCTCCCACGCCGCTTCCGACCATCAGGGAGATGGGAGTGGCCAGCCCTAACGCACAGGGGCAGGAGATAACCAGCACGGCCACCCCGGCAAGGATGGCCAGCGAAACAAGCGGCAGCTCAGGATTGACCCACGGCAGAAAGGAGAATGTCTCGATCACGCCGGTGAAGAACCCCGGAAGTGTAAGCCACAGGGCAATGGACACAAGCGAAACGCCGATCACAAACGGAACTAGATAGCCGGTGACCGTGTCGGCCCACGCTTGGATGGGGATCTTGCTCCCTTGTGCTTCTTCCATCAGGCGCACCATCTGGGAGAGGAACGTGTCCCGGCCCACGCGGGTGGCCCGCACGCGGAGGAAGCCGCCGCCGTTTACAGTGGCCCCGATGACTTCGCTGCCGGGTCCCTTTTCCACCGGCATGCTCTCCCCGGTGGCCATCGATTCATCGACGCTGGTTTCGCCCTCGACGATCTCGCCGTCGGTGGGGATCTTCTCCCCCGGGCGCACCACCATCAGGTCGCCCACCTGGACCTGGGACAAGGGAATCTCCTCCTCTTGGCCATCGCGCAACACACGCGCGCGCTTGGCGCCAAGGTGTAGCAGGCGGCGGATGGCCTGCGAGGCGCGTCCTTTGGCCCTGGCCTCCAGGAAGCGCCCGAGTAGGTGAAAGATCATGATCCACACGGCCATTTCCACGAAGGTGACGTAGGGGAACCAGATGCCGGCGATCCCCATCAGGTAAGGAGGCGCCGACCCGAGCAGGATCAACGATTCCATGTTCGGCCGCAGATAGCGAAAGCCTCTTATGCCGCTTTGGAGAGTAGGAAAGCCCCACACGAACACCACCGGGAAGCCGAGGATCAAGGTGATGGGGACGTATAGCGGCATAGGGGTAAACATGTAGTGGACCATCATGAGCGCCATGATGATGACGCCCGGAACCAGGGAGTAGAGCAGGCGCTTGCGGGCGGCCACGTATTCCCCGTCGCCCGTTTCCTGTTCTTCCTCTGTTAACTCCTCGGCGGCGTACCCCAGCCGGGAGAGCTGCTTGAGCAAGCTTTGTTGGTCGACCAGGGTAGGGATGTACTCCACGGCGATGGTCGCGTCCTGCTCTCCTCCCTCGGCCTTGACCACGCCCTCGAGTTCCGCCAGCGCTTGAAGGACGGGGCTGGGGCCTTTGCTATCCAGCCCGCCTACCCGAAGCTGCAACCGCTTGCTTCCCACGTCGTAGCCGAGGTGGCGAATGGTGCGGAGTAATTTGTCAGTCGGAAGAGCCTCGCGGCTGATCACGGTGGCTCGCTCACTGGCGAAATTCACGTTGGCCTGTTGAACGGAAGGGAGTTTGTTGAGCGCCCGCTCGATATTGGCAGCGCAGCTGGTGCAGGTCATTCCGGTGATGGGAAGCTCCGCACGATGCGCTTGCTCCGCTGTGTCGGCTGCCCTGGCAGAGGCTGCAGGAGCGGGGGTCTCTCCTACGGCGCTGTAGCTGGCCTCGGCCACAGCCTGGGCCAGCTGTTCGGTGCTCACCTCGTCGGAGGAAGTAACAGTGGCCTGCCCGTCCTCCAGGCTTACCTCGGCTGTCAGCACTCCGGGTACCTCCCGCAGGGCGCGCTCCACGGCTTGGGCGCAGTGCCCGCAGGTCATGCCTTCAATCCTCACCCTATGCCGGGTCATGTCTGCCTCCCCTGTCTTAGCCCCGAAAGCCCTCCCTGGGGCGAGCCAGCCCACCCCCGGTGGGGTGGCTGCACACATAACATCCTACCCTCGTGGGTTGCATTTGGTCAACGTGCTTTGGACGCCACCCTGAAAATCTGCATGACCAATCCACCGTATCTTCACACGGGCCTGCCAGGCTGGTGCCCAAAGGTACATACCCACCCCATGAGGGGTAGGAGGTGGCAAGGTGCACAAGAGGAAGAGGACAAGGGTCGGGGCGAGGGTGCTCCAGCGGTGGTGGATTCCGGTGATGATTACGCTGACGGCTGCAGTAGGCATTGCGCTGGTGAGCATGCTGGGCTGGGGAGGGCAAGAGGCGGAGGACGTGGACGCATTGTACGAGGAGATCGTTCCAGCCGAAGGGACGGAGACTATCTATGACATACCGCTGGCTTGGGAGAACGCCGAGATGTTCCTCGAGTGGAACTACCGGCTGTATGACAACCTGTCGCCCGGCGAGATGGAAGTGGTCCTGGAGCTACTCGATCCTCTAGTGGCTCCGTGTTGCGACGATTATGACCTGCCGGGCTGCTGTTGTGAAGGATCCGATCTCCTGTGCAACCTGGTGCGGACGGCGCGCGGGCTTGCGGCCCATATGGCGGTGGAAGGGGAGTTCACCGTAGAGGAGATGCGAGACGCGGTCCTTGAGTGGCTGCAGTTTGTGCACGGCGACTACTACGTGGCGGCCGACCTTGCAGATCAGGGAGTGGACGTCGAGCAATACGGTATCACCACACACGGCGCGTGCTATCGGGGGCTCTGTGAAGCCCCCCTCACCGAGGGAGGCTGCGGGGGAATGCACGAGCTGAAGATCGGCGATAACGAGGTGTGAGCTAGGCCTCCAGTGCTCGGTGGGGGGTCGCTCTGGCGACGAGGGGAAGCTTGTCCTGTTGCCCGGGGCGGCCCCCCGCTACATTTTGCGGGTGAGCAATGGGGGTGAACCAAGGGTGAGAGGGAGAGCCTGGTGCCTTGGGCTGCTGGTGCTGGGGTTGGCCGTAACCTTCGGGTGGGCGCAGAACCCTTCCGATGTGGTGCAGCTTTCGCTGGAGCACGACGAGATCGAGCTTCCCGCCGGCGGAACCGCGGAGATTACCGTGCTGGTGGATGTCACCCCCGGCTGGCACGTAAACGCACATGAGCCTACATTGCCCACGTTGATCCCCACCGAGCTCGCTCTCGAGGGTCCTCCAGGCGTGCGGCTGTTGGAGGTGGAGTACCCCGAGCCTTACTACGAACACTTTGGGTTTGCCGGACAAGAGTTGGCCGTATACGAGGACGAGTTCCCCCTAGTGGCACGGATAGCCGCCGACGACGAGGCGGCCGGCACGGGCGACATCGTGTTCAGGTTGAACTATCAGGCCTGCGACAATGAAGTGTGCCTGCCGCCGGCTTCCGCAGAGGCGACGGCCGCGCTCCGGATCGGGCCGCCGGCTCGGGAGGTAGATGATCGGCGACCCCCCGCCGACCCGCTTGCGGAAAACACAGTGGCGCGACTCGTCGGCGAGCGGGGCATGCTGCTTGCGCTGGCGGTGGTGTTCGTACTCGGTCTGGGGCTCAACCTGACTCCGTGTGTGTACCCCATGATCCCCATCACCGTGGGCTACTTCGGCCAGCAGGCCGGGGGACAGGGCCGGCGCACGGTGTTGATGGCGCTTTTCTACCAGCTGGGGATCGTAATCACCTACTCGGCGCTGGGCACGGCCGCCGCGCTCACTGGCCGGCTCTTGGGGGCGGTGCTGCAGAGCCCGGCAGTTCTGGCGGGGGTGGCTGGGGTGATGGTGCTGCTGGCGTTGAGCCTGCTGGGGCTGTACCAGATTCGTCCCCCGGCGGCGCTCACCAGGGCCATCACCGGCCGGGCGCGATCAGGCGTTCCCGGGGCGCTAGCCATGGGCCTTGTGGCGGGGGTGGTCGCTGCGCCGTGTGTGGCACCAGTCTCGGCGGCTCTGCTTGCCTACGTGGGGGCTACCGGGAACCCGTGGGTTGGACTGAGCATGTTCGGTGCGCTGTCCTTGGGCTTGGGGGTCCCGTATGTGGGGTTGGCGCTCCTTTCGGGTCGTCTAAAGCGCCTTCCGCAGGGCGGGATGTGGACGGTGTGGGTGGAGCGGCTGCTCGGGGTGGTGCTTCTTGGGGTAGCCCTCTACTTCCTGTCGCCCATTCTTCCCGGGCAGGTGGCTCGCTGGGGGGGCGCGGCGTTGGCCCTGGCCGGCGGGGGATACCTGGGATGGCTCGCCGTCCGCGGCCGTACTGGCTGGGCCCTGTCCGCGCTGCGCATGAGCGCCTTTGGTGGGGGGATCGCCGCGGCAGTGCTTCTGTTGCTTCCCGCGGGGGCGGGGGGAGGACTTGCTTGGGAGCCGTATTCCCCTGCTGCAGTCCAGGAAGCACAGGAACCTGTGCTTCTCTACTTCTATGCCGATTGGTGCGCCCCGTGCCGGGAAATGAGCCACACCACGTTCCGAAACGAACAGGTCCTCGCCGCCGCTGGCGAGGTGGCGCTGGTGCGCGTGGACCTGACCCACGGGGGAGACTCCGATGCCGAGGAGTTCACGCGACGCCACGGGGTGTGGGGCGTCCCTACGTTCGTCCTACTGGACGGGTCGGGGGAGGAGCTCTCCCGGGCCGAGGGCTACCAGGGGGCGACCGCGTTTCTCGCGCTATTGGAGGGTGCGGATACGGAGTAGGGTGTCTGAGCGACTCCCATCTGTGGCACAATAGAATACAGGGAGAGGTGATTAGCGATGAGGGTTAGAGTGGCGCTTGCCGTGGGACTGGCTTTGTTGCTAGGGGGGTTCCCGGTGCTGGCCCAGGGGCAGGACATCGGCATTACACTGGGCCTGCGGTTGATGGAGAGGGTGGCCGAAACACAAGGACTGGACAGAGATTATTTGGCCCGGGCCCTGTGGAGCTATGCAGGGAGCCTTGGGAGCTATTTGGAGGAGCAGGGAGTTCCCTCCGAGGCGCTTGCAGAGGTGGAGGACCGTTTTGGGGCCGCACTCAGCGCCTTCCGGGAGGGGGGCTCGGACCAGGCTGAGCTCGGTGACGAGGTTGCCCGCCTGGCAGATGAACTAGCCGACCTGGCTTCTGAGGGCGAGGTAGACGGGATCCCGGCGGAGCTCCTGGAGGAGCTGGGCGTGGAGGCTTCGGCCATCGAACGGTTGCGGGAAGGGCGCGAGCTGACTGGGATGGAACTCGCGGAGATCGCTATGAGTATTGCTGGGGAGGCCGAAGGGTTGCCAGAGGACGCCGGACCGCCTGAGGACGCCGGACCGCCTGAGGACGCCGGACCGCCTGAGGATGCCGGACCGCCTGAGGACGCCGGACCTCCTGAAGATGCCGGACCGCCTGAAGATGCTGGGGCTCCTGAGGATGCCGGACCTCCTGAGGACGCCGGAGAACCTGAGGATGCCGGACCTCCTGAGGATGCCGGACCTCCTGAGGACGCCGGACCTCCTGAGGACGCCGGACAACCTGAGGATGCTGGACCACCTGAGGATGCCGGTCCGCCTGGCGGCGAGGAAGACGATGACGAGGAGGATGAGCGCAGAGGACCATAGGGCGAAAGCTACCCAAATAGAGGTCCGTTGATGTTGAGGACCGCCGGGAGCAGGGACTCGACGGTCCTTTGTTCATGGGTGCGGCGCTTTGTAGAAAGGAGGGGTATAGTTCCTTGCCTGCGGGGGCCTGAAGATTAGCGGGCGAGGACCTGGGCCAGCTTCCAGAGGTGTGGGTCGATCTCCTTTGTGCCTTTCACCACTTCCGCCAGCGGGGTGGCGGCGACCTTGCCCCCCAGAAGCCCCATCAACACGCCCGGCTCGCTGTCGATTAGCCGCTCGGCGGCCGCTCCGCCCAGGCGGCTTGCCAGGAGACGGTCCGCCGAGCTGGGCGCCCCGCCGCGTTGTACGTGGCCGAGGATGGTCACGCGGAGATCGAAGCCGAGGCGCTTGCGGTTTTCGTGGAAGAACTGTTCCAGGCGGGGGGCGTTGTACTCGGCCCCTTCGGCCACGACTACCAAAGCGTGGGACTTTCCTCGCCTGTACGCCGCCCGCACCTCTTGGGCCACATCCTCGGGGGCGGTCTCCACCTCGGGGATGACGATGGCCTCAGCTCCGGCGGCGATCCCCACGTTGAGGGCGAGGTACCCACAGTTTCGCCCCATGACCTGGATGAGAAACGCCCGCTGGTGGCTGGCAGCGGTGACCTTGAGGCGGTCGGTTGCCTCGAGGGCGATGTTGAGGGCGGTGTCCACGCCTAGGGTGATCTCCGAGCCGTAGAGGTCGTTGTCGATCGTGGAGGCCACGCCGACCACTGGGAAATCCATCTCCGACAGGGCGTGCGAGCCGGCCTGGGAGCCGTTTCCCCCGATGACCACCAGCCCGTCTACATCGTGCTGGTGAAGAGCCCGCAGGGCGCGCAGGCGGCCTTCCTCGGTCTCGAACTCCGGACAGCGGGCGCTGCCGAGCACGGTGCCGCCCAGTTGGATGATCCCGCCCACGTCGCGCGCGCCCAGGGGGGTGATATTCCCCGAGATGAGGCCGGCGTAGCCGTTTCGCACCCCCGTCACGGAGACGTCCTTGGCCAGAGCACTGCGGACCACCGCCCGGATGGCGGCGTTCATCCCCGGGGCGTCCCCACCACTTGTCAGCACTGCGATCCTGCGCATAGCTAGTTAAGCTTACTCCTGGCTGGTTATTGGGCAAGTGGCCGGTCGTTGTGACCGGTGGGGCATAGGGCACAATGGGTGCTTGCTGGTATAGAGGAGGTGGCGATGAAGCGTCTGTACAGGTCACGAAATGACAGGATGCTCGCCGGTGTATGCGGAGGCTTTGGCGAGTACACCGGGGTCGATCCGACGCTGATCCGGGTGGGGCTGATGGTCGCCGCAGTGTTCACCGCAGTGATCCCGTTGTCTATCGTGTATGTGGTCGCCTGGGCGATTATTCCCGAGCGGCCAGAGTAGTGCGTTGAGAGGTTGGGAGTATTGCCCTGCGACTGCGGAGACCGCCTTACAGGGCCGCGATTGCGCGGTGCAGCTTTTTCTCCAGGCGGCCGGACTCGACGTCATCGAGGAGAGAGCGCGCCCAACGGGGAAACGTAGGGCGGGCCACGGCTGTCTGCAGGGCAGCCAGAGGGGCCAGGATGTCGTCCAAAACGCGTTCTTTGGGGTCGGGGGGTCCGTAGGCAGCCTGGAAGGCCTGCTGGGCCGGACGGGCGAGGCCGGAACACACATTGCGGCAGTCACTCCAGGGAAGCCCGATTCCGAGCAGATGGTAGTCGAACACCACTGCCCGTAGCGGTCCCTGGCGGGAGAGGGCGAGGTTCGACCAGTGGAAGTCGTTGTAGTTGAGCGTCATGGTAAGTGCGCGCGCTGCCTCCTTTAGGGCGGGAAGGTACCGGGCGGCCGTCTCCCACAGCGGGTTGTGGGGAAGCTCCAGATCCTGACGCAATCTGCGCACGCTGTCTGGGGTGAGCGGTTCCCACTCCCAGCGGAGCCACTCCGGAGCCCCTCGGGCGACGAGCTCGCGCCCTGCCAGGTGGAGGAACTGATACCACACGGCTAGCGCCTGCCCGGTCTCCGTGTAGGCGACATCGCGTTCTTGGGCCGGCCGCCAGAGGAGGCTTCTCT
>JAWOCQ010000101.1:0-7270 GCA_046483725.1 Candidatus Bipolaricaulota bacterium
CGTGCGTCTGAGCTTCGGTGGCATAGGCCCCGTTCCGCCACCAGAGGTGCCTGATACTCTGCCTTACGAACCTGGCGAGCCAGAACCGGAGCCAGAGCCGGAAGAGGACGAGTAACCGCACGGACACGGGGTCCGGGGCCTAGCCCCCGGACCCCAAGGCCTGTTCCAGCTCGTCAAGCAACCCTTCCACCGACAGCTCCTGCGCCCACCGACGGAGATACATCCAGTCCAATGCCGTGCCTTGGACCCAGGCGCCGCCCCAATCGAAGAACAGCAATTTGTACCTGGCGTGCCTCCCGTGTAGTGTCTTTCACCGCCTCTCACCGGCGGTGCACAGCCAACACCTCACCGAAGTAGAGCGTGTGTAGGTCGCCTCCCGGATAGTAGCGCTCCCGCAGCTCGACGCTCACAAGCCCGCCTTCGCTGAGGCGGGTCTTGGCCACCACCCGGCATTCATAGTGCACTCCGGGAACACCCAAGGTAGGGACTTGCGCTTTCGTTCCGGGCACAATCTCCAGGCCCAGCTCCCCGATCTTGTCCACCTCGCGGCCGGATTTGGACCCACAAACGGCGAGTTCTTCCTCCAGCCCCCCTGCGGGGATGCTGACCGAGAACTCCCGGCTCTCTTCGATGAGTCCGTGCGTGTAGCGGGAGGGGCGCACCAAGACCAAGAACACCGCCCGGCCCCAGCAGGTACCCCCGAAACCCCAGCCGATGGTCATCGGGTTGGGTTTACCTCCCGGCGCCTGACCGATAAGAAAAGCTCCGTTTCCTCCGATTTGCTCCTGGACTTTGTCGAACCCTAGCCACGGCACTTGTCCGTTCATCTTCTCCTCCTTGCCGCCCGCTCCTCGGGGCTGGGGAAGTAGTCTACCAGGATCCCGCCACCGATGAACTCACGCAAGACGGACGTGGCAGGCACTTCTTCCTTCGGATAGGGCTTAAACCAGCGCAAGGTTTCCAGTATGCGCTGTGCTTCCAGCCTATGGCGCGGGTGGCGCACCTGACGAAGGAGAGGCTCGACCAACGGTCGCAGCACCGACCATTCATAGGCCAGGGCGGAGTTAAACATCATGTGTGCACGTCCCTGATAGGGAAACACGTTGCGCTTCTCCGCCCGGCGGACGTTCGCCCACATCCGCAGGGTGTCCTCTGCCGTATACCCGCGGTAGGCCACATCCCGCACCATGCGGCGGATGAGCCGGGTGTCGGTGGTGGAGAGCCGCACATGGTCGTCCAGCTTGAGTTGTGTCAACGCCGAAACGTAGATGCGAAACGCGTGTGCCCCCAGCTCGCCGGGCAGGAGCTCAGGGTTTAAACAGTGCAGTCCCTCAACCAACAACACTGCATCCCCCCCCAGGCGAAGCTCTTGCCCCGCTTGGCGCTCCCCACTGGGGAAGTCGAACCGGGGCAGCTGCACCAGCTTCCCCTGCAAAAGTTCCTCGACGTGCTGTTGAAACAAAGGCAAGTCTACTGCAGACGGGTGGTCGAAGTCGGTGAGGCCTCGCCGGGCCATCTCCTTGCGGGGGAGGAAGTAGTCGTCCATGGCCACTGGGTACGGCCGCAACCCCTGAGCCAAAAGCTGCACGGCCAACCGTTTGGTGAACGTGGTCTTGCCGGCGGATGTGGGGCCGGCTATAAGCACGATGCGGCGCTCGTCCTCGGGAAGGCCGCCGATACGGCGCGCGACCTCCCCCACCCTCAGCTCGTGCAGCGCCTCGGAGACCAGGATCACCTCACGCAGCCGGCCGCTGGCCGCAGCCTCGTTGACCGTCCACGCGTCGTACACGCCCAGGAGTTCAAGCCAACGCACGTACTCCTGGAACACCTGCCATAGCGCGCTGTAGTCCTCCAGGTTCCGCAGCTCCGTGGGCCGCTCCCGCCGCGGAAAGCGGAGGATAAACCCATCGTGATACGGAACCAGCGAGAAATACCGCAAGTAGCCCGTGGATGGGACGAGCGCTCCAAATAAGTAGTCCCGTGCCTCCCCCAGCCTGTACAAAGGCACCGTGGGCTCGTCCCACGCATACCCGAAAAGGTCGGCCTTATGCTGTGCACCGTTTTGGGCAAACCAACGGCAAGCATCCTCCTTGGGGACATGCTCCTTAACAATGGGCAGGTCTTGTTCCACCATCCGCCGCATGCGGGCCTCCAGGGCCGATAGCTCCTCGGCCGACAGGGGCTCCCGGTCAAGCACACGGCAGTAGTAACCACCAAAGGGAACGGAGTGGTCCACCACCAGCCGCGCTCCCGGGCAAACCTCGCGGGCCGCAGCCACTAGGAGGAAACTAAGCGAGCGGGTGTAGATGCGAATACCTTCCGAGTCGGTGACAAAGGTGGGGCGCACCTCAGCGTCCCCATTCACCTCGGAGGAAAGCTCTTTGAGTTCGCCGCCTATTACCCCCGCCACGGGAGGCGCCGCCGCATCAGGGTAAGCCGCTTGGGTGTAAGCGGCCAAAGGCGTTCCCACTGCGCCCTCGAATACCCGGCCGTCGGGGAAGCGGACCTGAGCAGTATCCCGCGGCGACGACGGTTTGACATGATCCATAGAGTATTATAAGTGACCCAGGGCATCAGCATAAACCGCCAGGTCCCGCTCCGAGAAGAGTACAAAGCGCACCTCCTCCAAGCAGTCAGGGTTCTCCCGCAGGAAGTCCCCTACAGCCCCCAGCGCCACGGGCGCCGCCCGACCCACAGGATAGCCGTAGGCCCCGGTGGAGAGGCTAGGAAAGCTGATCGAGCGCAGCCCTCGCTCCCGGGCCAGCGCAAGGCACGCCCGGTAACAGCGGGCCAGAAGCTCCGGTTCGCCTCCTTGCCCCCCGTGCCACACCGGGCCCACGGTGTGGATCGCCCAGGGCGCGGGGAGGTTCCCCCCGCTGGTAATCACCGCCTCCCCGGTGGGCAACGGCCCCTGCTGCCGGCGAATCTCCGCACAGGCCTCGGTGAGCTCCGGTCCTCCCGCTCGATGGATCGCCCCGGCCACCCCACCACCGGGGGCCAGGTCGGGGTTGGCCGCGTTGACCACCGCCTCGGTTTCCTGCTTGGTGATATCGCCGCCGACCAACCATAACGTAGCTCCAGCTATCGTCGCCTCGGTTCGTTCGACCATCTCGCCACCTCCTCCTTCGCTCTGTCCAGCACCCCCGCAGCAAGCTCCTCCGCCAGTGCCTCCCGGACCAAGCTCTCAAACTCCCACCGTCGCAAACGTATGCTCCTTACCTGCACCCGCCACTCCCCTACAGGGCAAGCTCCTCCGCCGAATCATACAGTATTGCAAGGCCCATACCGCGATCGGACAAGGCTGGCCACCAAGCTCCAGTTGTTGGAAGGTGGAAGGATGCCCGAAGGCTAACGCGCGGCTGGCCGCGGAGGCGTGGGCACCCGTCACAGCTGGGCTTTCGTCATCAGCCGACTGAACTCCGGATCGCGCGCGCTGTGCACCAGACGATAGGCTGGGCTCGCCGCCCTGCGGTAGGCGGGGGAGTGGCCAGGCGGATGCCCGTGCCCCAGCGCCGCATCCCACAGCTCCTTAAGCCGAGAAGCCGGGAGCGGAATCCGCCCGCGGCGGGCCGCCTCCACCGACCACCATGCTGTCCTTGCCAGCTCTTTGCGAGATCCCCCGATCAGCGACTGGCCGGACAGAAACCAGATGAGCTCCCCCTTGGGGATGCCTGCCGCTTTGGCCGGCCGCAGGTTCAGCCGCAGGATTTTTCGTCCAGGGTGCACAGGTTCCAGAAGCCGCTCGTGGGAAAGCGGATGTCCCGAGCGCGCCCACTCGGCCTCCAGCGCCCGGCGAAACGCCGTTCGGTCGGCCAGGAGGTGATCCATCCCCGACACGGCTTGAAAGAGGAGCTTCACTGCATCGGCATCCGTAAACTGCAGATGACACCCCAGGTGCCAGAGCAGCGCTTGCTCCAACGCCTGAAAGTCAGGTTTCATAAACGGCCGCCCGGCGAAGGATTATCCCCAGGCCGATGTACACCACCGTCAGGGCCACCCCCGACAGGGGAAGCAACACCTCGGGCAGCGCCAGCCAAGCGGCGCTCAACAAGGCATAAGCGATCAGCGCCCAGGAGAGCTCGATGTGCAGCCCCTGGAGGCCATCAGGCCGGCGCCAGAGGAGGACCCCCAAAAAGAGACCGACCGCAAGCTGCGCCAGCGAAAGCACTGCGGACACGGCCAGCACCGCCACGCCCGAAGCGTCTTCCCCTCCCCACAACGTGTAGCCCACCCCTGAGAACTCAGCCAGGACCAGCAAGCCCACAAACGCGGCAACCAGCGTGCGGACCATGCGATCCGGGTGCACCCAGCGCACGGCCCACAATGGGAGGAGTAGCACTGCCAGCCACACGATGGTCATGGCAATAGTCGCCGGATCGACAGTCAACCCGTCCTCCGCCGCCAACGTCCCAGTAAGAACGCCGAACAGTGTAGAAAGGAGGAGGAAGGCCGCCGCGGCATACGCCACAGCGCCCACCATCCGCAACCGGCGCGCTCGCTGCTCCTCACCTGTGCCCACGCGATCACTGTACCCGCGTCGGTCGCTCCTGCAAGACCGTCCTTGCTTGCTTAACCGGCGGGTCCCCCTTCCAACGAATAGTCCGCCTCCACCCAATCGGCCTTGCCCCCAGCTTGCACCACCGGGGGAAGGGTGGATCCAGCTTAACCCAGCGACCGCTTGAGCAGGCATCAACCCTCACCGCAGGGCAGCCGGGTGGGATGTAGCCGGATGCGTGTAGGAGGTGGCGGGTTGCGGTATAGTAATTTCGGCATGCGCGTGGGCTATGTACAGATGGAACCGGCATTCGGAGAGCCGAGTTCGAACCTCGAACGCGCCCGCAAGCTCCTGATGAGGGAGCGAGCGGAGCTGTGGGTGCTTCCCGAGCTGTTCAACACCGGGTATGTCTTCGCCTCCCACGACGAGGTGCAAGAGCTGGCCGAGCCTGTGCCCGACGGGCCGACCACCCAGGGCCTGGTGGAGGCGGCGCAGGAGCTGAAGGCCCATATCGTGGCGGGGTTGGCCGAGAGAGCTGGCTCCCAGGCCTACAACTCGGCGGTGGCGGTCGGCCCCCGCGGACTGGTGACCGTCTACCGCAAGGTCCACTTGTTCGCCGAGGAGAAGCGCTGGTTCGCCCCCGGCGACACACCCTTCCCCGTGCTCGACCTGCGCGGGGCCAAGGTGGGAGTGATGGTCTGCTTCGACCACTTCTTCCCTGAGGCAGCACGCACGCTCGCCTTACAGGGGGCGGAGATCATCGCGCATCCTGCAAACCTGGTCATGCCTGGCATTGCCCAGCGTACCATGACAGTGCGCGCGTTGGAGAACAGGCTGTTTACGGTCACCGCCAACCGTGTGGGGGCCGAGGAGCGGGGCGGCAGGGCCCTCAGGTTCACCGGGCTTTCCCAAATCGTCAGCCCGGTGGGGACGCTTCTGGCCTCCTCGCCTGAGGAAGACGAGGACGTGAAGGCACTGGATGTGGATCCGACCCTCGCCCAGGACAAGCGGCTCAACCCCTGGAACGACCTTCTCGCTGACCGTAGACCGGGGTTCTATTCTGTGAAGAGTTGGAGGTGAGGTGTGAGGCTTCGTGTTCTTGGTTCTGCGTTCTGCGTCGTACCACCAAAGGGCGAACCTGAGCGCCCCCGACCCCTCACCCCTCCTCACTCGGATACAGCCCCGGAAGCCCGCTGGGTTCCGGTTTGCGCACAAGCCTCACTCCAGGCAGGTTGAGGAGCACGAGCTCAACGGTGTTGTGGGCCGTTGCGCGGAGCAGGTGGCCGCCCAAGGCGGTCAAGTCTCGCCGACCCACCACCACGTGAGCGTGTACCACCAGACGGTCGTCCAAGTCCCCGATGTTTCCCTGAAAAGAGAGAAGCTCCACCGGCTCATCCAGGGGCTCCTCGACATAGCGCTCTCCGTCCCAGTACCCCAGGACCACATCCCGCAGCATACCCACACCCGCGAGGATGGCCGTCCCCCCCACTGTCATCTTGAGTAGGACATCCGGAAGGCGTTCCCCGTCCTCCAGACGCACCATCACTGTGTTCTCGCTCTGCGCTTTGATCACTGTTCCTCCTTCCTTGCAAGTACCAGATACAAGTCCGCCACGTTCGTCCCCGTGGAACATGTAGCCAGCAGATCTACCAAGCGTCCTCGCGCAGTCGGTCTGCGTTGCCCATTCCCACCCCCTACCCTATGCTTGTACCCATGGATGCCCACGCCGTGCTAGTCGAGGTGCACCGCCGGTTGACCGGTCTCTACGGAGAGCCTCCCCAGAAGCGGCAGGAACCTCTTGATCTTTTGGTGCGAACCATTCTTTCGCAGAACACCTCGGACCGCAACCGAGACCGGGCGTACGCCTCCTTACGCAGCCGCTGGGCCAGCTGGGAGGAGGTGCTGGAAGCCCCTGTGGAAGAGCTGGCCGACGCCATCAAGGGGGCAGGCCTCCATCATCAAAGGGCAAAGCGGATCCAGGAGGTGCTTGGCCGAATCCAGGCCCGTCAGGGAAGGCTGGAGCTGGGGTTTCTGAGGCGCATGCCCCCCGCGGAGGCCGAAAGCTGGCTGTTGTCCTTGCCAGGGGTGGGCAAGAAGACCGCCTACATCATTCTCCTCATGGGCTTCGGTATCCCGCGTTTCCCTGTGGATACCCACGTCGGCCGGGTAACCACACGGCTCGGTGTGGTGAGACGTGGCGTCGAGCCCCACAAGGCCCTCGCGCCGGTGATCCCTGCAGGGCGGGAAACCGCACTCCACCTAAACATGATCAGGTTGGGAAGGGAAGTGTGCGTGGCAGGACGCCCGCGCTGTGCCGACTGCCCCCTCCCCGAACTGTGCGCTTACATCATGCACAAGGCCGACCCCAAGCTGCGGGCCGCACTGCGGGAAGGAAAGACCCCACCGGTATTGGTCCGTCGCGCCGGGGAAGTAGTCACATCCAAGCCGGACCGACCAGGGCTGTTGGCGCTCCTGTCCGACCCCGCCGTGTCGTCGGCGGAGGCAGCCAGTTCGGCAGCCGTTAAGGAGGTACCATGAATCGCGAAGAAGCGTTGAAGCTTGTGCAATCGAAGGTTGGCAACCGGAACCTTGTTAAGCACATGTTGGCGGTGGAGGCGGGCATGCGAGCCCTGGCTCCCCTCCACGGAGGGGACCCGGACCGTTGGGCCCTAACCGGCCTGGTTCACGATCTCGACTACGAGGAAACAAAGGACAACCCCGACCAACACGGCCAGAGGACAACACAACTCCTGCGGGAGCTAGGTATGACCGATG
>JAWOCQ010000057.1:0-5479 GCA_046483725.1 Candidatus Bipolaricaulota bacterium
AGGAGAGCACGGCATGCCGGACGGCCGGCGGCACCGCAGGGGTTAGATTCACCAACACCGGGCCTCCACCTTGATGCCGCGGGGCCGAGAGAGTCAGCGCCACATCCCGGGCTTCCCGGGGCTTGGCCCCAACGTCCGCCAGCTCCCGGTACGACTTCGGATCACGGGCCGATGCAAAATCTGCTTTGGGAACCGCCCGACTCAACACCAACCGCCCTGCTCTGCTCTGAACGTCAACCCCCACCGCGGCCAGGCCGCAGGGCCCCCCACGCGCGGCCACACCTAGCGCAGCCGAATAGAAAATGAGCGAACGAACCGAGCTTCTGTCTTGCAGGATTCCCCCGGCAAAAAGGGTCACCCCACGCCCTCGGGGAAGCCGCGGCGGCGCTTGCACGTGGGCCCGCCGGAGCGACGGCACAGCTCGCCGCCATGCCTCTTGGATGGCCTCATCCCCCAGATTGCCATGGCCGAAGTAACCGTACAGCCGGGCTTTCATACCAGTTTAGTGTAACAGTTCTTTAGGTTCAGGGAGGCTACTCGCGTCCCTCCACGCCCACCAAGGCTGACATGAACAGATGCTAGTCAGCCCGCTGCCACAGCTCAACTTGGCGGCCATTGTCTCTTGCTCGCACATGCGAGGCGGCCTATGCTTTCCGTCACTAGAGAGGTGAGAGGCGTGTCCATACTGGTGGACAAGAACACACGAGTCGTGGTCCAGGGGATAACGGGCAACGAAGGCATGTTTCACACCCGCCAGATGATCGCGTACGGAACGCAAGTGGTCGCCGGAGTTACCCCAGGCAAAGGGGGCCAAGAGATCGAGGGCCTCCCGGTGTACGACAGAGTGGAGCAGGCCGTCCGCGAGCGCGGCGCCAACGCGTCGATCCTGTTCGTGCCCGCCAGGTTCGCTCTCGATGCTATGGTGGAAGCGGCCGAGGCGGGAACCTCCCTCCTGGTATGTATCACTGAAGGCGTCCCTGTACATGACATGTTGCGGGCCCTGCCTCTGGTGCAAGGCTATGGTGCACGCTTGATCGGTCCCAACTGCCCAGGGGTCATCTCCCCCGGCAAGGCCAAGTTGGGCATCATGCCGGGGGATGTATTTAACCCCGGCCCGGTGGGGATTATCTCCCGCTCCGGAACCTTGACCTACGAGATCGCCCACAACCTGTCACAAGCCGGCCTAGGCCAGTCTACCGTGATCGGTATTGGGGGAGACGCCGTGGTGGGGAGCACCTACGCGGACCTTCTTCCCCTCATAGCCGAGGACGAGGAGACCGAAGCATTGGTATTGGTGGGGGAGATCGGCGGGACTGCTGAGGAGGAGGCCGCAGACTGGATCGCTGAGCGCTTGCAGATCCCGGTTGTGGCATACATCGCCGGTTTCTCCGCACCGCCAGGAAAGCGCATGGGGCACGCCGGGGCTATCATCTCCGCTGGAGAGGGGACTGCGGAAGCCAAGGCCGCCCGGCTGGAAGGGCGAGAAATTCCGGTGGCCCGTACCCCGGCCCAGGTCAGCGAGCTTCTGGAGGGTCGACTGCCGTGAGCCGGTCTTTCGGGCTGGTGGGCCTGCCCAACGCGGGGAAGTCGACCGTGTTTAACGCCCTCACCGCCGGCGGGGCCCGCGTGGAGGCCTATCCTTTCTGCACCATCGACCCTCACCGCGGAATGGCCGGTGTCCCCGACGAGCGGCTGGATCAACTCCATTCTCTTTATCCGGAAAAGCGCAAGGTGCCCACCACCATCGAGGTGGTGGACATCGCCGGGTTGGTCGCCGGGGCCGCCCAAGGCGAAGGCCTGGGCAACCAATTCCTTGCGGAGATAAGGGGCTGCGATGCCATCCTCCACGTTGTCCGCTGTTTCGGAGACGAAGAGGTACCCCACCCGACCGGGGCCGTGGACGTGAACCGAGACGTGGAGATGGTGGAGACGGAGCTATTGCTCAAGGACCTGGAGACCTTGGACCGCCGCAAGGGGCGCACGGCCAAGGTGGCTCGGACCGGGGACCGCGCGGCCAGGGCAGAACTAGAGGCTCTGGAGCGGCTGATCGAGGCCGTGAAGGCCGAAACACCCCTGCGCGAGCTATCGCTGTCACAGGCCGAGCACGCCCAGCTCAAGGATCTCTCCCCGCTCACGGCCAAACCCGTCCTGTACATAGCCAACTTAGGGGAAAAAGGTGAAAACGGCCATCTACAGACGCTGCGTTCGCTCGCCGAGGGCAAGGGAGCGCCGTGGATCGCAGTCCGCGGACGGCTGGAGGCGGAGGTCGCCGAGGCGGCCCAGGGACAGGAAGAGCGAGTGGCCTTCCTAGAGGAATGGGGCATCCAACGCTCGGCTCTGGAACGGCTTCTGCAGGCGGCCTACCGGCTTCTCAATCTCGTCACCTTCTACACGGTGGAGGGTCCGGAAGTCCGTGCATGGACAGTTGTGCAGGGAACAAGGGCCCCCGATGCCGGAGGGGAAATCCACGGGGACTTTCGGGACCGTTTCGTGCTGGCCGAAGTAATGGACCCGGAGGCCCTGTTGTCGGCAGGCACAGAGCGGGAGTTGCGCGATGCAGGCCAGATCACCCGGGCCGGCCGGGACTACGTTGTTCAGGATGGCGACGTCATCCACTTCATCTGCGCCTGAACCCTGATGTAGGCCCCGGGCCGTTCAAAATACCAGGTAGCTGGCCCCTAGCAGCGCCGCCAGACCCAGCAGGCTCGGAACGAGCATTCGCCTGAGCAGGCCCGCCAGGGTAGTGCCAGCGTACTCGGCGGACACCGTGACGCAAGGGTGTACCGGGGACATCACAAAGCCAATATACACGGCAAAGTAGGTAATGGCGAATGCCCACGGCGTCATCACGCCATACGCCGCCAGAAAGATAGGAATGACGATGGAGGCGGGCGCCTGTTGCCGTCCCGTGGCCAGCCCAAGCAACAGGGCGATCCCCACACAAAGGGCCTGAGGAGAGAGGTGAAGATCGGCTATGAGCTGCGCGGCACCCGAGGCCTGAAATACCGCCAAATACGAAAACATCCCCACTACAATTAGCCCGAACCGCCAGGGTTTTCCCCGCACCACCATAGCCCCCAGCTGACGGAGGTCCATACGCCTCCACACAGCAAGGGCAAGGCTTACGGAAACCCCGATCACCGTGGCCAGCTCGGCAACGGGAAGCGCGGGCAGCCGCTTGAAGGCGAAGTCCAGCCCTGGTGCCACAAGCAGGATCCCCAAAGGCGCCAGCAGCCCACCCAGGGAGAAAACGCCCTTCCGCTCCATCGCCCCGTCGAACCGGCGCAAGAAAAACACATAGCCCAGTAGCACGGTCAGGGCCAGCGCGGGCAGCTGATAGGAGATTACCTCCCACACCTCCAAGCCCGCCAGCTTGGCTCCAGCGATGAGCGCGGGCGACAGTGGGTACACAAGAAGGAGCGCGTGCCGAAACCACACGTTGGCCGCCGCTCGCAGATCCGCAGGCGCCCCGCCAGCCCGCTCCACAAGCGGCGCGGAGAGCAAAGCTCCCCCCGGCATGGGAAGCATCCCCAGTAACGCCGGCGACACCCCCACGAACGCCCGCCGGGGTATACGCATGTTGTTCACCAATGAATCCATGCGCCCTGTCCGCTCGAGCGAGCCACCGATCATGGGGATTATGGAGACCGCAAGCCCCAGTAGCATCACCGATGGGTCGGCCAGAACTGCGGCTACGGCCCCGGCCAGCGCCCCGGGGGATAGGGCAAACACCCCCAACACCAAAGCAGCGCCGAACATGGCGAGCCACAGGCTCCAATGGGCCACTGTGAGCAAGAAGACAAGGGAAAAGGCGAAACCCAGCCAGACCAGGACCATAGATTCAGTCCACCGCCGCGAACCGAGCTAGGAAGTGCCGCAGCGGGCCCTCCCCCTCCACCAAGTGCATCCCCGATACCGAGCCCGCCCTGTCCCTGATGCGGATCAGAGCGTCCACCACCCACTCCAGGTGTTGTTGTGAGTACACCCTGCGGGGGACAGCCAGCCGCACGAGCTCCAAGCGCGCCGCCTCACCCAGCATCGCCGAGCCCACTTCCACCGCCCGGACACCACCTTCCAGGTACAGCGCACAGACCAACGCCTGCCCGGGAAACTCCTCCCGGGGGATGTGAGGAAGGAGGGCGGAGGCATCTACGTACACCGCATGGCCCCCCGGTGGCCAGTACACCGGGATCTCCGCCTCCCGCAGCCTCTCTCCCAGCCAGCGTACCTGCCCCAGCCTCTCCCTGAGGTACGAAAGCTCTAGCGCCTCCCGCAGCCCCACGGCGAGCGCGGCCAAGTCCCGGCCGGCCAGCCCCCCGTAGCTCGGGAATCCCTCCACCAGGATCAGCCGCTCGCGGCAACGGGAAAAGAGCTCCGGGTCCCGCAGGGCTATGAACCCCCCGATGTTGCCCAGGCCGTCCTTCTTCGCCGACATCAGGCAACCGTCCGCCAAAGAGAAGAGCTCACGTGCAATCTCTACGATCTCGCAACCCTGGTAACCTTCCTCGCGCTCGCGGACAAAAAAGCAATTCTCCGCGTAGCGCGCGGCATCCAGCATAAGCGGTATCCCGTGCGCCCGCGCCACCCGGGCGGCCACACGCAAATTGGCCATGCAAACCGGTTGGCCAGCAGCGGTGTTGTTGGTCACAGTGACGAAAATGGCCGGAATCCGATCAGCGCCGACCTCTCGGATCAGACCTTCCAGCGCGTCGACATCCATATCCCCCTTGAAGGGGAGATCCACCTGCGGATCCCACGCTTCCGGCAAGGGGAGATCGGCCGGCCGGCCGCCCTGCGCCAGGATGTTTGCTCGGGTGGTATCGAAGTGGGTGTTGTTGGGAACAACATCCCCACGAGATACAACTGACGAGAAGTAGACGTGCTCCGCAGCCCGCCCTTGATGCGTGGGAAGGACGTAGGGCATACCGGTAATCGAACTCACCGTGTCCCGAAACGCTGCAAACGATCGAGAGCCGGCGTAAGCCTCGTCCCCCTGCATCAGGGCCGCCCACTGAGCCTGCGACATAGCCCCGGTGCCCGAATCGGTAAGGAGGTCAACGTAGATGTCCTCCGAGGCCAGTCGAAAGACGTTATGCCCTGCCTGCACTAGGGAGGCTTCCCGCTCGCCCCGTTCCGGCAAGCGGATGGGTTCCACAACCTTCGACTTGTAGGCCCTTGGCCATCCAGCGCCCATGGGCCCTGATCATACGGGAAAGCTCGCTCGCCTACCAGCTTTCTTCGTGCGAATCCTCAAACAGACGGGGCACAGCGAAGTAGCCTTCCCGCGCCTCCGAAGCCCGCCCCAAAGCCTCCTCCTGAGAAAGGGACGGCGCCACCTCGTCCTCACGCCAGGCCTCCGCCGGGCTTGCAGGCGGCGCGAAAGGCGGCACTCCCTCGGTGTCAAGCTCGTCAAGGAACTGGAAATAACTCAGCGGTCTCTCTAGGTCCGCCAGCAGGTCCCGCCGCTCCTCGGGATCGA
>JAWOCQ010000043.1:0-12189 GCA_046483725.1 Candidatus Bipolaricaulota bacterium
GGATGAGCTCTCCCCGGACGAGGCAGAGCGGCTCAAGCTTGTGGCCCGCCAGGGGGAAGCTGCCCAGAAGCGGCTGACTGTAGCCAACCTACGGCTGGTCGTGTCCATCGCCAAGCGGTACATGCACCGGGGAGTCTCTTTCCTGGACCTAATTCAGGAAGGGAACATGGGACTCATGCGGGCGGTGGAGAAGTTCGATTGGCGCAAAGGCTACAAGTTCTCCACCTATGCCACCTGGTGGATCAGGCAGTCCATCACCCGCTCTATCGCCGACCAATCACGCACCATCCGAGTTCCCATGCACGCTGTGGAGGCGCTACAGAAGTTGCACCGCCTGCGTCAGGAGTACATCCAGCAACACGGGGTGTCCCCCACCTATGAAGAGTTGGCCAAGCTCCTGGGTACAAGTGTGCACAGGGTGAAGAAGATCGACCAGACCACCCCACACACGGCTTCCCTGGAGCGGCCTCTGTCGGACGACAACGGGGCTCCCCTGGGGGAGTTCCTCGCGGATACGTCGGCCCCCTCGCCGCCCCGGGAGGCACTACGGGCAAAGGTGAAAGCGGAACTCGCCCGGGCGCTGCAGGAGCTGGACACCAAGGAACGGGAGGTCCTCGAGCTCCGCTCCGGCCTACAAGACGGCCATGCTCGTACTCTGAAGCAGGTAGCCGCCATGTTCGATGTCTCCCGGGAGCGCGTACGCCAGATAGAGAACTTGGCTTTGGACAAGCTGAGACACCCTTCGCACCAGCAGGCCTTACGCAAGCTCCAGGACCTCCTGTCCGCGGAAGATTGAGCCTCCTCCTTAGGTACGTCCTCCTCAGGGCCGGGGTTGGTGTTGTCCCCGGCCGCGTCCTGATTGCCTAGTCTTCCAACACGTCAAGCAGTTTTAGCTCACTGGCGGCGGTCCAGTTCGCCCCCTTCTTCGGTCATGAGGAAGGCCAGCCGACATGGGGGGACTGCGCCCAGTTCGTTGCCATCCGGCTCATCGGTCCCAGGGATGGTGTTACGCGCTCCGGTTACGTAGCCACTGAACCCCACGCCTACGTCGTAGGAGGGCCGCGTGTACAAAGTGACGCCGTAGCCGCCGTTTGCCAGGATCTTGTTCCCCTCGATAGTAGCGTGGGCGAAGAACGAAACCACTATCCCATGCCGCTCGTTCTCAGCGACGGTGGTCCCTTCGATGGTGGCCTGGGGACGCAACCAAAGCATGATCCCGGTTTTGTTATCGGAAACCTCGCAGCGGCTGATGGTCGCTTGCGCTTGGCCCTCGACCATGATTCCGTAGCCTTCGTATCCGCGGGCCCCGGCCACTTGCAGCTCCTCAAGGACGACGCGGGGGGCGTCCTCGCCTGCGCGCGAACCGATCCGCACTACGGGCATGTCCTCCTTTTCCGCCCGGATGAGGGTCTGTTCGGCTCCCCTGCCCCGCAGGGTGACACTCTTGTCGACGCGGAGGTTCTCCACCCACTCGCCTTGTGCAAGGCAAATCACGTCGCCTGCGGAGGCTTGATCGATAGCCTGTTGAATGGACTCGCCCGGCTGCACGACGTCGCCCATTTCAAACTCGACGTGGATGGTGCGGTCATCGCGCACGTCCTCGAACGTGTACTCTTCCACCGCGCCCACGGACTCCCCGTCCACTTGGACGTCGGCGATCTGATAGCAGCCATCGGGGCAGATGGTGAACATCTGGTCCCCTCGGAGCTCTACTCCAATCTTGCCCGCCGGCTCGATCGTGCCTCCCTCGGTGGCTGTGGCGGTGATGGTACAGGTGAAGGGCTTGAACTCAGCGACGATCGCGTAGTCTCCGAGCATGGTGATAGCTGTATCTGCCGACTTGGGATCGTCGATGGTGTCGATGTCGCCGGTCCACTCGACGAAGCGGTAGCCGCAGTCAGCCTCGGCGCGCAGCTCCACCTCCGTGCCGTGGTCGTAGGTGAATACCCCTTCCCAAGGCTCGTACACCGCTCCGCCTTGGGTGCTGGAGATGAAAAGCTTGTGCACCTTCTGCTCGAACTCGGCCTCGATCGTGTAGTCGTCGAGCATGGTGATAGCAGTATCTGCCCCCTTGGGGTCGTCGATGGTGTCGACATCGCCGGTCCACCCCACGAAGCGGTAGCCGTGGTCAGCCTCGGCGCGCAGCTCCACCTCCGTGCCGTGGCCGTAGGCGTGAACGCCCTGTTCGGGATCGGTCACCTTGCCGCCCACGGTGCTGGAAACATTCAGCTCGCGCTCTATCCGTGCGAACTCGGCGTGGATGGTGTGATCCTCGGTTACGTCCTCGAACGTGTACTCGTCCACCGCGCCCACGGACTCCTCATCCACCAGCACATCTTCTATCTCCCAGCCCCTATCGGGGGTGAGGGAAAAGGTCTGATTCTCTCCGTGCTCTACGTTCACCTCACACTCAGGGTCGATCGTTCCACCCTCGGTGCTCGTGGCCGTGATGGTGTAGGTCAGGGGCGCAAACTCGGCGACGATCGAGCAGTCAGCGAGCACGTTGATAGCGGTATCTGCCACTTTGGGGTTGTCGATGGTGGCGATGTCGCCGCCCCACCCAACGAATCGATAGCTGCTCTCAGCCTCAGCCAGCAGTTGGACCTCGGTGCCGTGTTTGTAGGCGAACAGTCCCTCACCGGGCTCGCTTACCTCACCGCCCGCGGTGCTGGTGACCTCCAGGCCACGGCGGACCAACTCTCCGCCTTCTTCGGTGTGGAGGAACTCGAGGTCATCCGGGCACACAGTGCCCTTCTCGTTCCCCTCGGGCATTCCGGGGCGGCGGATCTTGTTGCAGTAGCCAGCCACTCGGCCGATGAACACCTCGTCCGTGTCAACGCACGGCTGCTCGTACAGGGCCACCCCATAGCCCCTGTTGTCCACGATCCGGTTACGTTCGATCGTGGCCTCGGCCGATCCCCACAGGTAGATGCCGGTCTTGTTTCCGGAAATAGTACAGGAGGTGATAGTAGCCCGGACGGAGTCGCCGACCAGGATTCCATAGCCTTGCTCGCAATTGCCCCCGGTAACTGAGAGGTCCTCCAGCACAACCTGCACATCCTCCGTCCCCTCCGGAGAGCTGATCTCTATCACAGGGGGGCCCTCTTTTCGAGCATGGACCAGGCTGTGCTCCGCTCCCTGCCCCCGCAGGGTAAGGCTTTTCTCGATGACGATGTTCTCTTCCCATGTCCCTTCCGCAAGGCAGATCACATCGCCTTGGCGGGCGTTATCGATAATCTCCTGGATGGACTGATCCGGTTGCACGGTTATGGTGCACTCCGGCTGGTCCTCCGCCAGACCGCTGGGCCCTACCATCCAGACGGCCAAAACCGCAGCACACACTGCTAAACGCTTCCACTCTGTGCCCATGGCACTATTGCACCCCCTTGGGGTTTACCAATCTCCCATAGCATAGCACCGCATCACGCGGCAGGACGATGGCGTCAAGTGGGAAGCGTTACCTGGGACTTGACGCTCGTGGACGTAATGGAACGCACATTCAGCCACTCCCCCCGGCGGACCATGGCCGAACAGAGGGCTAACAGGCCCACCTGTGGTAGCCCAAGCATGGAGCAAAGCAAGGATCAGGACGTTGAAACGCCGAGCCTCTGGAGTTAACGTACTGCCTGACGTAGGGGCTTGGATGTCGGGCTCGGAGAGAGTCATCGCGCTAATTATGCTTATGCCTTCACAGCACCGGCCGCCCCTACCGTGGAGGACAAGGAACGAAGACGATGAGCCTGCTTGAGCTAAGAGGAATCACCAAGGAATACCAGCTGGGAAAGAGCGCCGTGCACGCCCTGCGCGGGCTCGACCTGGAGATCGGCAAGGGCGAGATTGTCGCGCTGATGGGGCCGTCCGGATCCGGAAAGTCAACCCTGATGCACATTCTGGGGGCACTGGACACCCCCACGGCGGGCCGCGCCGCCATCGAAGGCCACGATCTCCACGAGCTCGGAGAAAGGCAGCTGGCCGAGCTGCGGGGCCGGAAGGTGGGGTTCGTCTTTCAGACGTTCCACTTGGTCCCCACGCTCTCCGCCCAGCGCAACGTGGAGCTGCCGATGGTGTTCCTCAAGATCGGGAGGCGCGAGCGTGCTCGCCGTGCCCGAGAGCTTTTGGCAAGGGTCGGGCTGGAAGACCGAGCCAAACACAAGCCCAACGAGCTCTCCGGCGGAGAGCGCCAGCGGGTGGCAATCGCCCGCGCCTTGGTCAACGGTCCCGACGTAATCCTGGCCGATGAGCCCACCGGGAATCTGGACTCAGAGACCGGCGCTCCGATCCTGGAACTCCTGCGGCGCCTCAGCGCCGAAGACGGCAAAACGGTGGTCCTGGTGACTCACGACCCGGAGGCCACTGCGATTGCCCACCGGATCATCCGGTTACGGGACGGGCGTGTGGTGGAGGAGACGCACAATGCTTAGGGACTTCCTCGCGCTGGCGGGATCGAGCATTGCGCACCGGAGGATGCGCAGCTGGCTGACCGTGATCGGTGTATTTATCGGGATCACAGCCGTGGTGGCGTTGATCTCCATCGGTCTTGGCCTCGAGCGGACGATCGACGATGAGGTGGCGAAGGTGTTCGGGGTGGACACGTTTATTCTGATGCCGCAGGGAGCTTTCGCCGGACCAGGATCGGGCGGAGGCAACCGCAGCCAGTTCTCCTTGGACCTGCACTGGCTGCGCAACGTTGATGGTGTGAGGTCCGCCGCCGCGGTGCGCCAGCAGACGGGTTTCGTGGAGGGACCGGAGAAGGACGGGACAAGAGTGCGGGGCTTCTTCCCGGTGGTGGGACTTTCACCGGAGCTCATCACGGAATTCGAGTCCTTCCTGGGGACGCTGGAGGTCGAGCCGGGCGGGCGGCTACTCACCGAGGGCGACGAAGACGTGACAATTCTCGGGCACGCTGTGGCCCAGCAGATGGACGTCGAGCTGGGCGACACGATGACGGTGGAAGGCGATGCCGACATGGACCCGCTTGCGCTGACGGTGGTGGGGATCTTGTCCGCGGAAATGGAGGATGCTCCCGAGCAGCCGGGATTTGCTCGGGAAATGGCCGACAGCGCGGACACGGTTTACGTCCCCTATAATACCATGGGGTTTCTGTGGGACCGCGCCAACGACGTCCGGCTTACGCTTGTCAAGACGGAGTCGGGATGGGATGTGGATGAGGTCGCCGATCGGGCCGAAGCGCACCTGCGGGCCGAGGGCACCGAGGTTTCGGCGGTGACCTACACCGACATCAGCGACGCCATCGGCACGGTTACGTCCACGGTTAGCGCGTTCCTGGCCGGGATAGCGGGGATATCGCTCCTGGTTGGCGGGGTCGGCGTGATGAACACGATGTTCACCTCTGTACTCGAGCGGACGAGAGACATTGGGATCATGAAGGCCGTGGGCGCCAGCAACGGGAACATCATGCTTCTGTTCATCATTGAGTCCGGGTTGATCGGGCTAGTCGGCGGCATCGTGGGCACCGTCCTCGGGCTCGGGGTCAGCGCCTTGACCTCGGCGGCGATCGGCAGAGTGTTCGATATACATGTGGCCGTTGTAGCAAGCCCCATGCTGATTTTCATCACGCTGCTTGGTTCCTTCTCTATCGGCGCCTTTGCCGGGCTGTGGCCGGCCCGACGGGCAGCCAAGCTGCCGGTGGTGGACGCCCTGCGCTATGAGTAATGGGGACAGTCCCCCCGGTGCTATGTCGATGGTCGACAGGCTGCGAGGGTTCCTCACCGGCCCCGCCGAAGGGAGCCTAGAGGACTTCACCCTGCGGGATATCCCTCTGTACGTCCGCAAACTCCTCCTGGGCCCGATCAGCCCGAAAATTCCAAGCCAGTTCAGCCGGCTGCCCCTCCCCGACCGCGATCCGCACGACGCCGCTCTCACAATGACCTTGTTTGGCGACATCATGTTCTGGCGGCGTATGCCCAGGACCGGCGAGGGGCTGTACGCTCGGCTTCCTTCAAATATCAGCCGGTCGGATCTTACGCTGGCCAACCTGGAGTTCCCCGTGCTCCCCGACGCCCGGCCCCGCGGGTTTCCCCGGTTCAACGGTACGCGGGAGTATTTTCGGCGGGTTGCGCTTCCCCTGCGTCCGCATGCGCTTTCCCTGGCCAACAACCACTGCCTCGACCAGGGCGCCAAAGGGCTGGAAAGCACGGCAGAGCTCGTGGAATCAGAGGGGATCGCCGCCCTCGGCGTCGGCCGCGGGGAGCGACAGTACCGCCTCTTTGAGATTGCCGGAACCACGGTCGCCCTGGCCGCCTACACCTACAGCACGAACGGCCGGCCGCTCCCCGAAAAGCCGCCCGTGAACCGACTGCGCTTGAATGCGCCTGGGTCGGATGGCGCAGGGCTGGAGAAGCTCCTGGCCACGGTAGGGGAGATGCGGCGCGCAGCCGATCTTGTCATCCTCAGCCTACACTGGGGGTTCGAGTTCGAACTCGCCCCGCGCGACCCGCAGGTGCGTCTCGCCCATCGACTGATGGAGGCCGGCGTGGACGTGATCGCCGGGCACCACCCGCACGTCCTCCAGCCAGTGGAGAGCTTCCAGGCCGGAGACGGCCGCAGCTGCCTGTGTTTCTACTCCCTGGGGAACTGGACAAGCGGGATGCTCCCTCGGTGTACCAGAGTCGTGGCAGCGGTGCAGGTCGGCGTATCCCCCAACGAGGGTTGCACGGCGTTGCGCTCCTATCCACTGTATTTCGACCGCCGAGGGCCGTCGTTCCGCCCCCTGACGGCGCGGGCGGAGGACCGTCTGCGGCAGTGGGTACCCCGCTCCCTCCAGTCCGCGGCCACCGGCTAGGCAAGATCGCCGAGGAACGGTATGGCGCCCGCCTGCACAGCCTCCCGGGAGCGTGCTAAGCTATGGGGGATGAAACGACCATTGGACGAACAGGCGGTGCGGCGATGGATCTCCGATCAGCGCGCTGCGCAGGAACGTATCCTGAGCGAGCGTGTGCGGTTCCTGCTCGAGCTTTCGCCGGAGAAGGCCCTCAGGTTGTACCTGTCGCTTTGGGCATCGACCACTCCTGCTAGTCGGATCAAACACGACCGCCCGTCCCCGCTGCTCCTGTCGATGCGTCGAGCGATGACCAGGGCAGAAAGCCGGCACGTCTCGCCATGACCCTCCTCGAAGGAGCGGCCGAGGTTGCGAGATTCTTGGAACACGAAGATATCCCCTACTTCCTCATCGGAGGGCTCGCCGTCCAACAGTGGGGCGAACCGCGGATGACCCGCGACGTAGATATCACTGTGTTGGTCCCCTCGGAGGAACTCCCAGCAGCCGTGGACAGCGTACTCGCCGCATTTCCCCCGCGGATTACAGACGCCCGTGCGTTCGCCCTGCGTCACCGCGTGCTGCTAGTGGAGGTCGAGGGCGAAGTGCCTGTAGACATCTCGCTGGGCATCCCCGGCTACGAAGAAGAAGCGGTCCAGCGCGCCCGCTGGGTACACGTTCCCAAGGGAGAAAGACTGAGGATGGTCAGCCCGGAGGACCTGATCATCCACAAGTGCGTGGCTGGGCGTCCGCGCGACGTAGAGGACGTGGAAGGGGTACTCATACGGCAGAGAATGGCTGTGGACATGCATCTCATACGCAGATGGCTCGGCGAGTTTCAACCCCTTGTAGACAAGCACGATCCGCTTGAGCTGTTCGACCATGCCCGCAGCCAAGCGGAATGGGCACTGGAGAACCCGTCCCCCTGAGCCGGGCCGACATTCTTCCCTTGCCCGCAGTAGCTTGAGGCGGGCTCAGCCGGAGACGCCCAGCTCGGCTAGGGCCTGCTGGAGCTGCTCGTCGCTGGGGGCGCCGTGGTGCCACTTGTAGTCCCCTTCCATAAAGGAGACGCCCTTGCCCAGCACATTGTGGCAGGCGATCAGCGTGGGAGTTCCGCTTCCTCGGACATCCTCAAACGCGCGGAAGGCGCGCTCGATCTCCTCGTAATTGTGCCCGTCGATCTCCTGGACGTGCCAGCCGAAGGCACGGAACTTGCCAGCCAGGTTCCCCGTGTCCATTACCTCCGGGGTGGGCCCGTCGATCTGGCAGCGGTTCCAGTCGAGGATGCCGCACAGGTTGTCCACCTTGTGGTGTACTGCCGCGGTGGCCGCCTCCCACGGCTGGCCTTCTTGGCACTCCCCGTCGGAGATGCTGACAAACACACGGTAGTCGGCGCCGGTGACTCGAGCGGCGAGGGCCTGGCCGAGGCCTACCGACAGCCCGTGCCCCAGCGACCCTGAGGAGAGCTCCACGCCGGGCACAGTCCAGCCAGTGGAAGGGTGCCCCTGCAGGGGCGAGCCGAGCTGGCGAAACGTCCACAGAAGGTCCCGCTCCAAGTAGCCCCGGTCGGCGAGAATGGAGTACAAGATGGGGCAGGTGTGCCCGTTGGACAGGAGAAATCGATCGCGCCCGGGCCACGCGGGGCGACCGGGATCGTGTCGCAGCACGCCACCGTAATAGAGATAGGTGAGCACATCGGCCATCCCCAAGCCACCTCCCGCGTGCCCGGACTGAGCCCTGTACACCATCTGCAGCACCGTCGCCCGCAGCTCGTTCGCCTTGTTTGCCAGCTCCTGGTAAGTCACCCGCTCCCCCTTTCCATCCGCCATTTTACACAAGTTGCGTCGCAAACAAGGGGAGACGTTACGTCGCTGGGGGATCGGCGCCCTCATCGAGGAGCCGGGCGAGTAGCTTGCGCAGCCTGGCGGCGTCGGCGCGACCCTGCACCTTCCTCATCGCCTGGCCGACAAGGAATCCGAGGGCCTGGGTCCTGCCGGAGCGGTAGTCGGCCGCCGCCTGGGGGTGGGAGGAGATCGTTTCCTGAGCGAGCTTCGTCAGAGAGGCTGTGTCGCTCAGCTGGCGGACCTCCTCGGAACCGACGAGTTGTTCCAGGTCGGCTCCGGTGGTGACGGCCTGCTCCAGAAGGGACTTACCGGTGGTACGGGATAGCACCCCGTCGTTCACCGCACGGATAAGCGTTCCCAGCCCCGCCGCAGGGACAGGAGGTTTTATCCCGGTCCATAGGGGCAAGAGTTCCGTGAGAAGCCAGTTTGCCGCCTCCCGCGGGGAGTCGCAGGCTGCGACGACTTCCTCGAAGTACTCGCCCCGCTCCGGTTCGGCGATCAGGGCTTGGCCCTCCTTTCCCGACAGCCCCAGCTCCCGGTTCCAACGCTCCAGGCGCGCCTGCGGTAGCTCGGGAAGCTCCCCCTGCATCAGTCGGACAAGCTCGGAGCTAATCTCCAAGGGTGGAAGATCCGGCTCGGGGAAATGTCGGTAGTTCGCGGCCTCCTCCTTTGTCCGCTGCAAAACCACCGTACCTCGAGCCTCGTCCCAGCCGTAGGTAGCGTGCTCCACCGGCTGCCCACGGGACAGGACGTCCCATTGGCGCTCCGCTTCGGCGGCCAGGGCGCGTTCCACGGCCCGAGTGCTGTTCATGTTCTTTATTTCGGTTTTGCACCCCGGAGGGCCTCCGTCGGGAACCAGGGAGACGTTGGCGTCGCAGCGTAGCGCCCCCTTGTCCATCTCGCCGGAGGACACCTTCAGGTGCCGCAGGAGCATCCGTAGGGTCTGCACAAAGACCCGTGCATCATGGGGGGAACGCAGGTCGGGCTCGGTCACTATCTCTAAAAGTGCGATCCCGGAACGATTTAGGTCGACGAGTGTCCGATCCCCCGCGTGGATAAGCTTGCCCGCATCCTCCTCCAGGTGCAGCTCGCCAACGCAGACGGTTTCCTCACCGGCCTCGCCTGGGAACGAAAGCGCCCCGCCCAGCGCCAGCGGCCGCTGCTTTTGGGTGATCTGGTATCCCTTGGGAAGGTCGGGGTAGAAGTAGCTCTTGCGATCAAACGAAGAAATAGGCTGCACTTCGGAGCCCAGGGCCAGGGCGAGGCGCAGCGTAAGCTCCACCGCCCGGCGGTTGAGCACAGGAAGCGTCCCCGGCAAGCCCAGGCACACCGGGCAGGTCAGGCTGTTGGGCGCCGCCCCGAAGTACTCCGCGCTACAGCCGCAAAACAGCTTGCTCTTGGTGGCCAGTTGTACATGGATTTCCAGACCAATCGCAACGTCCACGCCAAAGCATACGGGGACAGTCCCCGTTATTCCCACACGCCGGCGATGGGCTCCTGGCAATCGGGGCACTGGCCCTCGGACAGCCTTATCTCCTCCACTTCGAACCCGTAGCGGCGTACCAGGAGTCCCCCGCAGTGGGGGCACACGGTGTCCTCACCTTCCCCAGGGATGTTCCCCACGTAGACGTAACGCAACCCCGCCTCCAAGCCCGCGGTGCGGGCTTCCCGCAGCTTTCTCACAGGCGTTGGGGGCCGGTCGAACAGTTGATAGGCAGGGACGAAGCGGGACAGGTGCCACGGGATGTCCGGCGACACGCCGCGCAGAAACTCGGCCATCCACATGAGTTCCTGCAAGCTGTCGTTCCGCCCGGGGATGATGAGGGTGGTCACCTCCACCCACACCCCGGCGGCCACCATGTGCTCGATCGTGTCCAACACGGGCTGCAGGGTGCCCCCGCAGGTCTTGCGGTACGTCTCCGCGGAGAAGGCCTTGAGGTCGATGTTGATAGCGTCGAGATACGGGATGATCTCGTCGGCGGCCTCCCGAGACATGTACCCGTTGGAGACGAACACGTTGCGGATGCCCTGCTTATGGGCGAGGGCGCCTGTCTCGTATGCCAACTCGAAGAAGATAGTGGGCTCGGTGTACGTGTAGGCGATGATTGGAGCCCCCGAAGCCTTGGCCTGCCACACCAGGCGCTCGGGCGTTACCTGCTCCCCCACCACGGCACCATGGTGTTCACGCGGGTACTGGGACATATGGTAGTTCTGGCAGTGGTCGCAGTGGAAGTTACAGCCCACGGTGGAAATGGACAGGGAGTCGGCGCCGGGGAGGAAGTGGTACAGGGGCTTCTTTTCGACGGGGTCAACGGTGCGGGCGCTCAGTCGGCCGTATACCTGAGTACTAAGAGCGCCATCACGGTTTATCCGAACCGCGCAGATCCCGCGTCCTCCTTCGGGGATGAGGCACTGATGAGGACACAGTCTGCAGCGCACGCGCCCGTCCCCCACCGGCTCCCACAGCATCGCTTCGCGCATGTCAAAATCATACGTCCGGGATTCTACGCCCGCCAAGGGACGCTTCAGCGGGGGCCAAACAGGGTGGTACCCAGGCGAATCATGGTGGCTCCCTCCTCCACCGCCACCTGCCAGTCGGCGCTCATTCCCATGGACAGGACGTCCAGCCGCCCACCTGAGATACCTTCCCCCTCCAGGTCGCTGAGCAGGCGACGCATCCGGCGGAAGTAGGGGCGCGAGTCCTCCGGATGCTCGGGCAGAGGGGGGAGCGTCATCAGACCCCGAACATCGAGACCGGGAAGCTCGCCCAGGGCCCGCACAAGCTCCGGCACATCCTCCGGAAGCGCTCCCGCCTTCTGTGGCTCTCGCCCAATGTTCACCTGAACGAGCACGCTCACTGGGCCTTGGGGGCCGGCCAGGCGGGAGAGCCGCTGGCCGAGCTCCAGGGAATCAACGGTCTGGATCCAGTGGAAAGCTTCCAGTGCCTTGCGCGCCTTGTTCTTCTGCAGGGGGCCGATCATGTGCCACACCGCGGCCTCCGGCACAGCGGGGCGCAGCTTTTCCACATGCTGGACGTAGTTACCCCCCAGGTGGCCTATGCCAGCGCCTATAGCAGCGCGTACCTCATCGGCACCCCGGCCCTTCACCGCCGCCAGCACGGTGACATCCTCAGGGACCTGCTCCAAGACCTTGCGGCAGCTTTCTTCTACAGGATGCACACCTCCATAATACCAAACGGGCACCACAGGGGGACCAGATATATAGATTGGGACGACCTGGAGCAGTAATGGTGCTACAATGACGGGCCATGGCCAGGGTCTCGCGAGAGCTCGTTAAGCTCGTGCAAGAGTTGGTATCTATCCCCACTCCGGCCGGGCGCGAGGACCGGCTCCTGCCGCTAGTGGAAAAACGGCTGTCCCGGGCAGGCCTTTCAGTACGGCGACAGACCGTGCCCGGCGCCGGGGAGAACATCCTGGCCTCCCGCGGGGAAGGCGGCCCTTTGTTCCTTGCCCACCTGGATGTGTTCCCGGCCTACGAACACCCCGAAGCCTTCACACCGCGCTTGCAGGGAACCGAGCTTATCGGGCGGGGAGCAGTGGATACCAAAGG
>JAWOCQ010000090.1:0-22314 GCA_046483725.1 Candidatus Bipolaricaulota bacterium
CCCGCTGTGGCGGCCAGGGGTGTGTGGAAGCCTATGTCTCGGACCGCGCTATCCAAGCAGAGGCCAGTGCTCTGGGTTTCGACTCCCTAGCGCAGTTTGCGGCATCGGCGCGTGATGGCTCGTGCGAGGCCCGCGATGTGTACGTTCGCATGGGCCGTTTACTCGGCGTGGGGGCCAAGAACGTGGTCAACCTACTTAACCCGGAGGCCATTGTGCTCGGGGGGGAACGGATGGAAGACTCTGACCTGTTCCTAGATAGCTTTCTCCAAGAACTCCGGCGCCACGCTTTCTCCCACGAAACAAGGGAGCTGAAGGTGGTCCCCGCAGAGCTGGGAAGTGACGGTTTCCTTATCGGAGCAGGCACCCTCGTTACCGAAGGGCTCTTCCAACAACCGGCGATGGAGGTGGCCGCATGATGACCATACCCAGGAGCAGGACTTGGTGCGACACGGTCCATGGCGGTCGCTCACCGTACACCGCCGAGCTATCCGGGAAAGGATAAAGGGGACATAGATGTTGCAACTCAATATCACCGAGGACGGACGCCCGCAGCTGCTGGTGGGCGGTCAGCCCTGGCTCGCCAACCTGGGTTTTCGCATTTCGTCGGAAGGCAGCTGGATTGAGGACGGAAAGGGAGAACTGCACGGGGGTAGCTGGGAGAAGAGTGGAGATACGGCAGCCACCGAGATTTCGCGCACATATTGGTCGGGCGACACAGCCCTACTTACGATGACCATTCGCTGCGAACCCACGTGGGCGTCAGTCAGGTGCAAATTGGTGCATGACTTGGGAGAGGAAGAGGAAGTGCGCGACGCTTTCGATTCCCCGGCTTTGCTTGCGCCCTGTTGGCGCATCAGTCCGGGGTTGAACTTCTTCCTCACCACATTCGGTCATGGAGAGACGGGAGAGGACTATCCGGGAGGGCATTGGCCCACTGCACTTACGGGGAAGGCACCCCAGGAGCTTCCTCCGCGGGGATTCTCCCCACTCGTGCTTATGGGCCCTGACAGTGCGCTGGCAATCAGTGCCGCGGATTACCACCTCACAAGCCCCCTGGTCCGCTTGGAGGGGGGTGCAGGCCGCACGGTGGGAACTCCTCCCGGAGGGTTTCGTGCAGGGCGCACTTGGGAAACTTGGATCACACTGGGAGATGATCTGTACAGCGCCTTGAGAGGATTGGGAGACAGATTGCTTTCTCGGTCCGGAAAACACCGCGGGCAGACGCAGGCGCATTTGGTAAACACCAGCCTCGGATGGTGGAACGCCTACGGGGGTTACTACACAGAGCTGTTTCGCCGTCTGGATGCTACCAGGCTCGACGAAGTGGAGAAGTCGCTGCGCGATCTGGGTCTCCCCATCGGCTATCTAGGACTCGACCTGTGGTACCCGTACCAGAGAATCGGTCAGGGAACCAGCTTCACCCCGGACCGCCGGAAGTACCCCACCGGCCTGAGGAACAGGAGGCGAGTTCTTGATGCCCCCTATATCCTGCACCTATCTTCATTGGCCCCTGAAAACGAGTATGGAGAAGAACCCGCAAGCCCTAATTACTATGAACAGGTGGCCCAGGAGCTGCGCAGGCAGGGCGGGGTGGCCGCCTGGCACGACTGGCTGCGCACCCAACAGCACATGACTCCCACCCTACGTACCGACCCCGAAGCTGCAGAGCACTGGTTCTCGGGAATGGCGGAGCACCTAGCAGAAGAGGGGATCGCGGTGGTCCTGTCCATGCAGACGATGGGCATGTCCCTCGCCTCGACCCAGCACCCCAACATAGTGGCTGGTCGCAGCCATGCGGACTATCTCTCCTGCCAACGCGAGGCGCTCGAGCTGGCGACTGCCCAGGGGCACAGCGATCTGTTGGAGCAGTGGATCTCGCCCTCGGTGCTGCGGCGACAGAACACATTGGTGGGGATGGTGCTGGAGGCACTGGGTTTGGCTCCGTTCTACGATCTGTTCTTGTCCAGCCCACATCCGGGGCTGGGCGGTGGCATGCCCAGCGAAGAGGTACTCCTGCGGGTGTTGTCCTGTGGGCCGCTCGGAATCGGCGACGGTCCGGGGATGAGCGACAGAGTACTCTTGCAGCGTGCCCTACTGGACAACGGCACCCCGGTGCGGGCCGATGGGCCGTTGCTGCCGGATCCGGCCACGCTGGACAGAGATGTGTTGTTGCTGTGGACCAAGCGGTCTACGCCCGCGGGGGCATGGTGGTACGCAGTTGCGTTGAACACAGCCTCGGAGCCGCTGAGCTTCCGTATCGACCCACCCCAGGAGGGGGAGACGGTTATCTGGGACTTGTTGGGACAGAAGCGGACGGAGCAGGCGCACGCGGTCATACCTGCCCAGGGGCTCACCGCCTTCCTGTTCGCCCCGGTCCGGCAAGGGATAGCCCCGTTGGGCCTGCCAGACAAGTTGCTCCCCACTCCTCGCCAAGCATGGAATGCGCGGTGGGAGGAAGGTTGGCGGCTCGAGATCAAAGGCACAGGCCGGGGAGCCCTGTGGGCACCCCAGGGGGCGAAAGTGGAACGTGATAACGGTTCGTGCCCGCCGCAGGAGCGGCGAGGAGACTATGTGTACTTCGACGCGGCGGGGGAGGACGGTGAGCTTCGGGTGCGAAGCACAAGCCGCCCCGGTCCCCCGCTGGGGGGAGGTGGAACGAAATGATGTCTATGGAGAGGTCACCCACTGGTCGGCGCAGCTTTATATACTTGTTTATAACGTGTTTTCTCACAGTAGCCCTTGGTGGGGGCTCGGCCCTAGGCGAACTCCAGGAGGAGTTGGTCGAGCACAATAGCCACAAGCCGCTCTACCGGCAGCCTTTCGGGGCAGCGGCAGCAGGGGAAGACGTACTCCTGCGGATCGCCGTCGGTACTGACGATGTGGACGAGGTTGTGCTTGTATGGGTGGACGAGGACACAGGGTTGCAACGGGAAAAGCCCATGCACCAGGAAGCACACAGCCCGGATACAGACCTGACCTACTGGTCAACCACGTTGACCGTGGCTCGCCCGACGATCGTTCACTACCAGTTCGTTCTAGAAAGGGGCGATGAACGCTGGTATTACGGCGATACGGGAGAAATGGGGGGACAGGGTGCACTTACGCGGTCACGCCCGCAAGGCTTTCAGCTCACCGTGCATGACCCTGAATTCGCCACGCCGGACTGGATGAAGCACGCGGTGATCTACCAGATATTCCCTGACCGCTTCCGGTCGGCCATCCGAGATAGTGTAGAGCAGGCGGTGGACCGAGGATTTCGCGGTCACTGGCCCGTCGAGGTGCGGGACTGGGATCAGCCCCCGGACAATCCGGATGCCCAGGGGATAGATCCCGACTACGACGGTGACGGAATCTGGAATAATGACTTCTTCGGCGGCGACTTGCCGGGTATCTTGGAGTCCCTCGACTACCTAACGGAACTTGGGGTTAGCGCGCTGTACTTGAACCCCATCTTCGAGGCGGCAAGCAACCACCGCTACGACACGGCTGACTACGAAAGCATTGACCGAGTGCTGGGGACAAACGACGACTTTGAGGAACTCGCCTCTCGGGCGGGCGATATGGGGATCAACCTGATTCTGGACGGCGTGTTCAACCATGTGGGAGATGACTCTCGCTACTTCGACCGTTACGAGCGGTGGCCCGAGGATGTGGGCGCCTATGAGTATTGGGCAAGCGTGTACGACCTGGCCCATAAGGAGGAGCTGACCTATTACGAGGCAGAGGAGCGGGTACGGGAGGAATACCTTGCCCAAGGGCACGACACCTTTACCTTCACCGAGTGGTTCGAGATTCGTCCAGAGAGGGTCGGCGAAGGCCTGGCCCCGTACGGAGGAGAACGCTATGACTACGATGCGTGGTGGGAACTGGAGAGCCTCCCCGAGGTCCGCGCCCCCGGCGGCAGCGAGCTCAACCTGGACTCGTTCGCCGACTACATCATCCGCGACGACGACTCCATCACCCGCCGCTGGATCCGCGCAGGCGCCAGCGGGTGGCGTATCGACGTGCCTATGGAGACGGCCGACGAGTTCTGGGTAGCGCTGCGGGAGTATCTAAAGGGCGAACAGGGCTTGACAGATTACCCATACGGGGAACCGGTGCTCATATCCGAAGAGTGGGGCGACGCCAGTCATTACCTGCTGGGAGATAGCTTCGACTCCACGATGAACTACCGCTTGCGCTCGGCGCTGTTGGATTTCCTCACCGGGGGCTCTGCAAACACATTCCATGCCGAGATAATGAACATCAAGGAGGACTACCCGCGGGAGGCGTTCTATGCGCTGATGAACCTCCTCGGTTCCCATGATACGGCCCGCGCCCTCACGGAACTGGGCTACGTCGACGACGAGCTTTTCTCCGACCGCGATCGTGTCCGGAGGATGTCCAACGAGGAGATCCAAGCGGCCAACCAGGAAGCAATGCAGAGACTCAAGCTGGCCGCCACGTTCATGTTTTCCTTCCCCGGCGCCCCCACGATCTACTATGGGGATGAGCTGGGGCTGGCCGGAGATGATGACCCGGAGTGCCGCCGCCCCATGCCCTGGGAGCAGGCCACCGATGACAACGAACTCCTGCAACACTTCCAACATCTTAGCGCGCTGCGCGGTACGCACCCTGTGCTCCGCACAGGGTCCCTCGTGCCTCTATACGCAGACGGCTCAACATATGCATTCGGGAGGCAGCTGCTGGGAGCGGAGGACGCCCTAGGAAGGAGAGCGTACACGCTGCAGGGGGAACAACAGGAGCTGCTGAAGATAGAGGAGCACAACGCACTTGCCGTAGTAGCCGTGAGCGTGAGCGGAGAGGAGCAGTTGGAGATCGACGTTTCGGAGCTCTCCCGCGACGGCGTTCAGTTCACCGAGCAGCTGGCTGGTGAGCAGTACGTTGTACAGGACGGCACAATCGCGCTGGATCTGCCGGAGCTAGGCAGCGCAGTTCTGATAAGCGATCCCGAACAAAACCTGACGCCACCGCCGGCACCGCAGGAGTTGATCGGACAGGGCAAGGACGAGGCCGCTGCCTTGCGGTGGGAAGCCCCGCCGGACGCAGTCGTTTTCAACGTGTACCGGACCCCTGTGCCTGGTGGCCACTACTCTCTGATCGCCGAGGGGCTGCGCGAGCCACAACTGGTCGACGAAGGGTTGGAAAACCTTGTCCGCTATCATTATGCCGTCACCGCGATCGATGACCACGGCAACGAAAGCACGCTCTCCGAACACGTGAGCGTAGTGCCAGGGCCCGCGATCACCGGGGCCGAAGTGCGTGAATTCCGCTTGCACGGCGAACAGCACCTCCTGCAGGTGGGCAAAGAAGTGCCCCCGCTGCAGGCGCAGGTGTCTGTGCCGGAGTTGGAGGAAGGCAGAGCAGACACAGAGGCACTCCTGGCCCGCATCTTTTTCGGACAGTCCGCAGACCCAAGCACCTGGGCGGTGGAGGAAGCTGGTTACTTGGAGACGCGCAACGGAGAGCATCTGTTCAAAGGATCATTTGTGCCGGACAAACCCGGACGCTGGTACGTCACTTTGGGCTTTTCCACCGACCGAGGCGAAAGCTGGACCCTCGCTCGCTACCCGGATGACTCCCTGCCCTGGTTCGAGGCAGTACTCAACGACGAGGTCTCCCCACCAGCAGCGGCAACGCTGGAATCCGCGCACACACTGCGCAGGCTCGATGCCCCCAGTCATGTAGTGTTGGAACTGGGGCACCCCGAGCCGGAGGAAATAGAATACTTGGAGGTCCTCCGTCGCGTGGGGGACAGGGAATGGGAAACCCTGGCCACGCTGGAGCCGGATACACGCTCCTACACCGACAGTGAGCTCGTCTACGGTGAACACCACGCCTATCTCGTGCAAGCGGTGGAACGTTGGTTCCACCGCAGCGAGACTCCAACGCTGGAGGTGAGGCCTGAGCCGACGCCGCCCCGCGTGTCAGCCATCTCCCTGTCCCCCGGCGAGGTGGATCCGTCGGTGGACGGCGCGGTGGACGAGGCCAAATGGGAGGCAGCGGCCTCCCTTCCCGGAAAGGGGAAGCTCATCCAGGCGCGGATAGGCTACAGCAGCAGGCACCTCTATGTGCGCGTAGACCCCGCCGTATCTCCTAGAGAATGGATTGGAGACGACTATAACCTGGTCCTGTACATCGGCCCTCATAGTAAGGCGGAGAGCGGCGATCCGGTGAACACGGAGGCGCGATTCGCTGGTGAGGCGCTGGGCATGCCCCTCACACAGCTCATACAGCTGCAGTTTAATAACGTCGACGATCAGGGCCGCGGCTATGTGTTCCCCTTTGCTGCCGACGGTACAGGTAGCTGGGATTCTACCGGGCGCTTTCAAGACCTGGGAGAGCGTATAGCCCGCGTAGGGGAGACGATCGAGTTTCAAATCCCCTTGGAGTCCCTGGGGTTGGACCGCTCGGAAGAGGTATCCCTATGGACCAGGGTTACCATAGAGCACGAGGGAGAGCTTCTGGGAACCGCCCCCGCTCAACCGGGGAGACTGCAGATCCCGGCGCTGGTGACGGGGGATGTAGTGGCCGAGTTCACCGACCCGGAGGGCGATGACCACGGAATCGGTACGTACGAATACCCGACCGCCGGTGTATTCGATGAGAAAGGACTGTTCGATCTCCTACGTTACACTGTGCTGGAGCAAGACGAACAGTGGATGCTGGCACTTGAGTTCGCCGCCCTTCCCAACCCATGGGACGGCCCGTTGGGCTTCAGTCATCCGTTGATTCACATCTACCTGGACGTGGAGGCCGGAGGACGCACGAGCATGCACCCCGCGGGAGAGGCAATGCGGGTACGTTTCGTTGAGGACCATCCGTGGAACTATTTCCTCAGGGTAGCCGGTTGGCCGGAATACGGGCGTCACCTATTCACAGCGGATGATGAACGACACCTCATAGACGTATCCTCCGACCCCGCTCGGAGAGCGGTGTTCGTGCGAATTCCAAAGAGGCTTGTGCCCGACATCTGCGGAGGACACTACGTGTTGGTGGCCTCCCAGGACGGCTATGGACCCGATTACATCCGGCCCATGGCCGGCGAAGCGCGTGACTGGACGGGCGGCGGGAACCCCGCCCCCGACGCGGCCCCGTGGGCCTACGACCACTTGGCCCCTGAAGGTTGGACCCAGGAGGAGATCCTGGGAGGTTACGACGAACAGGCCGGCACCTACACCGAGCTCCTGCCGGTCATCGTGGAATGCGATTGAAGGAGGTGGTGCGACGGAAGCAGTATCGTGGAGTAGGCAGGCCGACCATTGTGGTCGAAACGTGAAACACCAGTGCAAAGGAGGGAACTGATTATGCGTAAGAGCATGAGTCTGATGTTGAGCTTGGCGCTTACCGTTGGGTTGGCGACTATGGGGTTGGCCAGCACGCCTGGCGTGCTCACCATTTGGGCCGACGACACCCGCGCACCAGTATTCGAGGCGCTGGGTGAGGAGTACACTGCGGCCACGGGTATTCCGGTCGAGGTCTACGAGATCCCTTTCGATGACATTCGCGGAGAGCTGGCTACGGCGGGCCCCGTAGGAGAGGGACCGGACATTATCATCGGCGCCCACGACTGGGTAGGAGAGCTGGCCGCCGACGGTCACCTCAAGCAGCTGGAGCTTCCGGAGGAAGTGGCCGACGAGTTCGATCCGGCCACCCTTGAGGCCTTCTCCCAGGTTGGTCCTCTATACGGGATCCCCTATGCCCGGGAAGGCATCGCCCTCGTGTACAACAAGGGGCTGCTCGACGAGGCGCCAGAGACCTGGGATGAGCTCGTGGAGTTCGCCCGTGAGTTCACCGATCCGGGCGTACCCCAGTACGGTTTCGTCGTACAGAACCCCGACCCCTACCACTCCTTCCCCTTCATCTCCGCCCTGGGCGGGTACATCTTCGGCTACGACGAGGAGGGGGTAATGGACCCGTGCGATGTGGGCCTGGACAATGAAGGCGCCATCGCCGGAGTGGAGTACATGGTCGAGCTGTTCGAGGAAGGCTTGCTCCCGGCTGGCATCGGCTACGACGAGTGGTTGGGGCTGTTCGAGCAAGGCCGCATCGCTACCGTCATCACCGGCCCATGGGCTGTGCCCTCCATGGAAGCCGCCGGCCAGGAGGTCGGAGTAGCCCCCATACCGTTGATCGAAGGCGAGCGCCCACGGCCGTTCATGGGAGTCCAGGGCGTGATGGTGTCCGCATACACGGAGAACCCCGCCCTGGTGGAGGACTTCTTGTTTGAGTACTTCGTGACCAAGGACGCGATGCTCGCCATGTACGAGCAGGATCCGCGCCCACCGGCGTACTCTCCCGCGGCCGACGCCATCGTTGACGATCCAATCCTCGAGGGGTTCATCGAAGCCACCGAGGGCGCCACACCAATGCCCGGCATCCCGGAGATGGCTGCCGTGTGGGGCGCGTGGACCGACGCCATGGAACTCATCGGCTTGGGGGAGCTCACCGCCGAGGAGGGTCTGACCCAAGCTGCGGACGACATCCGCGACACACTGGACTGCGAGTAGGAGTACAATAGCCTCGGTGGGGGGCGGGGCGCCCCCGCCCCCCACCGCCGCACATGGCCAAGCTGACCGGGTTGCTGCATAGCTCCGCCCCACGAGCGGTGCTGAAGGTCGCTCTGTTGGGCGTCCTGGACGCCCTGGCAGTGTTCTGGTGTATCCTGTTCGTGCTTGAGGCAAACTGGCTGTTTTTAGCTTTGGTCGCCGGTGGCACCATCGCCCTCAATGTGCTTGCCTTGTCCCACAGAAGCTACCCGTTCCGCTACCTCGCCCCAGGCTGGCTGTTTTTGATCCTCATGGTCGTCTACCCCATGGGCTACAACGTCTACATTTCGGTCACCAACTACGCTACCGGCCACTACCATCACAAGGAAGACGCCATCGACCTGATCACCCGCAGGGAATACACACCTCCCTCTCCTCTATCATTCTCGTTCACCGCCTACGGCACGGAGCGAAAGCTTTATGCAGTCCTCCTCGAGGGGGAAGAACGGCGGTACGTTGCGTTTCCCGACGGTACGCTCTCCGATCCCGAAGAGCACGAACTCGTGGATGAGGACGACGACGGCCGTATCGACGTTGTCGACGGCCGGTCTCGCCTGGAAGGCCCGACCTTGGCCCCCCATCTCGGGGAACTGCAGGCCATTCGTATCCCCTACGAGGGCGGGTGGCTCCGGATGGCCACGCTGCGGGAGTTCCGCAAACGCCTCCCCCAGTATGTGTACGACGCCGAACGGGACGTGATTGTAGATCAACGAACTGGTATGGAGTACACGGCCGCGCGGGACCGTTTTGTCGGGCCTGAGGGGGAGCGTTTGGACCCCGGGTGGAGGGTGTATGTAGGCCTGGAAAACTACGCACGTTTCTTCGCCGACCCCCGCTACCACGGGGCGTTCCTCCGGGTGATGGGTTGGACATTTGCCTTCGCCATCCTCAGCGTAGCCTTCAGCTTTGCGCTCGGGTTGGCACTGGCCAACCTCCTAAACGACTCCCAACTGCGCTTCCGCAAGCTCTACCGGTCCCTGTTGATAATTCCTTACGCTTTGCCTGCGGTCATCTCCATCCTCATCTGGAGAGGCTTTTACAACGTCGAGCTGGGGCTATTCAATCAGGTGCTGTCGGATCTGCTCAATACAAGCGTGCCATGGCTGAGGGACCCCTTCTGGGCACGCTTTTCCATCATCCTGACCAACGTATGGCTCACCTATCCGTACATGCTGCTCGTGTCCCTCGGGGCCCTGCAGTCCATACCGGGCGAGCTGTACGAGGCAGCGCGCGTGGATGGGGCCGGAGGCCTTCAGAGGTTCCGCAAGATCACGTTCCCGCTCCTCATGATCACCGTCGCCCCGCTGCTCATCGGCTCGTTCGCCATCAGCTTCAACAACTTCACCCTGATCTGGCTGCTCACTGAAGGGCGTCCGGCGGTGGAGGTCGGGGCACGAGCGGGATCCACGGACATTTTGCTCTCCTATGCCTATCGGCTCGCGTTCGAGGGAGCACGGGGCAACGAGTGGTCAATGGCCGCAGCGCTGTCGATCATGATCTTCGTGATCGTAATCATCGTCTCCGGGGTGAGCTTCCTCCGGACGAAGGCATTGGAGGACATCTCAGGTGGCCTATAGAGGGACTGCCACAAGAGCAATCCGCCCGCTCGCCCGCTTGTTGCGAAGCGCCTTTGTACTCGTCAGGAGGCTGCTGTACCGCGCAATGAGGGGCAGGCGCACACGGTGGTGGCTCGAGAGATTCGTCCGTAACGTGCTCATCTGGGTCGCGCTCGCCTTTGCCTTGTTCCCGGCGTTGTTTGTCCTCGGCACCTCTTTGGGACCCACACAGAGCCTCAGCGCCGCACGCATGGTGCCGCTTAACCCCACAGTGGCCAACTACCAAACGCTCCTGACTGAAACAGCGTTCCCTTACTGGTTGTGGAACACGGTCATGGTCGCCGGGACCACCTCCATCCTGAGCGTGTTCCTATGCGCCCTGGGCGCCTATGCCTTTTCCCGGTTTCGGTTCACCGGCCGCCGACCGGCACTGCTCACCATGCTCCTCGTGCAGATGTTCCCCCAGACACTGGCCATGGTGGCGATCTACCTGCTGTTGTTCTGGTTGGGCAATTACATCCCCTGGCTGGGGCTCAATACCCACCCGGGGCTGATCCTCGTCTACTTGGGCGGCGCAATGGGGTTCAACACCTGGTTCATGAAGGGCTACTTCGACACCATCCCCCGCTCTCTTGAGGAATCAGCCATGGTGGACGGCGCATCGCCATTCCAAGCGTTTTTGCGCATCGTCCTGCCACTGGCTCGTCCGATCCTAGCCGTAGTGTTTATCATCCAGTTCATCACCTTGTACTCGGAGTACCTGTTGGCCAGCGTGATACTGCGGGGGGAGAGGATGTACACCTTGGCCGTAGGGCTGCATCTGTTCCTCGGCGACCAATTCCGCACCCGCTGGGGGAGCTTCGCCGCAGCGGCAGTATTAGGAGCGGTTCTCATCCTGGTCATCTTCTACGCGCTGCAGAACCAAATCGTATCCGGGCTGACCCGCGGCGGTGTCAAAGAATGACCAAGCCCCCATCTTGGGTGCAAGACGCAGTCTTCTACCAAGTGTTCCCTGATCGGTTCCGCAACGGTGATCCTTCTTCAGACCCGCCGGATGTACATCCCTGGGGCGCACGACCGGACAACAGTAGCTGCTTTGGAGGGGACATCAAGGGAATCGTGCAGGGCTTGGACCACATCCAAAGCCTGGGAGCCAGTGCCCTGTACTTGACGCCCGTATTCCACGCCCGGTCCAATCACAAGTACGACACCACGGACTACTACACAGTAGATCCTCAGTTCAGCGACGAGCATACGTTGCGCGACCTCGTCCGCGAGGCACACGCGCGGGGGATGCGCATCGTGCTGGACGGCGTGTTCAACCACTGCGGCCTTGAGCATCCGTTCTTCCAGGATGTAGTGGCAAAGGGAAGGGCCTCCCCCTACTGGGATTGGTTCAAGGTAAGTGGCGATCAGGTAGTGCAGAAGCCCGAGCCGAACTACGTCTGCTGGGGCGGCGTGCCCGCCATGCCCGAGTGGAACCACGCTAACTCCGAGGTAACGAGCTATCTGCTCAATGTGGTACGGTACTGGATCAGGAGCTGCGACATCGACGGCTGGCGGCTGGACACGGTGGAGTATCTCCCCCCGGACTTCGTGCTCCGAGTACGTCAGGCAGCAAAGGAGGAGAAACCGGAAGCGTTCGTGTTGGGGGAGGTGATGGGCACAGCGGCCTCGTGGTTCAAACACAAGGCGATCGATGGCACCATGCACTATAGGCTGTGGGAAGCGTTGGTCGGCTTTGCCGCCCAAGGGACCCTCGACGGTGCCGCTTTCGCCGGGTTCGTTCGCTTCATGTGGGGAAGCTACCCTCCACGCAACGGGCGCGCGTGCTACACTTTGCTTGGAAGCCACGACAAGGCCCGCTTCCTCACCCTAAGCGGGGGAGACGCGCGCCGACTGCAGTTGGGTGCAGCGCTTCTGTTTACCCTTCCTGGCGCCCCGGCTGTGTACTATGGCGATGAGGTGGGGTTGGAGGGCGGTGACGACCCCGACTGCCGCCGCTGTTTCCCGTGGGATACAGGCCAGTGGGACCAAGACACGCTGGAACTGTTCCGAAGGCTGATTGCCCTACGCCATAAGGCCCCGGTTCTTCGCCGGGGCTCCCTCACTGTAGGAGAGTGCACCGGCAAGGTAGCTTCGCTTGTCCGCCGGATGGACGGACAAACAGCGGCCATAGTGGCAAACGGGGGAACAACCGATGTTCGAGCGCCGTCGCCCGGGCCTGGCCTGTGGCGGGACGCCTTGGAGGGGGACAGGATCAACGGAGGGAAGCTATCGCTGCCCCGTTTCGGATTCAAGATCCTCCTGCAAGGCGCCGATACAGCTTGAGGTATTCCTGGGCCGATCTTTGCCAAGAGTAATCCCCCCGCATCCCCCGCTGCACGATCTCGTTCCATCGCGTATGGTCACCCCGGTAGACTCTCACCGCCCGCTCGTGGGCTTCGACCCTTTCCCTGGTGCCCCGGTAACAGGGCATGGCCACCGCCACCTCGATCCCAAGGTCCGCAAGAGCCCGGGGCAGCGCACCTAGCACATCCCCCAGCCCACCGACCTTGGCCACCGGGGCTACCTCCGCCCCCACCATAAGCACCCTCATGCTTGCACCTCCGTTAGGACCTCTGCCGGAATTCCTCTCCTACACAAATAGCCCAACCATGCGAACCATCTCAATCTACCATTCGAGTTCCAAACGCACTACGTTACGCACCCAATAGGCACCGGCTGACTCCGCCTCATAGTCCTCGTTGCTCACCCGGCCGCCCTCGGGGAGGACGGCGATCCTCGGCCCCTCCTCCCACGCAGGAGGGGTGAGGCCGTCCTTGGCGTAGGCCAATACCACCGGGTAGTCAGCGTCCTCCAGCCGGTCGACGGTGAACGTGATTCGGTACCCGTCCGCCCCTACTACCGTGATCTCACCCGGCCAAAGCTTAGGGAACCGGCCGCCCACCAAGACATCAAGCGGGACTCCCCGGTACCGAGCCGGGGTTGACCAGTTGCCGTAGCTGTTCTGATACGAGCCCTCGCGCTCGATCGCCGGCAGCGCTTGGAGATCCGCCAGCGTAAGCTCGACCTTCTCCGGTCCCGCCAACGCCACCAGTGTCTCCGAAGCCGGTCCTGAGGGCAGTAGTGCCAGCGCCGCCAGGGCCGCGAGGATGCCCAACAAGGCCGCCCATCGCACCCAGCGACTCAAGGCCACGTGGCACCACCTCCCGCCAAGAACCACCCCGCCGCGCTTGCCACCAGCCCGGCCAGCCCAACCAGCAGGGTATCCCTAGTTCCCCACGGAACATGCTCCAAGGAGGTCCGGTGGCGGTGGAGCCCGAATCCCTTCGCCTGCATGGCCAACGCCACCCCCTCCGCACGGGCCAAGGCCGAGGCCAACACCGGCAGAACAGTCCACCGAACGTGGGAAGGGAGCCGCCACGGGCGTAAGGTGAGACCCCGCATATATTGTGCCTCTCGCACCCGCACGTATTCGTGGCGAAAGAGCGGTAGAAAACGCAGCGCCAACACCAAAACATACGTGTACCTGTAGGGAAGACGGGTACGCGAGACCGCCGAGGCGAACTCCTCCGGGGAAGTGACGGCCACGAACAACAGGCTCCCACCCAGGACTCCCAGGAAACGCAAGGCCATCTCCCCGCCCATCCTGAGGCCCTCCGCAGTCACCGTCAGGGGTCCCAAGCGAGCCACCACGGTCCCAGGGACCACCAGGGCCTGCAGCACAAACAGAAACCCTCCGAAGGACACCGCCGCATGAAATGCCCGGCGGCCGGCCAGTCGCCGTCCGCCCAACACAATCGGCAGTAGGACAAAGCCTACCTTAGCCGCTATTCCCGGAGCGGAAAGCACCGCGATAGCATGTGCACACAGCAAAACGAATTTGGCCAGGGGATGAAATCTGCGCACCCCGCCGGCCACGGAGACCCACACCGGTACTACCATGGGTCCCCCCAGTACTCAGGGGTGAACACCTCCCGGCCGCGCAAGGCAAGTTCGGTGAACACGTCCTCCGCCTGACCAAACAACGACTCCTCGCCGAGGAACACAACGCGGTTCGCAATGCGCGCCAACATGGGCAGGTTATGGGACGCCACCACCACCCCCACCCCGGCACGGCTCGCCTGCAGGATCTGCCGGGCCACCCATGCAGCGTTCCACCTGTCCTGCCCAATAAACGGCTCGTCCATGAGGAGGATCCTCGGACGCTGGGCCAAAGCTAACGCCACGGTCAACCGCCTCCGCTCGCCAATGCTCAGCCGCAGCGGGTGCTCCTGGGCCAGGCCGGATAGGCCAGCCCTATCCAGCCACCCATCCACCCCGTGCGTTTTGCTTTGCCCCAGGGAGAATTCCTCCGCCACGGTGGGAGCAAACAGCTGATGGTGAGGCATCTGAAACACCATGGCCACAGAGCGCTGCCGTTCCTCAGGCCCTAGGGAAGCAGGGTCGCGTCCGACCACCCGCAGGCTTCCCTCCTGCGGCTTGACCAGCCCTCCCACAAGTCGCAGCAACGTGCTCTTCCCCGCACCGTTGGGTCCCACCACGCCCAGCACTTCGCCCGGGGCCAGCCTGAAGGACAGGCCCCCCAGAAGCTCCTTTCCACCTGGGTAGGAAACCCTCAGACCACGCGCCTCCACCACCGCCGCACCGGAGGCAGGCCGCTGTGGACGCAACAGTCTTTCTTCCCCGGCCTCTCCGCCGCTTTCCTCACCACCGAGCGGCACCAGGCGCGAACCCATCGCCCGCAACGGCCCCAGGCGGTGTTCGGCCACCAACACCCCCCGTCCCTCCGCCGCCTGTCGACCGACCGCCAGGAGCAGGTCCTGAGCCGCCTGCGGATCCAGGTGGGCCGTGGGCTCGTCCAACAGGAGCACCTCCGGTTCCAGCGCCAGCACCGCGGCCAGTGCGGTGCGCTGTTTCTCCCCGCCGGACAGGCTCCAGGTGGCACGTTGGGCAAGCGCGGTCATTCCACAAGCGGTAAGCGCCTTCTCCACCCGAGCGGCGATCTCGCTCCGGGGCAGCCCAAGGTTTTCCGGGCCGAACGCTACTTCATCCTTTACCCGCAGGGTGCACAGGCCCGCTTCCGGATCCTGCTGGACGAGTCCCAACCGCTGCGCCCGGCGGGCCAGGTCCCGCGGGGCGGGCCTGCCGCCCAATAACACCTCCCCGCTCACCTCGGCAGGGATCCCTTCGGGAATGTAGCCAATCGCCGTGTGCAAAAGCGTGCTCTTTCCCGACCCCGAAGGGCCCGCCAGGACTACCAGCTCGCCTTCCTCCAGACCACAGCTCACGTCAGCCAGCGCGGGAGCCGACCGCGAGGGGAAGCGCACCGATAGCCGGCGTACCTCCAGGGCGTTCATCTTACCTCCAGCGCCACGACATCCCTCACCCACAGCGTCCCCGAGTGACCACCAGCGACCAGGCGGAGCCGGTTTCCTTCGCGCACTAGGATGACCTCGCTGTCTTCCAAAAGCTCGGCGAGGGGGAAGCTCACCTCATAGCCATCCCGTCCTCGTACCAGCAGCTCAGAGCCTTCCGCAAGGGGCTCTGCAGCACCAAGAACCCTGCTAACGGGAACGCCGGTGTATGGGCGCTCGGGCTCGTAGGTGACCGCGCCTGCAAGTTCGGCCATCACGGTGACCTCTTCCCCCGCCCACTCCTCGTATTGAAAGGTCATCGTAGACGCTACTGCACCGCCGACACGGGCTGAAGCACCGTCGCCAAACGGCTCCCATACGTCCAAGTAGTAGTACCCTCCGCCGGCCACCAAAACGAGCGCCGTTCCCAATGCCGCCCAGGTGCGAGCCCGACCGGGGCGCGCCACGGGCGAGCGGGAGAGCCCGGCGCGGCTCAATGAGCCGAGGAGATCATAGGCCAGCCATCCCCCCAGCGACGCTCCCGATACCGCGGCCAGCCCTGCCATAAACAGGATGTAGGCGGCGGGTACACCCGAGAAGTACAGCGCCTGAAACACGAACACGTTGGAAGCGGCGGCCGCTGTTCCCGCCACTACATACGTCCACAACGCCGGGCGGGGGTTCAAGGACAGCCCCAGGTCCACCAAAACTCCCTGGACACCTGAAACCAGCACGATGACCACGCCGTGGGTCCCGCCCATAAGGAACTCCACCATGCCCTTGGCCACGCCAGTCAGTGTGCCCGCTCCGGCCCGACCGGTGAGCCCGGCGGCAAGGAGCGGCCAGATCACATGCAACCCGGCCAGGATCTGCCCGGCCCCAAATGGCACTCCCAAAAAACGGTTGATCAGGTTCCCCAGATACCCCACATAGGCGGACATAGCACCGCCGACGGAGGCCATGGCGGCCGCCAGCACTAGCTCACGAACCGTGAAGCGACCTAGTCCCACCGAATGACGATCCGCTTTACCCAAGGCACCCTCTCCATCTCCTCGGTTGCTTCCGCTCCTTGATCCCACCCGAAGGTGATCGGACCGCCGTCCTCGGCGGAGAGGAACCGCCCGTCCAGCTTAAGAGCCAACACATGCCGGTCGTCCCGCGCCAAAAGCTGCGAGGGGAGCTTTGCCCGGTTTCTTTGTCTCCCTCTATCACAACTGTGTAGCCTTCTTCGGCCAGCCGATCGTTGAAGTGCTCCTCATCGTAGTGGATGTGCCGCTCTTGCGGCGGGTACCGCTCGTCGTCCACATAGGCCACCAACCCCCAACGGGGCAACCCCGTGGTAGGTACGCGCGGTGTGCTCAGCAGCTTCAGCGCGCACGGTAAACGCCTTGCACGGGCAACCTACCCCCGCTTCCAGCTCCTTTCGGGTCATTTCGCGTTCCACGTGCCCCTCAAGATGAGGCGATCGCCCACCTCAACGGTCACCATTACAAACCGCACCTTCATAACTACCACTCCTTAAACGGCAAGGTCCGTATCGCAGCCGGAGGGACAACGACCTGCAGATCGGATTCCTCGCTGGCTGCGTCCTCACATACCGTCAGTGCGTTAACCTCAAACCCCCGGCAGGCAAGCACAACATTGGTCAACTGGCCTATCCTACGTACCTTCACCGGGCGCGCCCCCAGGACATTCGCTTCCAGGAAGGGAGGTGCTGCACCGAAAACCACTAGCACGGCCTCGGGCGGTATCACCACCCATAACCTGTCCGTCGCGGCAAAGCTCAGCGCTGTGAGTCGCTCCTGCCCGAGCTCTACCGTAACCCTTGCCTCACAACGCTCAACTACCGGCGCAAGGAAGGTATTCCTGCGCCAGAGATCGGGGTGCAACGGTGAGAAGGCTTCTTGGCCCCCAAAGCTCAGACGCCCCGACCACAGGAGCGACTCCAACACCTCTTTGGACGTCCCTCCCGCCACCAGCAAGTCCGCCAACGAGACGTTCAGTAGCTCGGCCAGGGCCCGCAACTGCGGAAGCGGAGGAGGAGGCCGATCGCCGCGTTCGATCCGCCATAGGCGAGACGCATCCATTCCGACCCCGCGCGCCAGTTCTCGCAGCGTCATCCCCTTTGCCGCGCGGGCAGTGCGAACCAAGGTGCCGAGGTCTGGTACACCCATAGTGACGGATGGTAGCCACGCTGTTGCCAAATGTCAACGGCAACGGCCTTCATAGCCGGCACATCCGCCACGCGCTGTTTCCGACTGTGGTTGCATCATGCTCCCATTCCTATATACTCCACTAATGAACGGTAACTGGGGGAGCCCGCACAAGGGCTGAGAGGAGGTCAAGCGCCTCGACCCCTGGAACCTGACCTGGGTTATGCCAGCGGAGGAAGGTTACCGAGCGCCGGCGAATCCCATACCCAGGTTGGGTGTGGGAGACGTGGACGAGTGGCAGCTGCTGAGCAGAATTGAACGGCGTGTCCCCAAGGCGGGGGATGACTGCGCGGTAGTCCCGTGGGGCAACACACACCTGTTGCTCACCTTGGACATGCTCCACCGTACGGCGGATTTCCCCGCTGGGACTACACCGTACACGATCGGGTGGCGCTCGGTGGCCGTATCCCTGTCCGACCTGGCAGCCATGGGCGGCAGCCCACTGGCCGTGCTGCTAGGGCTTTCCGTTCCGGAGTTTGACCCCGCATTTGCCGACGAGCTGCTAACCGGAGCGCAGGATTGCTGTCGGATCGCCGGGGGCGAGCTGGCCGGCGGCGACCTGGATTCCTCTCAGGAACTGTTCCTTTCCTCATGCGCCTTGGGAGAGTGCCCCCGGCCCGTGCTCCGCAAGGGAGCCCGGCCGGGGGAGTTGGTGTGTGTAACGGGTCGCCTGGGGGCTACCGCGCAGGCATTGCACCTGATGGAAAACGGACGCATGGATGAGGGCAACCGACTTTTCCGGTTCACACCGCGCACAGCAGAGGGGCAGAAGCTTGTGGGGATCGCATCCAGCATGGTGGACATCTCCGACGGGCTGGCCCATTCAGTGCACCTATTGGCTGATGCATCGGGTGTTGGGTTCCGCATCGAATCCAAGCTCATCCCGTGGGTCGCCGGGCTGCGCAGCCCGGCCTTGGACTACGGAGAGGATTTCGAGCTACTGTACACAATCTCCGAACAGGACTACCGCGCGGAGCTGGGGATGGCCATCGGCCGTGTAACCAGAGAAGGGGTGTACCTATCAGGACCCCACGAGGACCAACCACTTATCGACAGGGGGTACAACCGTGGCGGGTAAGCTGTCCCGGGACGCATTGGAACGTGTGGTACTCCGGGGTCTGTCCCCGGGAGCGGATGTGCTGTGGGGTCCCCAGGCTGGAGGGGACTTTGCAGCGGTGGCGTTGGACGAAAAGCGGGCCCTGGTAACCGCTTGTGATCCGTTGGCCGTCTCCCCCGAGTTGGGCTGGGATCGCTCGGGGTGGCTCGCGTTTCACCTAGTGGCCGTGGACGTGGCCCTGTCCGGGATAGCCCCATCTTACGTCACGCCCGGATGGACCCTGCCCGAGAGCATCTCCGACCAGGCTCTACATGAAGTGCTGCAGGCGTTTCAGCGTGAAGCGCAGCAGTTTGGAGTCGAAGTGCTGGCCGGGCATACAGGTCGATACACGGAGTCCACCTACCCTTGGGTCGGGGCAGCGACCGCGATGGGGATCGGTCCGCGCGCAGCATTACGTTTGCCCACAGCGGCCCAGACCGGGGACGCCCTCCTGCTGTGGGGGAAGCCAGGGTTGGAAGCGGCCGTACTGTTGGCCCTACCCAGGACCGAGTCGGTTGCCCCGGAGATCGAGCGTTGGGCCGAGGCGGAGTTTCACAGCCTGTCTGCGTTGTCCATTGCCCTGGACGCGGCGCACGTTGATGGACTGCGCTGCATGCACGACATCACCGAAGGGGGGGTCGTCGGGGCCGCGGCCGAACTCTCCTCGGCTATGGGACGTGGGCTCATGTTGCACACGGACGCCATCGGGGCGGACCCCCAGATACAGGCAGTGTTGCAGGCCCGGGGACTGTCCCCGCTGAGCGTTACCAGCTGCGGTGCGGTGCTGGCGGTGGCCTCGCCGGCGGCCGCCGAGCGCCTTGTCAGTAAAGGGTTTCAGTTTGTGGGGGAGGTGCGTGCGGACGGAGAGCTGCTGGAAAGGGTTCAAGGCTATACAAGGCCACTCATCCCCCCGGAGCACGATCCGTTCTGGGATGTCTACACTGAACAACTGTCGGAAAAGGAGGGACAATGAGACTAATGAGCTATTTGTTGTGTGCGCTGGTGTTGTTGGCCGTAGGCCTGACGCCGACCGCAGAGGAGTTGCTCGTGTACACCTACGACTCCTTCGTCGCCTGGGGTCCGGCTCAGGAGATCAAGGAGGAGTTCGAGGAGGCTCACCCGGGCGTGGAGCTGGTGTGGATCGCCCCGGGGGACTCCTCGGAGATGCTCTCGCGGCTCATCGGCGAGCTGGAGCTGGGCCTGCCCACGGCCGATGTGTTCTTGGGCGTCGCCGATGTAGAGGTGCACAGGGCATTGGAACACGAGGCTTTCCTGCCCCTTGAGACGGAGCTAATCCCCAACCTCGAATACGTCCCCGAGGACATTCGGCTGGATGAGGACGCCTATGTAGTTCCCTACGACTATGGCTATGTGACCTTTGTGTACGACGACGAGGCGCTACCCGCCGAGCACGTGCCCGAGACATTGGAGGACCTGTTGCGCCCTGCACTTAAGGACAAGATCATCCTCCAGGACCCCCGCACGTCGTCTCCCGGGCTGTCGTTTCTGCTGTGGACCATCGCCCACTTCGGCGAGGAATGGACCGAGTTCTGGCGCCAACTGCGGCCCAACGTGTTGACGGTCACAACGGGCTGGACTGAGTCCTTCGAGATGTTCCAGGCGGGGGAAGCGCCAATCGTTATCTCCTACGCCACCGATGAGGCCTACTCGTACATCGTCCACGGGGACCTGCGCTACCGGGTCCTGACCCCAGGCGGCGAAGGATACCGACAGGTAGAGTACATGGGCGTCGTGCGCACGACGGACAACCCCAAACTGGCACACACGCTGTTGAACATAGTGCTATCCCATCAGGTACAGGAGCTGATCCCCACCAGCCAGTGGATGTTCCCCGCCAACGAGGATGCGGACACGCCCGCGGACTTCCAGGAGTATGCGATCATCCCCGAGAACCCGGTGGCCCTCGATCTGGACCTGGTGGCGGAGAACCTGGAGGAGTGGATCAGTGAGTGGCAGGCGATTTTGGTAGGAAGCTAACCGCCCGCCGCTGGACCGGGTGGGCCCTGGCGCTCCTTCCGTTGGCCTTTTTGGCCGTGGGGTTTTTCTCCCCGTTGTGGGAGGTGTTGCGCCAGGGCTTCCTCGTCCAAGGGCGGTGGAGTACAGCTCTCCTACGGTCAGTATTGGCCGATGGGTATGTGCGTCACCTGCTCAGCTTCACCCTCCAGCAGGCGCTGCTGTCTACCGTTCTGTCTTTGGTGCTCGGCTTCCCCTTAGGCTGGCTTCTCACCCGCTATAGCTTTCGGGGGAAGCACACCCTTCGCGCGCTAACGTTGGTGCCCTTTGTGTTGCCACCGATCACCGTGGCCCTGGGCTTTATCCTCTTTTTCGGACATGCCGGGCATCTAAACAGCGCGCTGATGTGGGGTCTAGGCTTGTCCGAGCCGCCTATTCGCTTGCTTTACTCCCTGTGGGCGATTGTGCTGGCCCACGCGTTCTACAACGCCCCAGTGGTGGCGCGATTTGTGAACGTCTCCTGGGAGGCCCAGGACCCAGCGCTCACCGAGGTTGCCCGAGTGCTGGGCGCCGGACGCTTGCGGTCGTTCATCACGGTGACAATCCCCGCCCTGTTCCCCGCGATCCTTTCTGCCCTGGCTCTGGTGTTCGTGCTATGCACATTGTCGTTCGCCATTCCGCTCTCCCTGGGCGGCGCTCGTTTTGCCACGGTAGAAGTGGGGGTGTACCTGCTGGCCCGAGTGTACGTAGACCTGCCCCGCACGGCGGCCCTCGCCTCTGTCGTTCTGGCAATTTCACTTCTGCTTACCTATCTATACCTACGGGGCGGGGGGCTGTTCCACACCGTGAGCTCCACCGGCCGCCGTCAACCCACTGTGCCCCTGGTAACTCGGCGCCATCCGGCACGCCTGTTGTGGCTGTGGTACCTCATCCCCGCGGCGGTCGTATTCGTCGGGCCCATCGCCGCTGTAATCGCCGACTCCTTCCTCAGGGCTGCGCCCGGAGGTGGTTCCCCCACGCTTCATTGGTACGCCCTGGCCTTATCAACCGACGCCACCCCCTTCTTGGGCGCTTCCCCGCTGGGAAGCATCATCACCAGCATCACCGTGGGGGCGGCCGCGACCGGCGGGGCATTGGCCCTGGGCCTGGCCATCAGCGCAAGCCTGCGCACCGTGCGCTCCCGGGCCCTGGAAACAGTTCTGATGGCCCCGTTGGGCGTATCCTCGGTGGTACTGGGCCTGGCGCTGCTGCTGGCCTTTCGCCAACCCCCGCTGGCGTATCTCCCCGCCGGACCGTGGCCCCTGGTCCTAGCGCACATGCTGATCGTGTATCCGTTTGTAGTTCGCTCCATCCGTCCCTTATGGCAGTCGCTGGACCCCTCGCTCGTGGAAGTGGCACGCTCGCTCGGAGCAACCCGGCGTGAGGCCTTCACCAGCGTGGAGCTACCCTTGCTGCGACCGGGGCTCCTGGTGGCTGGAGCGCTAGCCTTCGCCCTCTCTTTGGGCGAGATGACAGCAGCGGCCATGCTCTCGCGCCCCGGGCTGAGCACGATCCCCTTGGCCATCT
>JAWOCQ010000039.1:0-2778 GCA_046483725.1 Candidatus Bipolaricaulota bacterium
ATCCCCTGATCGCCGGCTCCCAGCTCGTCGTATCGGTCCTTGGAGCCGGCTCGCGCCTCTCCGGCACGCGCAACCGCCTGCGCGATGTCCGGGGACTGCCGCCTGAGCAGGGTGGCTACGGCACATCCTTCGTGGGACAGGCCGTAGTCCGGATGGGTGTAGCCTACGTCCTGTATAGCCTGGCGGGCGATGAGGTCCGGTTGGAGTTGCGCTGTGGTGGACACTTCCCCACCCACCAACACCAAGCCCTGCATGACGAACGTTTCGCAAGCTACCCGGCCCTCCGGGTCCTGGGCCAGCACGCCGTCCAGGACAGCATCCGAGATGCGGTCCGCCAGCTTGTCGGGATGCCCCTCCGTCACCGACTCCGCCGTGATCAGCTTGCTTGTCAATCGCACCTCCTGGGAGCACATGCACTCTAGCCGCCATAGTAGGTCCAGCTGCCGCACGCCGCAAGCAAGAGCTTCTGGTTTGGAAGAGCTGCCCGTGGCCTTTTACACTGCGGCAAATGAAGGGGCTGGTGTTGGCTGGCGGATCGGGCACTAGGCTGCGGCCGTTTACGTACTCGCAGCCTAAGCACCTGCTTCCGGTGGGGGGCAAGGCGATCATCGACTACGGCATCGAGGCCATGGCCGCCGCCGCCATTCGTGAAATCGGCGTGGTGGTGGGCGTGGAGACCGACGGTCCCCTGCGCGAGCACCTCACGGATGGGTCCCGCTTTGGTCTGCACATGGACTATGTTTTCCAGCCGGAGCCGCGAGGGTTGGCCCACGCCGTTCTCTGTGCGGAGGAGTTCCTCGCGGGCGAGCCGTTTTTCATGTTCCTTGGGGACAACCTGCTGCAGGACCCCCTGGAGGATATGGTGCGCAGCTTTAGCGCCCGGGGTGGAGGGGCGGTGATTGCCCTAAAGGAGGTGCGCAACCCCTCCGACTACGGGGTGGCCGAACTGGATGCAGAGGGGAGGGTGACCCGCTTGTTGGAGAAACCGTCCGTGCCTCCTACTAACTTGGCGGTGGTGGGGGCATACGCCTTTGGCCCGGAGATCGTGGACGCGTGCAAGAAAGTCCACCCCTCGCTCCGTGGGGAGCTAGAGATAACCGACGCCATCCAGGTATTGATCGATGATGGCCGGCCGGTCCTCCCCCACCGGCTGGCAGGATGGTGGAAGGACACGGGGAAGCCCGAGCATCTGCTGGAGGCAAACCAGTGTGTGTTGGATGGCCTGCAGAGAGACATCCGCGGCCAGGTCGTCGACAGCCAGCTCGCTGGGGTGGTGTTCGTTGCCGACGGAGCGCGCCTCGAGAGGTGCAGGCTACAAGGACCTGTTGTGATAGGGCCCAGCGCTCGCGTGGAGGATAGCTGCCTGGGACCGTACGTATCTCTGGGAGCGTACTCCCGCGTGGCCAGAACGGGCGTTGCGCACAGCATCCTCATGGACGAGGCGCAAGCGTACGGGCTCGGCGAGCTCTCCCACTCCATACTTGGCCGGCGGGCGAGCGCCTCGGCGCAAAGCCCGCGGGGCACGCTCTCCCTCCTCCTGGGGGACGACGCACAGGTCCGGCTTGACTAAAAGCAGGGAGCCGCGGAAGGGAGGCGGGAAGGCAATGCACCAAAGGCACGCCGAGCACATCTTAGTCACCGGGGGTGCAGGCTACATCGGGAGCCACACCATCAAGCAGCTCGTCCGGCAGGGGCGCAGGGTGGTGGCCTTGGACAACCTGTGCGCCGGGCACCGGGAAATGGTTCTTTGTGACGAGTTCGTGGAAGCCGATCTCACAGATATCGCCGCTGTGCGACAGGCGTTTGCGTACTACCGGATCGGGGCGGTGATCCACTTCGCCGCGCACACCGCTGTTGGCGAGTCGGTGGAGGACCCGGAGAAATACTATCGGAATAACATCGTTGGAAGCTTGAACCTCCTGCGGGCGATGCTGGAGCGGGACGTGCGGATGATCATCTTCTCCTCCAGCGCCGCGGTCTATGGGGAGCCTTTGAATATACCGATCGGCGAGGAACACCCCACCGCTCCGGTCAACCCGTACGGCCGCTCCAAGCTGATGTTCGAGCAGATGCTCTCCGACTGTGGCGACGCGTACGCACTGAGCCACGTTTCCCTCCGCTATTTCAACGCTGCTGGCTCGGACGAGGACGGCGAGATCGGCGAATGGCACGAGCCGGAAACGCACCTTATCCCCATAGTGCTGGAGGCGGCAGCCGGTCTGCGACCGCACATAGAGATCTACGGCACTGACTACCCCACCGAAGACGGAACCGGCGTGCGGGACTACATACATGTCGATGACCTCGCCCGGGCGCACGCGGCGGCTCTGCAGGCGGTGGAGGACGGCTACGCCGCCCCCGTGTACAACTTGGGGATCGGTCGTGGGTACACAGTGCGGCAGGTGCTCGAGGCTTGCCGGCAGGTAACGGGGCTGGAGATACCGGTTGTGGAAGGGGCGCGGAGGCCCGGCGATCCCCCCGCGTTGGTCGCCGACCCGACCCGAGCCAGACAGGAGCTCGACTGGGAACCCCAGTTCGCCGAACTGAAGCCGATCGTGGAGTCCGCCTGGCGGTGGATGAAGGGATAACGGGGTCTACCATGGGATTGTAAGGCGGGGCATGCATGGTAGGATGTGATTGCGGTGGGGGTGTGGCTCATGGGGTCGGCGGTACTTTATGGGAGCCGCTCGGTCTGAAATGCCGCCCCTGCCGCTTTTTTCATCCAGGGGACGTCCACCGGGATGATGCCGGCCGGTATTGGCTTGTGGCTCTGTTTGG
>JAWOCQ010000044.1:0-12841 GCA_046483725.1 Candidatus Bipolaricaulota bacterium
GCCGTAAGCCTGCGGAGACGGTCCTGCGGCGTCCCCCCTTCGCTCATAACGCAGTCCGGAGGGGCCGGAATATTAACCGGCTTCTCCATCGCCTACCCCTTTCGGGTTCGGCTTAGGCCCGCCTAACCCTGGGTGGATCAGCCTTCCCCAGGAAACCTTGGGCATCCGGTGGCCGAGATTCTCACTCGGCTTGCGCTACTAATGCCGGCATTCTCACTTCCGTTTCGTCCACCGCGCCTCACGGCGCAGCTTCGACCTACAACGGAACGCTCCCCTACCGGCGCCCGACTTAAGACGAGCGCCCCGCAGCTTCGGCACTAGGCTTAGCCCCGTTACATCTTCGGCGCGAAAGCACTAGACTGGTGAGCTATTACGCACTCTTTCAAGGATGGCTGCTTCTAAGCCAACCTCCCAGCTGTCTAGGCACTCACACCGCCTTCACCACTTAGCCTAGATTTAGGGGCCTTAGCTGGCGGTCTGGGTTGTTTCCCTCTCGCCCATGGAGGTTATCCCCCATAGACTCACTCCCACGAAACGGTGGACCGGTATTCGGAGTTTGATCGGAGTCGGAGGTTTCCCCCCTTCCCCAGCCAGTGCTCTACCCCCGGTCCCCTATAACGTGAGGCTGACCCTAGAGCCATTTCGGGGAGAGCCAGATATTACCAGGTCCGATTGGCTTTTCACCGCTACCCACAGGTCATCCCATGGCGTTTCATTGCCAACGGGTTCGGGCCTCCGTGCGCGGTTAAGCGCACTTCACCCTGCCCATGGGTAGATCACCTGGCTTCGGGTCTACACCCCGTGACTAGCGCCCTGTTCAGACTCGCTTTCGCTACGGCTTCGCCCCAGAAGGGCTTAACCTCGCCACGGAACATAACTCGCCGGCTCATACTGCAAAAGGCACGCGGTCACCCTTCCCCCGAGGTCCGAAGACCAAGGGTTCCAGGCTCCCACTGTACTGTAGGCGAACGGTTTCACGTTCTATTTCACTCCCCTCCCGGGGTGCTTTTCACCTTTCCCTCACGGTACTGGTACGCTATCGGTCAGCCGGGAGTATTTAGCCTTGGAGGGTGGTCCCCCCAGCTTCACGCCGGATTCCTCGTGTCCGACGCTACTCGGGTCCGATGGTCAAGGAGGATCTACGCTTTCGCTTACGGGACTTTCACCCTCTCCGGTCGCCCGTTCCAGTGACTTTGCTAGCCGTTCAGCTAACGTAGATCTTTGTAACTCCTCGGGGCCACCACAGCGGCCCCCACCACCGACCCACAACCCCGTACAAGCAACGGCTGTGGCCTTCTTCGCATGTACGGTTTGGGCTGATCCCCGTTCGCTCGCCACTACTAGGGGAATCTCGGTTGATTTTCGCTCCTTCCGCTACTGAGATGTTTCACTTCGCGGAGTTCGCCCTCGCCGCTTACTAGGGTTCAGCGACGAGTGACGTGCCTCAACAGCACGTCGGGTTTCCCCATTCGGGAACCCCCGGATCATAGCCTGCTCAGCGGCTCCCCGAGGCTTATCGCAGCTAGCCACGCCCTTCATCGCCTCCGGCTGCCTAGGGATCCACCGTCCGCCCTTACTATACTTGTGTAGCAGACGCTCTATTCACTTTTCAATGACCTTGGACCTTGGGACTGGTCGCTCACACACTCTGAGCACCATTATAGCGTACCCGCCCCCCCTCTCAAGTCAAGGGTTCGCGGGACCAGGATGTTAGCCGGAGGAAGGGGGACTTGTCAACCTATAGCAGGTCGCCAGTCGTCCACCACGCAGTCCGGCCACAAGCCTTCCAAATCGTAGAAATCGCGGGCCTCTTCGACAAACAAGTGGACCACAAACTCACCGTAGTCCAACAGAACCCACCTTCCCTCCCCCACACCCTCCCGACGGTCCGGATCAATGGGCAGATCCTCGAGTAGCGCTCGGGCGATAGCCCTGACCTGCACCTCGCTCTTTCCTTGGGCGATCAAGAAGTAGCTTGTGGGGATGGTACTTTCGTTGAGGTCCACCAGCACCAGACGCTCACCTTTGCGGGATTCGATCACCTGGGCTGCGGCTCGGAGCAAGCTCAGCTCATCCTCCAATGTCAAACCCCTCGCCCAGTACCATAACCACCTCGGTTCCCTCAGGAAGCTCCTCCATCTCTTCCAGCCTTTCCACTCCCCACTCCTCCGCCGCCATGAGCTCTACATCCAAGTGTTGCGGGAGTAGCTCCGCCACCATTTGCGCCTTCTCCTCGGCATCCGGAAGACTGAGCAGGTAACTGTGCTCGTAATCATCCCGATCCGCATTATCGGTACCAGTGATACTGAACCCCCGCTCGGAAAGCCATACCCCAGTCCGGTGGGCAAGCAGCCTGACCCCTGCCCCGTTGAACAGCGCCACGTTTACCTGATCCCGCGTGAGATACACAGCATCGCGGTGAATCGCCTCCACGAGTTGCCGCACTCGCACAAAGTCCGGTAGCACCTCTCCGTCCAGCACTCGGAAGGGGGCGGTGACCAAATCCGCTTGCTCAGGCCCCACCCCTCGCCCAGCCCGCGCCACGTCCACTAACTCCCATAGGGATAGGTCGGTAGAGGCCGCATCGGCCGCGTGTTGGGCTACGTCACGCCACTTTCCCCAGGATAGCTCCCTGAACTCACGCCACAAGCTTTCGATGAACTCCACAGTCCTGAGTTGTCGATCGGCAACGTCCTGCTCATCCTCTGGAAGGTCCTCATAGCCCTTATAGCGAACGAACTGCAACGCCCGCTCTCCATCCAGCCGCTGCGCTCCAGGGGGGATCCTGATGTGCAGCTCCTGCGACAGATCATCATAGGCCAGCTGCTCCTCCAGCTCGACCTCGACCCCCCCCACCGTATCCACCACATCCCTAAACAGGTCAAAGTCCACCACCACCCAACGGTCAAGCGGAATCTCCAATATCCCCTCCACATGGCCCTGGATTCCCTCCACCCCCAAACTATCCCACAGCTCCGCCAGGGGGAGCAGACCATCCTCATGCGGGACCATCAGCTCCCCCGGGACCGTAATCGTCGCTGCCCGCCCGTCAGGGGATACACCCGCTGCGGCTATGAAGTTCGCCTGAGGGGCCCCGTGAGCCCCTCCATCGACGCCCACCACCAGCACCCATACCCACTGCCCACGCCGGAGCTGGCGCTCAACTTCGGTCTGCGAGTAAAGGAAGAACAGCCCCACTGCGGCCGCCACCAGAACCAATCCGGCCACAACGCCCATGCGACGCATCACAAGAGGAAAGGTAGCCGAAAGCAAACCGCATCGTCAAACCGTCCGCCCGGGCGTCCCGGAGCATCGCCGCTAGTGGGAGCGAGCTGTGAGCCCCTGCTTGAAAGTGCTGACACCCCCGACTCCCCAAAGCTCACTCGCGTCGGCCCAGCTCCCCGCCCTCCTCGGTCATCAGGAAGGACAGCTCATCAGGGAAGACTGCGCCTCTCTCATTCCCACCGGGCTCATCCAGGCCGGGGATGGTGTTGGCCTTCCCGGCGACGTAGCCGCTGAAGCCAAGCTCGACGAGCGCGACACCATAGCGACCACACTCGTGAATGCTGTTCTCTTCCACCTCCGCCTGCGCCGCGTTTCGAAGCTGAACGCCGTCCCCACCGTTCCCGGACATAACGCACCCACTTATGGTGGCCTGTGCCCAGTGGCGGAGTTGAATGCCGTCGACCCTGTGTTCCAACACGATACAGTCCGTTATCGTGGCCTGTGCGTCACGCTCAACCATGATCCCCACTGTGCCACCCGAGACCGTCGTATCTTCGAGCAAGACCTCGCTTGAGCCGCCCGCGCTCACGCCTGTACTGCTTTCGGAAACGGTGGAGTCACTTAGGCGCAGTAGGGCGGAGCCCCCGACTGCGACACCGTAACCGGCGTTATCCCGAATTGTTGAGCCCTGCACGATCGTCCGCGTTTCGCCCCACGCCTGCAAGCCCGCTCCGCTGTTTCCCACCAGCTCGCAGCGGCGGACAGTAAGCTCGACGGCGTCCCAAACCATAATTCCAGTGTCACCGCTCCGGATCACACAGTCGACCAGTTCAACCTGCGCATCGGCCCCGGCTGCCAGGCCTTCAGTGCTTCCCACAAGCTGAAGCTCGCTTATACGAACGTCGGCCGCGCCTACAAGTGACAGGACTGGGGGGCCCGTGGTGACTGTCTGCAGCTCCGCGCCCGGCTCACCGCGGATCTCCAACGGCTTATCCACGGTGGCACTACCCTGTTGAGACCCAGAGAGGATCGTGAGTACCCCTCCCGCCTCAAGGGCATCGATCGCATGCTGCAGCGTGGGATGATCCTCATCTGGGAACACCACCTCATCGTACGCAGGCTCCCGCAGCGGGGCTCGCAATCCGCCCGGCACGTTGCCCCACAGGTCAACTGCGTTGCCGCTCATGTGGTTTCCCTCCCCTTCCACAGATAGGCCGAATGCCGAGACCCCTGCCACTGTGAAATCCCGGATATCGTTGTCCAACAGCCGTGCCTTCGCCATCTGGGCCAGCGACACACCGGTCTTGCCCCGCACAAGAACGCTGTCTCGAATCTCCACCTCGCTTGCATCAAGAAGCCGAACGGCATGCCATCGGTTCGCTCTGAGCTCGGTCCCTTCCACAAGGGCGGTGGCGTTCCCGCTTAGGTAAAGGCCGTCCCAGTTGTCCTTCACCAGTGTGTCCTTCAGCTCCGCCCGAGCCTCGTCCCCCAGTGTCACTCCGTAATCCCGGTTGTTCACAATTCGGCAACCCTCGAGGTATGCCTGGCCCCGATCTTGTACCCGCACCCCATAAGAGTCTTGATCCTCAAAACCAACGTCCCGAAAGCTTGCCACAGCCTCATCGCGCAGCCACAGGCCGGCGCCGCCGTTTCTTGTGATGCGGCTCGAGATTACTTCTACCCGTCCCTCACCGGAAACCCACATTCCCCCGTCACCGTTTCCGGACACCGTGACCCGCTCCAATTCCAACTCTGCAGCTCCCTGGACCACCGTCCCATAACGGTGGTTGTCGCTCAGATCGCTATCCCGTACTACCACCAAGGCCCCGTCGCGTACGAGTAGTCCGGCAGGGGTATTCTCCTCCAAACGGCAGGAGCGGACCTCCACCTGCGAGTCACCGATCACCAGGAGCCCCACAGAGGGGTCTTCATCGCTCAAGTGTCCACGCGGGCCGCCGGTGACGGTTATGCCCTCCAAGACTACCTGTCCAGCGTCAACCACACGTACCAGCGACTGCCAATAGTCGGTCGCTTGCACAACAGTGTCCCCAGCCCCTTCACCACGCAGGGTAACCGGAACGGTGATCACTACCTGCTCGCTCCACGTGCCCCGAGCAACACAGATCACCGCGCCGGGCGAAGCATCATCCATTGCAGCCTGAATCGACTCCCCGGGCTCGACAAAAATGGCACAGCCGTTCTCCACAACCGCTGCCTCTCGCCGATCGCAGCCGGAAAGGACAAGCGGGAGAACCATCAACACAAGGAATGCCTTACAGATTAGTCGCTTCATTTGCAGACAGGCAGAGTATACGCAACGGCCTGCCGCAACACCACGCATACAGCTAACTGAACTGAACAGGACTACTAAGCCGATGAGCCCGGGGATAGTTGACAACATAGTCCCAGTCCTCTAACTTTTCTTCGTGTCATATCGTGGTGACTCCTACACCAAGCTCGCTCGCGCTGCAATAGAACACTGGGTGCGCGGCGAGGGGCACATTGCTCTGTGGAACGGCTTGCCTGCCCGGTTCACAGAGCACCGGGCGGGGGTGTTTGTCTCGCTGAAGAAGGGTGACCAGCTGCGAGGGTGCATAGGTACGGTGCTTCCGACCCAACCTTCGTTGGCCAGGGAGATCGTGCACAACGCCGTCCAAGCTGCCAGCTGTGATCCCCGGTTCCCTCCCGTTGCGCCGGAGGAACTCCAGGATATTTCCATCAGCGTGGACGTCCTTTCCGCGCCCGAGCCCTGCACCGAGGACCAATTAGCCCCCGACAAGTACGGCGTTATGGTGGAGTCCGGCCCCAAGAAGGGCTTGTTGCTGCCCGACCTCCCGGGGGTGAACTCGGCGGAACAGCAGCTGACCATCGCTAAGCAAAAAGCTGGAATCGCCCCGGACCAACCCTGCCGCCTGCAGCGGTTTACCGTAGAGCGACACTCCGAGAAATGAGGGTCATAGTACACTCACTCGGCTGCCGCGTGAATCACTACGAGTCAGAAGTGCTCGCCCAGCGACTGAACGGCGTCGACGACAACAGAACACTCCACCTCGTCAACACGTGCATCGTCACCTCCCTCGCTGAGCGAAAGGGCCGAAAGTTGGTACGCCGACTGCGCCGGGAGGCCCCGGAGTCGTTGGTGGTGGCCGTGGGCTGTCAGGCAACGCTGTCCGCCGAAAACCTGGTCCAAGCCGGCGCTGATTTGGTGGTGCCCAACCACAACAAGAGTAGGCTCCCCCAACTGCTGGCCGCTTGTCTTTCCACCAGCGAACACGAGCCTGCATGTGCAAAGGGACAGGCTTGGCCTTCCTTGGATGAGGAACAGCTCCTCGGACCTGTTGGACGGACACGCGCTGTGCTCAAGGTACAAGACGGCTGTGCAGGGGAGTGCTCCTACTGCCTCACCCGGAGGGCGCGAGGCCCCCTGCGCAGCAAGAATCCGGAGGTCGTCATCGGGGAAGCCCGCAGGCTAGTTGCGGGGGGACACAAAGAGCTAGTCCTCACAGGGGTAAACCTGGGCCAATATGGTAGTGAGACCCAAGGGGGCCCTGGGCTTTCGGCCCTGCTGGAGGCATTGGTCGCTGCCGTCCCCGAGGCCCGCTTCCGCCTCAGCTCTTTGGGGCCAGAAGCGCTGACCGAGCGACTTATCGAGTTTATCGCCTGCACGCCCCGTGTCTGCCCACATCTCCACCTCCCGCTGCAGTCGGGCGACGACCGGGTCCTGCGTCGCATGCGTCGACCCTATACAGCGGCCGACTACCGCGAACGAGTGCGTTATTTCCTCGATAGCGTCCCCGCAGCCACTTTCGGCACGGACGTCATGACAGGGTTCCCCGGGGAGGACACCCGGGCACACCGGCGGACCGTGCAGCTCCTCCACAGCCTGAAGCCCCTCAACACCCATATATTCCGTTTCTCCCCCCGACCGGGCACGGAAGCCTCCCAGCTAGGGCCGTTGGTCCCCAAGGAGAGGGCCAGGGCCCGGGCCGAACACCTGGACGGCCTCACCACCCGCTGGTCCCTTGCCGCCCGGGAATCCTTCCTGGGGGTACGTCTCCACGTCCTCGTGGAGCGCTTGCATAGCGGAACTGCATGGGGACACTCTGAGAACTACCTATACGTGGGGTTCACCACCTCTCAGCCGCGGCGGGGTACAATTGCCCCGGTACGCATTGTCTATGTGGACCCAACGTGCACCATGGGGGTGAAGGAATATCAGCGCATCAACGTCTGAGATAGTGTTTGAGGAACAGCAAATTACCGTGGGTGTTCTGGGCCAATACAACGGGAACCTGCGCGTGATCAACAAGGCGTTTCCCGAGGCTCAGATCGTCGCCCGGGGGAACCGGATCAGGATTGCCGGCCCCGCCGAGGACGTCGCCCGATTGGAGAAGCTGTTCCGCAAGCTGGAAGAGGTAGCCCGTAAGAACCACATCGTCACACCGCAAGATGTGCAGTACCTCATCGCCGAGGTGAAGGACGGAGGAGACCTTTCCGGAATACAGACGGATGTAGTCCAGCTCACGCACTGGGGAGAGGCGATCCGGCCGAAAACTGCGGGCCAACGCCAGTACCTGGACGCAATTCAGCAGCACGACGTCGTCTTCTCCGTAGGTCCGGCGGGCACAGGCAAGACCTATTTGGCGGTGGCTGCGGCCTTGCGGTCCCTGCGTCAAGGGCTGTTCAAACGTGTAGTGCTTACCCGCCCAGCGGTGGAAGCCGGCGAGGCCCTCGGCTTCCTTCCCGGAGACCTCATACAAAAGGTGCATCCATATCTTCAGCCCTTGTACGACGCGCTCTACGACATGATCCCCATCGGGGAGTTCGAAAAACACATGAGCACCGGCAAGATTGAGATCGCTCCGCTGGCCTTCATGCGTGGGCGAACGCTGAACCATGCGTTCGTAATCTTGGACGAAGCGCAGAATACTACTCACACCCAGATGAAGATGTTTCTTACCCGGCTGGGGTTCCATTCGAAAGCGGTGGTCACCGGTGACGTCACGCAGATGGACCTGGAAGAGCGCACATCAGGGCTGGTGGAAGTCCAGGACGTGCTGAAGGGAATCCCGGGCATTGCTTTCGTCCACCTGGGGGGGAAAGATGTGGTGCGACACCCCCTGGTAAAGGCGATCATCGAGGCGTATGAGCGCAGCGAGAAGAAACAGGATCCAGGAACAGAGACGTAGCGCCGACCGCTCACCCTTCCCCTGGCTGCAGCTGACCTTACTCCTTTTGCTGGCGGCGGCGGGCTCAGTATGGTGTTGGCGGGACGGTCTATCGCTCTGCCCATGGCCTATGGCGGCCGCGTCCAGCTTGGGCTTGGTGCTCCCCAGCCTCGCGGTGGCATTGGTCATCTCGCCCGAGGAGCGCCGCTTGGGTCTGGGCCTGCTGGCCGCAGCGGTAATTCTCTCTAAGCTGGGTAGCATCGGCTCGCCTTTTCTAATGCCCTGGGGGGTGGCCAGCTCCATGGTGGCCTTGCTGATCAGCCCCGCGCACGCTCTTCTCTCGCTGCTTCCTTTGGCGGGATGGGCCGCTCCCATGTTTGGAGGGGGGCCCACCCTCTCGGCGCTCGTGGGTGCAGCAGCGCTGGCCCTGGTCGCCGGGAGGGCACGCACGGCCAAGGACCTTCTGCTGGCCGGTTTGGCAGGCGGGCTGGCCGGAGCGGTGGTCGCAGCCACGCTGTGGCCCGAGTCGGGCTTTGCAGGCACCGCGGCTGCCCTTTTGTGCGGACCTGCCGCAGCTTTTATCACCTGGGCGGAGCTGCCAGCAGTGGAACGCGCCACCGACCGGACCTCCCCCCTGAGCCTCGTGGACCTGCTTAACCCCTCTCATCCGTTGCTGGAGCGCATGCGAGCCGAGGCCCCGGGGTCGTACTATCACTCACGGGATGTGGCCGCCCTCGCCGAGGCCGCCGCCCGCGCTGTGAGCGCCAACCCCGTGCTGGCCGCTGTGGGAGGCCTGTACCACGACTTGGGCAAGCTCCTGCGCCCCCACTTCTTCGGCGAGAACCAGTCCGGTACAAATCCCCACGAGGAGCTCTCGCCTTCCATGTCCAAGGTGGTGTTGGCCTCACATGTCAAGGACGGAATCGAGTTGGGCCGGCGCTACGGACTCAAGGGCGACGTCCTGCAATTCGTGGCCTCACACCACGGAACCTCGGTGATGCGTGCGTTCTTCGAGCTGGCGGCGGAGAAGGGAGTTAGCGAGGACGAGTTTCGCTACGATTCCCCTCTCCCCGACACCAAGGAGAGCGCTATCGTCATGCTGGCCGACTCCGTGGAGGCCTACGCTCGTGGAAAGGACCGGGACGATCTTCGCGAGCTAGTGGAAAGGGCCATTGAAGACCGGCGCAGAGACGGCCAGTTGGACCGCAGTCCCCTGACCTTTGCCGAGCTGGCCAGGATCCGCCGGGCTTTCACCTCCGCCTTGCAAGGGATGACCCATCGCCGCACCGGAGCCTTCCCCGAGCCCAAGGAGGGGCGGTGAGCGAGAACGTTGAGCAGGCACGCCGCGAGCTCGAGGCCCTGCGCAAGGAAATTCACGAAAACGACCACAGGTACTACGTACTAAACGAGCCGGTAATCTCCGATGCCGAGTACGACCGATTGTACAGTCGGCTACTGGAACTCGAATCGCACCACCCAGAGCTGGTCACACCCGACTCACCCAGCCAACGGGTAGGAGCTCCGCCGGCGGAATCTTTCCGCACTGTACGCCACGAGGTGCCCATGCTCTCGCTGAACAACTGCTTTCACGAAGACGAGCTCAGGGAGTGGGACTCCAGGGTCAGAAGGCTCCTCGCGGCCGATGCGGTGGAGTATCTGTGCGAGCCCAAGCTGGACGGGCTGTCCGTGGAGCTTGTTTACGAGAACGGAGCACTGACCACGGCCTCCACCCGGGGCGACGGTGTACAGGGGGAGGACATAACGGCCAACGTGCGTACCATCCGTCAGGTGCCCCTGCGCTTGCGTACTGCTGCAGCACCCCCGGTGCTGGACGTCCGGGGAGAAGTCTACATGGAGACCGCGGCGTTCGTGGCCCTCAACAAAGCCCGAGCGGAGAGAGGCGAGTCCTTGTTCGCCAACCCCCGAAACGCCGCCGCTGGCTCCCTCCGTCAGCTCGATCCAACTGTCACCGCAGGCCGCCCCCTAAAGCTGTTTTGCTACGCCGTGGGCCGCGCACCGGGCCTGACCGTGCCCACTCAGGCACGCCTGCTTGAGTTCCTGCAGGAGTTAGGGTTTCCGGCAAATCCGCTCCATCGCCTATGCACGGACGTACAAGACGTGCTCGAGTTCTACAGCCACCTCGCCGCGGAGCGGCGGAACCTTCCCTACGCGGTAGACGGATGCGTGGTAAAGGTGAACGACCTGGCCCAGCGCGCCATGCTGGGAGAGATATCCCGCGCCCCGCGATGGGCGATCGCCTTCAAATTCCCCTCCGAAGAGGCCGTGACTCGTGTTCGGGACATCCGAGTCCAGGTAGGCCGTACAGGGGCGCTCACACCGGTGGCGGTGTTGGAATCAGTGGAGGTCGGAGGGGTGACAGTGTCACGCGCTACGCTGCATAACGAAGATGAAATCAGCAGAAAGGACGTACGAATAGGAGATTGGGTGGTGGTCCGCCGGGCGGGGGATGTGATTCCCGAGGTGGTCAAATCCATCCCCGAGCGAAGGGAAGGGGGGGAGGAGCCTTTCCGTATGCCCACCAGCTGCCCTGTGTGCGGGGGGCCGGTCGTGCGCCCACCAGACGAAGCCCTTCATCGTTGCCCAAACGTGTCTTGCCCCGCCCGAATCAAAGTGGCCATCCGCCACTTCGCCTCTCGGGGAGGCGCGGACATCGAAGGACTGGGTAGCAAGCTTGTTGACCAGCTGGTGGACCACAGCCTGGTACGACGTATCTCGGACGTCTTCCACCTGACCCACCAGCAACTGTCGTCCCTGGGAAGGATGGGGGACAAATCGGCCCACAATCTCCTCCGCCAAATCGAAGGGGCCAAGTCCATTCCCCTGGCCCGCCTTATCTACGCCCTGGGCATCCGGCACGTGGGGGAAACTGTGGCTCAGGCCATGGCAAGCAACTTCGGCTCCTTGGAAGCCCTGTCTGAGGCCGACCGTGAGGCGCTGCTCTGCATCCCCCAGGTCGGGCCGGTGGTTGCCCAGAGCATTGCCGACTTCTTTTCCTCCGAGGAAAATAGGCAGCTGGTCCGCGAGCTCAAAGCGGTCGGTGTGGACCCCAAGGAGGAGCCCCGGACCGGCGGCCCCCTCTCCGGGACCACCTTCGTGCTCAGCGGGGCATTGGACAGCGCCAGCCGCCAGGAGGCCAGTAGCTGGGTGAAGGACCAGGGGGGGAGAGTGGTTGGCTCCGTTTCTCGCAATGTGGACTACCTCGTGGAGGGACACAACCCTGGTTCCAACGCCGCAGAAGCTCGGCGGCTCGGCATTTCGGTGTTGAGTGAACAGGAGTTTCTAGCCTTGCTGAACCGTCACTCAAGGAGCAGCCGCGAGTAGTACTCCAGCGCCTTGCTTCCCCAGGTTTCCTTCAGACGTCCCAGGGCTCGGCTTTCCAGCTGGCGCACGCGTTCCCGGGAGACCCCCAGTGAGCTGCCCACCTGGGCAAGCGTTCGGGGACTGTCTCCCACAAGGCCGTATCTCATGCGCAGAACGGTCGCCTCCCGCTGGGGGAGCCCATCGATGAGGACTACCAAATCCTCCCGCAATAGCTCCCTGACGGCTTCTCTCTCCGGGGAGGGAACCTTATCGTCCTGAATGAACTCGTCCAGGCTCGCCTCGGCCTCCGCTCCCAGCGGGGCGTCCAGCGACACCATCTCCCGCACCGTGCGCTCCACCCGCCGCACCCGTTCGGCCGTGAGCCCGGGGACTTGGTAGACCTCCTGCCCCTGTTCCGGTTCCTCGGCGACCTGCGCCTCCTGGGCTCCAAAATCCGCCTTGAGCTGCTGGTACTTCAGGATCGCCCGGAACAGGTGAGCAGGAATGCGGATCATCTGGGAATAGCGCTCGATGGCGGTGCCAATGGCCTGGCGTATCCACCACCGGGCGTAGGTGGAAAGCCGGAACCCCCGTTCCACCTCGAACCTGTCCACCGCCTGCACCAAGCCGATGTTCCCTTCCTGGATCATGTCCAAAAAGTCCAGGCCCGTTTCCCCATACTCCCGCGCCACCGCTACAACTAGGCGCAGGTGGGAAAGGATAAGCTCTTCTCGAGCCTTGCGGTCCCCCTCACGGGCACGCCGGGCGAGCGCTCCCTCCTCCTCAGCCGAAAGCGCTGGGTGGCGTCGGACTTCGGCTAGGTAAACGCTGAGGAGATCCGGGTCTGCCTCTGCCGCTTCCAACTGCGCCGTGAGCCGCTCCAATTCCTCCATGGTTCCCCGCTCCAGTGTACACCTAGCTCCACACTCCTCAACCACGGGGTCTACCATGGGATTGTAAGGCGGGGCATGCATGGTAGGATGTGATTGCGGTGGGGGTGTGGCTCATGGGGTCGGCGGTACTTTATGGGAGCCGCTCGGTCTGAAATGCCGCCCCTGCCGCTTTTTTCATCCAGGGGACGTCCACCGGGATGATGCCGGCCGGTATTGGCTTGTGGCTCTGTTTGG
>JAWOCQ010000063.1:0-2553 GCA_046483725.1 Candidatus Bipolaricaulota bacterium
GCTCAGTCAAGAAATAGGCCCTGACCGTAATGTCCTCGGTTACGACGGGCTCACAGAGCCTACCAGGACGATCGTCGTAACCGAGGACATTACGGTCAGGGCCTATTTCTTGACTGAGCCCTCCTGCGTCACTGTGGGGCCCCACCCCGTTTCGCAGGCGGGGTGCGTGTTCTGGTTTTCCCTGCCGGAGGACGCGGTCGCGGCCACTCTGATGATCTTCGCGGTCGACGGCGTACTGCTGGAGAGTATCGAGCTCGATCCTGCCTCCGGGCGCTATCCGGCGATCGGGAGGTGGGAGCCGCGGGATAGCCGAGGGCGACTTTTGGGAGGCGGGCTCTACCTGTGCCTCGTGGAGCTGCGGCACGAGGACGGCGGCGTGAGTCACTGCCCTGTGGAGAGGATGGTGATCAAGCGATGAAGTCCTGCAAGCACGGAAAGCTGCTCCTGGCGCTGGCCATGGTCCTGGTGCCCTGCGGGGCCGATGGGGAAAGCTACGTAAATACGGCCTCTCTGTTCGAGCTGGGGGCGTCGGCCCGGGCGCTGGGGATGGGCGGGACATTCCTCGCCGTGGCCGACGATGCCGGTGCGGTGTACTACAATCCAGCTCGCCTTCCCCAGGTGGAGCAGGCCACGCTGAGCTCGCTTTTCACCCGCCCACACGGGGCGTACTCCTACGGGACCCTGAGCGCCGCCCGGCGAGGCTGGGGCGCCCAGCTATTGGCCCTCGACTCGGGCCCCCTGGAGGAGCGCGATCTCTACGGCACACCGGGCCCCGCATTCCGCCACACCGAGGCCGGGCTTCTCCTGGCGGGCGGCGTTCAGGCCGGGGGAGGGGTATCCGTGGGACTGCAGGCCAAGCTGTACTCCCCGGCGCTTCCGAACCGAGGCTATGGGGCTTCTTTGAGTCCCGCGCTCTCCTTTCGTGAAGGCCCGCGTGCCTACGCCCTTGTCTGGCGGAACGCGCTCTCCACGGATCTGTGCTTCGCCAACCACCACAGCGAGCCGTGGATGCGCGACCTGGCGGTGGGGTTCTCCTGGCGCGCCGGCAGCACGGTGTACGCAGTTGACTTCACCGAGCGGCTGATCACCAGAGGAGATATGACCAGCGTCCGCGCAGGGGTGGAGAGCAGGCAGTTCGATCCCCTGATCCTCCGGGCGGGCACCCACCGCGAGGGGAGCAGCTTCGGGGCCTCGGTGTACTGGGCTGGACTCCGGCTCGACCTCGCCTACGTCCTCCACTACGCCCTCCCCGACAGCTACTACGTGTCCCTGAACTACCGGTGGGAAGGGACGCTCTTCGGTGCGTTGGTGGCGTGGTGAGAGAACTATCGCTTGCGGCAGAGCAGGCGCTGCTGCCTCCGAATCATCGGGTCCCGTGCTGCGTGCTATGATGGGGTTGATCACTTATTGATCACCTATAAGGGGGCTCGTGGTTCACAATAACAGGCTCTCCTTTCTGTTGAGGATCGGAGGCGGCGGATCAGAAGAGCCGGGCCGCGCTCGCCGACTGGCAAAGTGGAAGGCGGAGAGCTGGAGTGGCGCAGGGATACTGCCCTCGAGGACTAGCTGAGACAAGTCGGCTGTTAAGTGCTAGACTGCCCACTGACCCGAGGTACGCTCATGCCCTGTCGCAGGGTGGCGCGTAGCTGGCCCGCTGGCGGAGCGCGCGCTTGGAGGTGAGAGGATGAACCCATTGGTGTTTGTGGTGGCCGGTGCGGCCATCTTGGTGTTGTGGCTGTTCTTCTACTTTGTTCCCGTGGGCCTGTGGATCTCTGCGCTCGCCGCCGGTTTGCCGGTGGGTCCAGGGTCGCTTATTGGAATGCGCCTGAGAAAGGTTCGCCCACAGAAGGTGGTGGAGCCAATGATCGCCGCGTGGAAGGCGGGAGTGGAGCTCAGCATCGCTGATCTTGAGGCGCACTATCTTGCCGGGGGTAATGTGGAGCGCGTGGTGTATGCGTTGATCTCCGCGGACAAGGCCAACATCGCCCTTGGGTTCCAGCGGGCGGCGGCCATCGACCTCGCCGGACGGGACGTGCAGGATGCTGTGACTATGTCGGTCAACCCACGGGTGTTTGAGACACCGCGGGTGAGTGCCGTGGCCCCCGATGGGATCCAGCTCTACGCCGTAGCCAAGGTCACCGTGCGGGCCAACATCGAGCGGCTGGTCGGGGGTGCCACCGAGGAAACGGTCATCGCTCGGGTGGGCGAGGGGATCGTCTCTGGTATCGGCTCGGCCAAGGACCACAAAGCCGTCCTGGAGAGCCCGGACTCCATCTCCAAACGTGTGTTGGAGCGAGGGTTGGACGCCGGTACGGCGTTTGAGATCCTATCCATCGATATTGCTGACGTGGACGTAGGAAAGAACATTGGCGCGCAACTGCAGACCGACCAGGCCGAGGCCGATCTCAAGGTGGCCCGGGCCCGGGCCGAGGAGCGGCGGGCGATGGCCGTGGCCCAGGAGCAGGAGATGAGCGCCCTGGTCCAGGAGCGCCGGGCGGCGGTCGTGCAGGCCGAGGCCGAGGTGCCCCGGGCCCTCTCCGAAGCGTTCCGCAA
>JAWOCQ010000099.1:0-39768 GCA_046483725.1 Candidatus Bipolaricaulota bacterium
GCAGTTAAACACTTGCTCTCGGAAGGACATAAGAGTGCGGATTTCCATCCCTGTTCTCTCTTCCACGCCCCGGAGAACACCTTCGCCCACGAACTTAGCTAGGGGGGAGTTCAGCTGCTCGGTCCGCTTGAGCCAGCTCAAGCCTGGCGCACCGAGGGCTATCGCCTCCTCCTCCACCTTATCCAGATCGCCGCGGGAGAGCTCCGCCCCACCGGGAACACGCAACGCACACACCCGACCGCCGTCGGCCACGGCCTGGGCAAAAACGCGGAAGCCGGCGTCAGAAAGGAGATCGGTCAGGTCTACAAGCTCCATGCCGAACCGCAAGTCCGGCTTGTCCGACCCGTAGCCTGCCATGGCTTGGGAGTAGGTAAGCCGGGGGAAGGGGGTGGCCAGCTCCACCCCCACCGCCTCGCGGAACACATGCGCCATCAGGCCTTCCAGGAGCTCGAACAACGGCTCGGGGGCGTCCAGGAAACCCATTTCCAAATCCAGCTGCGTGAACTCCGGCTGGCGATCCGCCCGCAGGTCCTCATCGCGGAAGCAACGGACGATCTGGAAATAGCGCTCCACGCCCGAGGCAATCAGTATCTGCTTGAACAGCTGCGGCGATTGAGGAAGCGCATAGAAACTCCCCGGAACCAGGCGGGACGGTACCAGAAAATCGCGCGCCCCCTCAGGCGTTGACCGGGTGAGCACCGGGGTCTCCACTTCCATAAACCCATGTCCGTCGAGGTAGCTGCGGATGGCGATGCACACGCGATGGCGCAGAGCAAGATTGCGCTGCATACGGGGACGTCGAAGGTCAACACTGCGGTACCGGAGGCGCGTTTCCTCGGTGGTCCCCGTGGCTTCTTCATCGACAGCGAACGGCAGTGGTGCAGCTTGGGCAATCACCCCAAGTGCATCCGCCCCCACCTCCACCTCCCCTGTAGGAAGCTCCGGATTAGGCGCCTCCCGTTGAGCGACCGTGCCTTCCACGCGGATCACGTCCTCCCTGGACAGCCGGTGCGCCTCGTCAAGGTCGCGGCACGTCACCTGCACAATCCCGGAGGCGTCCCGTAGGTCCACAAAAGTGATCCCCCCGAGATCCCGCAGGCGGTGCACCCAGCCCGCAAGTCGCACCCGACGGCCAACATCTCGCACGCCCAGCTCTCCACAACGGTCACTCCTCATGTAGTACTCCTTTCCGTGGTGATTGTAAGGTGGAAGCCGACCGCTCACACCGAGTGTGCCGCCGGACAGATGCTGCGATAGGCGCAGGGCCGGCAGGCAAACAGAGACGGCCGCGGGGAGAAATCAGCTGCGCGTACGCCCGCTTCGGCCTTGGCAATCGCTTCCCGTGCCTTCTCCAACATCCTCGGCGTGGGCTTCGCCTTCCCGACCACTACCTCCGGCGTCAGAAAGCGCAACTGGAGTTCGTCCGGCGGTGCGCCGTACAGACGCTCATGTGCCAGGGCGTAGATGGCAAGCTGCAGGGACTCCCGCGCCCTGCGATTGGCATCCTGTGAACGGGCCAGGCTGGTCTTGTAGTCGATGATCACGGCGTGGTCATCATCCCTGTCGACCCGGTCCCAGTAGCCGATTACCCGCGCCCCACCCTCGACAAAGGCGAAGTATCTCTCCACCTCCGCAGGTCGAGTCCCTTCGGCCTGTTCGAAGGAGTGAAAGGCCTCCAGGGCCTCCTCCGCTTCGGAAAGGAGCTGCTGCTCGTGCTCGGCAGAGAAGAACCCCTCCGAGCGCCAGGCGTTACGACAAACGGCCAATACCTCCTCCAAGGGGAGGGTCCGGCCCTGAGCACGGGCCATGTGATAGGCCTGAATCCCGCGATGCACCGCATGGCCGAACACCACGGAATGGTGAAGGGCGATAGGAACGCGCAGTAGGTGGACATAGCGGTATTTGAGCGGACAGGTCAGGTAATCGTCCACTCGTTGGTGGCTCAACGCCACGCGTCCCTCCACCGCGCTCGGGGCCTCGACCCTGGCCGGGTCTCTGGCCATCCGGGCGATGCGCATCGAAGCAGGAGAGGCCGGAGCCTGCCGGGCCAACTCCCCAGGACCCAACGCCTCCGCCACAAAGCGGGACACCTTCGCCGGCCGCTTCCGAGGCTCTTCTCCCGGCGCACGGTAATCCGCCGCAGAAAGTAGATACAGTTTATGCTTGGCCCGCGTCATCCCCACGTAAAACAACCGCCTCTGTTCCTCCAGATGCGCCACGTCCGCCGGGAGATCCTCCCCCACGAGCTCCATGGGCAATGGGAACGTGGGTCGCCGAGCTCGCCCCGGCATGTAATCCTCGACCAGCCCGGTTAGGAACACAGCTCCGTACTCGAGGCCCTTGGCTTGATGAAAGGTCAATACCTGGACCGCCTCGGTGTCTGGCTCGGCCTGCCCCACCAGAGGGTTGTACCCTAGCGCCATTAAGTTCTCCAAGTAAAGCACAAACCACGGAACCCGATCGTAGCGAGCCACCTGTTCAAATCGGCGTATGCCCTGCTCGAAGAACTGCGCCACATGTTCCAGGCGTCGGACTGCTTCGGGGCCCGTAGAGGAAGCCAGCCGCTCCAAGTGCCCTGTCTGCGTCGCCAAGTACTCATACAGCACCTGCCCCGCAGGGCACCGACGGCTGAGCTGCCTGCTCCGGTCCAGATCCCCCAGGAGTCGGCTCAACCTATCCCTTCCCTCCTCGGAGCACATTGCCTCTCCACGGGCCGCTGCAGCGGCCAGCTCCGCGAGGGGGCGGTGTTCACCACTTGCCACCGCTGTCAGCCGGGACAGATCTTCCGCAGGCACATCATAGAGCTCCGAGCCGGCCAGATGATGGAGGGCCAGGCTGTCATCCGGGTCCGCTACCTGACGGAGGAAGGACACAATCAGCTTGACATCCTCTTGGTCGAACAAACCCTCCCCCGAGCGCCCCCCCAGGATCCACGGAACCCCTTTCTCGGACAGCGCCCGCAGATACGGATCCGGACGGTATCGGTTGCGATACAGCACCGCCATCTCCCGGTACGGTAGCCCCTCTGCCGCCAACCGGGCCGTCTCCTGGGCCAAAAACTCCGCTTCCTCCAGGGCGGTGGGGAACTGTCGGTGCATCGGCTTCGGCCCGCTGGCCGGCTGTGCGGCCGAGCGGAGGTCTTTGCTGATTTCCACCGCAATCTCCCCTCGTTGGGACAAGGCCTCCAGGCGGTACTGATTGTGCTGAATCAAGCGGCCCGCAGCGTCGAGGATCTCCTGGGTGGAGCGGTAATTACGCGTCAGCGTCACCACGCGCGCTTCCGGGAAGTGGGCCAGAAAAGCCCGCAGGTTGTCCCAAGGGACTCCCCGAAACCCATAGATCGCCTGGTCGTCATCCCCCACGGCGGTGACGTTTCGATGTCCGCCCAGGAGCTGTACCAAACGGAACTGCGCCCGGCTTGTATCCTGGAACTCGTCCGCCAAGATGTACGGAAACCGCTCCTGGTAGCCGTCTAGAACCCCCGGGTTTTCCTCGAGCAGCCGCACCACTCGCAGGATCAGGTCGCCGAAGTCCACCAGGCCCTCCCCCGCCAGGAGCTCCTGGTAGGCACTGTAAACCGCAGCCAGCTCCCGGGCAGCCTCCGCCTCGTTGCCTGTCTCCTCCGCCTCGGCCGCCCACTCGGAGAACGCTTCCGGCGACACCGCTTCGTCCTTCGCCCTGGACAGAAGAGACAACACCGGACCCACCATGCGCAACGGCTGTCGGGTTACTCGCGGCTTGAGCCTCCCCCAAGGAAGCTCCCACAGGTGATCGAGGACGAACAAGCGTTGCTCCCACTCATCGAGGACCCCGAAATCGGGCGGGAGGCCAGCCAAGGGAGCGTTCTCGCGCAGAATACGTTCGCAAACCGAGTGAAAGGTGGCTACCCACGCGTCCAACGCCCCATACCCTACCCAGTCGAACGCCCGATCCAGCATCTCCTCGGCAGCCCAGCGGGAGAAGGTAAACACGAGAAGCTGACTGGGCCGTTGCACTAGCCCCTCAGCGATCAGAAAAGCGATCCTTCGCGCAATTACCGTTGTCTTCCCCGTTCCCACCCCTGCTAGCACCAGCACCGGCCCCTGACCGTGAGCCACCGCCCACCTCTGCTCGTGGTTCAGCCCCTCCAGCGCATCGGCCATAGGTTGATGTTATAGATCGGGATCAGCCCTTGCACGCCCACCGCCTTGTCTAGTAACGCCCGAACTTGTCTCCGACGCCCAAACAGAGGCCTTGTGCCATGCAAATGGCGGCGGTGGGATGCGATCGTGCAAGAGCTGGCTGCCGTTGGTTACACTAGGGGCCCAGCTCGCAAGGTGGGAAGGGGGCAAGCTTGGAACCAATAGGGAGTCTCCACGAGGAACCTGAGCTCAAGCAACACCTCATCCGCCAACTGCGCACAGCCGAGGGGCACCTCTCGGGGATCCGCAAGATGGTAGAGGATGACCGTTACTGTGTGGATATCCTCAAGCAAATTGCAGCGGTCCAAGGGATCCTGGGTCGCGCCGCCCGCGCCCTCGCCCATTCACACACACGCCATTGCGTCCGAAGAGCAATACACGAAGGGAGAGGGGAATCGGCCATCGACGAGCTGTTCGAGGCTTTGCGCTACCTCGGGCACTTCTAGTCGTTGTTTCGGTTTTTCTCCGCCTTGACCGCTGCCTTGGCCCGTTTCTTCTCCAGCTTAGCGCGTTCTTTCTCCGCGGCTGCCCTTGCGCGTTCGGTCTCCACCTTAGCCTGTTCATTGTCCGTGGCCTCCCGTCGGTTTGCCGTCTCTCGGGAATCATCTCGCCTTTGCCTACGCCATTTGAGAAGCCACTCCGCCCCATACCGTCCCACATACCCGACAAAACCAGCGATAAGCGTCACGACTGCCCAGAACACAACTTCTCTCAGCACTTCCATTTCTATGCAAATTCTACCCAGCACAGGCTTGACAAACCAGCCCGCCCCCGCTATTAGGAGGATGCCATGTCATTGACAATCAACTATGTTTTGCCGAGCCGAATCGGCGCGAAGGGCCGAGAGACATGCTGATCGCAGTTGCACAGCTAAACCCTACCGTAGGCGATTTGCAGGGGAACACAGACGCCGCCTGTCGCGCCGTTGAACACGCACGACAGGCGGGAGCCGACCTCGTGGTGCTTCCAGAGCTGGCGCTGCTTGGCTACCCTCCGCGGGATCTCTTCTACAGCCCGGGGTTCATGGACGCCGCGGACCAAGCTCTGGAGACGTTGCTGGCCGCCTCACATGGGATGGGAATCGTGCTGGGGCACGTGCTGCGCTCCGGTAGAGGACCAGCCAACATGGCCGATCCCTCTTCGAGAGACTTCGGGGGAGGAGAGCTTCTGCAGGTCGCCGTGCTTCTGGCCGAGGACGGCGCGATCCTGGGCCGGCAACACAAACACCGCCTGCCCTGCTACGATGTGTTCGAGGAGTGTCGCTACTTCACTCCAGGCCGGTCCACACAAGTTGCGCACTGGCGCGGCCTCCGCGTGGGACTTTCGGTGTGCGAAGACCTATGGTATGAGGACGGCGTTTTGAGTGAGCAGGCGGGGGCAGGGGTGGACCTCATGGTTAACGTCTCCGCCTCCCCCTACTTCCGGGGCAAGCCCACGCTCAGGCGACAGTTGGCCGGGCGCTGGGCCAAACTGGCTGGCACCACACTGGTCTATGCGAACATGGTCGGCGGGCAGGATGAGTTGGTGTTCGATGGTGGGAGCTTCGCCGTACGCCCCGACGGCCAGTTCATCCTCTCCGCCCCAGCGTTTTCCCCAGGGGTGTACTACTTCGATCCCGCGGCGGCGCCAATAGAGCCCCCCACTTCCCTGGGCGCGGTGGGTGTTCACCGTGCGATCGTCACCGCTATCCACGACTACGTTAAGAAAAACACGCTGGACGGTGTCTGGGTCGCTGTATCCGGCGGGTTGGACTCGGCCGTAGTCGCCGCGCTGGCCTGGGAAGCCTTGGGAGCGGACCGGGTTTCGCTCGTGTTCATGCCGGGTCCATTTACTACTGCCGAGTCCCGCGAGCTGGCCACGGCCCTGTCCAAGGCGCTTGGAATCCACCTCATTGAGCTACCCATCGACGGCTCGCTGGAGAGCCTCAGCCAGTCCCTGGCCGGGCACACGCCCGTCGAGGGGCTCGTGGCTGAGAACTTGCAGGCCAGGGTACGTGGCGTACTGCTGATGGGACTGTCCAATGCCACCGGCCGGGTCGCACTGTGCCCGGCAACCAAGCCAGAGATCGCCCTGGGTTACAATACCCTCTATGGCGACACCGTGGGCGCACTCGCCCCCATCGGCGACCTACTTAAGGAAGAAGTGTATGAGCTCGCCCGCCTGATGAACTCCCGCCATCATCGAGAGCTGATACCTGCAGGAACGCTGGAGCGCCCACCCTCCGCCGAGCTCAGGCCCGATCAGCGGGACGACCAGGACCTCCCCCGCTATGAGGTGCTCGACCCGCTGCTCTCGGCCTTGCTGGTACGGAACGAAAAACCAGAAGCGCTGGCCACCCGCTTTGGCCAATCTATGGTAGACGACATACTACGCACATTGAATCGCTCAGAGCACAAACGCAGGCAGTTGCCTATCGTCATCAAGCTAAGTCCAAAGGCGTTCGGTACGGGGCGGCGGATGCCCACCACCTACAGATACACCGGTTAGCAACGCATCAACCACCCCATCGCGATGCGAGGCTACCCATTCTGGTCGATAGTATCGGAGCTTGCCTCCGAGGTTGGCCAAAAACGTGGCGAGCAAGCTGCCGCGCCGCCTACGAGGATTCGCTTCGGCGGCTGCGGCGCAGGTAGGTGGGGACGTCATAGTCATCGCGAACGGTACCTTCCCTCTCAATCCGCTCGAGCAGGGCTGCCTCGTCCGACTCGGGAAGCTCATCCCCGGACTGGACGGCAAAACCCGTAGCGATGACGGTTATGCGTGCCTTTTCCATGCCCTCTCTAATTGTGGCGCCAAAGATGAGGTCCGCCTTGTCCGACAGGGCCTCCTGTACCACCTGAGCGGCCTCGGTGACCTCCTCAAGCGTCAAGCCCTCCCCAGCGGCGATGTTCAGGATGGCCTTTCTGGCGTTCTTGACCGGCGCATCCAACAGCGTGGAGGAGATGGCACGTCTTGCCGCCTCCCGACTCTTGTTTTCCCCTTCGGCATCCCCGATGCCCATCATGGCCGTGCCCGCCCCCCGCAGCACAGATTCCACATCGGCAAAGTCCAAATTAATAAGACCTGGAACGGTTATCAACTCCGTGATTCCCTGAACACCCTGCAATAGAACGGCATCCACCATCTCAAATGCCCCACTGAGAGGCATATCCGGTGGAGCGACCTTGAGGAGCTTGTCATTGGAAATAGTTATCAAGGCGTCCACGTGCTGAGAGAGCTTTTCGATGCCTGACCGGGCCTTGTCCGCCCGGGCGGCCCCTTCAAAGGAGAACGGCCGAGTTACTATGGCCACGGTAAGAATCCCCAATGCCTTGGAGACCTCCGCCACCACCGCTGCCCCGCCAGTGCCCGTACCGCCTCCCATACCGGCGGTGACAAACACCATATCGAAGCCCTCAAGCAGGTCCTTGATTTCCTCGCGGGACTCCTCGGCGGCCTCCCTGCCCACCTCTGGATCCCCTCCTGCGCCCAGCCCGCCGGTAAGCTTGCGGCCAAGCTGCAGGTGCTGATCAGCTTCCATGATCGACAGTACCTGTGCATCGGTATTTACCGCTACCAACTGCACCCCGTCCAATCCGGCCCGCCACATACGGCTGACGGCGTTACCTCCACCACCGCCCACACCTAACACCATGATCTTGGCCAGGCCGTCGCCGATCATGCTCACCCCCGCAGGAACTTGCGGAACCACCCCATCAGCTTGCCAAACAGCCCACCGGATCGCCCGTGAGGGCCGAGGTGGTAACGGGAGTGCGCCTTGCCGCGCGCGAAATCCCGACCCTCAACAGCGTACTTCAGCAGGCCAATTCCTGTGGCATAGATGGGGGACTCCACGATGTCCCGCAGCCCGTGGATGCCCTGCGGAATCCTCCCGCGCCGAACGGGGAGGTCGTATCGTTGCTGCGCGAACTCGCCTATCCCTTCAAGCAGCGCGGTGCCACCGGTCAGGACGATTCCTGCCGGGACCAAGTCCCGATAGCCCGCATCCTCAACCTCCTGCATCGCCAAATCCAAGATCTCCTCCACCCGTGGCTCGATGATCTTCGCCAGCTTCTTGCGCTTCACCGCCCTCGTACCGTCTCCGCCGATGGTGGCCACATCCACCGTCTCTTCTTCTCCCACCGCATCCACCAAACAGGTACCGTACTCTTTCTTGATGCGCTCTGCTTCCTCGATGGGCGTCTGCAAGCCCACGGTGATGTCGTTGGTGATGTGGTCGCCCGCGATGGGAATGACCTTGGAGAACCAAATGTCACCGCCACGGAACACGGAGATATCCGTGGTGCCTCCCCCCATATCCAGAAGCACGACGCCGAGCTCGCTTTCCGCTGAGGACAGCACTGCCATGGACGAGGCCAGGGGCTCCAGGACGATCTGCCCGATCCGCACACCGAGGCTCTCCACACAACGCACGAGGTTGTGCACGGCCGTTACCGATCCTAGGACCAAGTGCACATCGACCTCCAGGCGCGTCCCGGTCATGCCGACCGGATCCGTGATCCCCTCCTGCCCATCGACCACATACTGCCTGGGAATCACATGGATGAGATCCATGTCTGGCGGGTAGGATATCGTCTGCGCCGCCTCTACCACCCGCTTCACGTCATCCTGCGAGATGATTCGGTCCTGCCGGGTGATGGACACCGTGGCTGTGTTGTTCAGCGAGCGGATGTGTTTCCCTGCAATGCCCACAAGCACATTGTCCACTCGCATGTCGGCCATGTTTTCGGCCTCTTCCACCGATTTCTTGATAGATTGGATGGTACGGCCGATGTCCACAACGACACCCTTCTCCAGGCCCCGGGAGGGGGACATCCCCATGCCGATGATCTCCAAAAGGCCCTCCATCGCATTCGCCACGAGGCAACAAACCTTCGTGGTTCCGACGTCTAGCCCCACCACCAGCCTCTCCCGCCTCATCGCCTCACCACCTTCATCAAGGCTTCAGGAACACCTCGCTGCCCCACCGCAAGTCCACCTCCTCAAAGGCACTAAGGTCCTTTGCCCGGGCAACCTGCCCTAGGGTAGCAAGTGCAGAGGGGAGTTCGCCAATCGGTCCGCACAGGCCCTGCGGCACAGCCTCCCCTCGGGCTACGACACAGTCCAGATCGGAAGCGTCGAAGCTGGGGAACTTCTCGAGTAAGGTATCGTCCCACGATTTGACGGCGGCAGCCGCAGCCACCACCTCATGGGACACCTGCCCCCCGACAGCACGCACCCCACTCAATGCGGCGGATTCTGCCGGGCCGAGCACCACCCCTTCCGCATCAATCCAAACCGTTCTTCCCCCCTCGAGCTGGACCCGTCCCACCGGTTCCCTTTCTCGGATCTCAATACTCACCACTCTGGACACAACGTCGCGCGTCACCCGTGCGTCCTCGACCCACGGGTCGCGAATCGCTCGGTCCCGTACCCCCCGAAGATCCAAGCGAAGCATGTTAGCACCCAAAACAATCTGAGTCAACTGGGACACATACTGGGAGGACAGATGGTGAACTCCCACCACGCGTACACCCTCCACACAGATCCACTGTCCCCAACGAAGTATTGTAAGACCAATCAGAAGGACGATGAGCACAAGACACAGCTGTCGGAAACCCCTCATAGAGGGTTGATCACATCCAACTCCAGACTCAGCCATATCCCGAACGCCTGTTGCACCCGGCAGCGCACACGCTCAATTAGGGCAAGAACATCCGAGGCCCGAGCCTGCCCTGCGTTACAGATGAAGTTGGCATGCACCTCGGACACCACGGCATCTCCCACCCGAACGCCCTTCAGGCCCGCCCGTTCTATGAGCCAGCCGGCGGGCGGCCCGTCAGGCGGATTGCGGAATACGCAGCCAGCAGACGGCAGTCCGCCGGGCTGGGACACTCCACGTTCCTCCAGAACCCTTCGGGGATCAACACTACCCTCACCGTGCCGAAACCCTGCTGACAAGACCGGCCATCCCAACCGTCGGAGCGCCGAGTCGCGATTGCCCAGCTCACACTCAGCAGGTCCGAGCTTCCGCAACCTACCCCGCCCGTCAAGCGCCCTAACCCACCGCAGGTACTGGCCCAAACATCCATGCCTGGTGCCGGCGTTCATCACCACCGCTCCCCCCACCGTGCCCGGGATCCCTGCCAGGGAACCCACCCCGCAGCGGACCAAGGCTGCCAATGGAACCCCTGCCTGGGCGCGCAATTCCGTTCTGTCCAGCTCCACACGAGTCAGCTTCCGCGTAGACAACACAAGCCCAGGGAACCCGCGGTCGAGGAACAGCACGTTGGAGCCGCCCCCAAGTACGCGCCATGGTACACCGGATTCCTCCGCCCAACGCGCGGCTTCCACCAACGCCCCGGAGTCGGTGGGCCAGTACATCACCGTTGCAGCTCCTCCGATGCGAAAGGTCGTGTGGCGCGCCAGAGGCTCCGCCTGAGACAGCCGCCCCGGGAGGTCCCTCAGACCCCGAAGAACAGCGCCTGCGAGATCTTGTGCGACAGCCGCCATATATCCCCCGCTCCAAAGCACACCACCAAGTCGCCAGGGTGAACCGTCTGGGCCACCGCTTCCCAGGTGGCCTCCAGCGTCGGCCGAAACTGGGCCTTCCCTCCTCGACTCAGCACGGCTTCGGCAACCTGTGCGCCGCTTACGCCTGGGAGGGCTGATTCGAAGGCCGGATACACGTCGGTCACCAGGACGTGATCCGCCTTCGCCAATGCCGTGCCAAACTCCCGCGCCAATCGCACGGTACGCGTATATCGATGGGGCTGGAACACCGCGACGATCCGCCGTTCGGGCCACCCTCTCCGGAGGGCAGCAAGCCCTGCCGCCAGTTCCCGTGGGTGATGAGCGTAATCGTCGACCACCAGGTAGCCATTTTCCTCCAACACCTCTAAACGTCGACGGGGGCGGGGGACTCGGCTCAACGCCTCGACCATGTCCCCCAGCGGCAGGCCAACCACCAACCCGGCCGCCAACGCCCCCAGCGCGTTCTGCACATTGTGAGCTCCCGGAGCCGGCAGGCACACATCGCCCGCCCGTCGCCCGTCCAAGCGAAGCTCGAACATGCTTCGCCCCCGCTTGTACTCCACCCCCACCGCCTGCAGCCGAGCCCCGGGATGCAAGCCATAGGTGAACGCATCCCGCCGCACTGAGTACAGCGATGCCGCCCCGGGATCATCCATACACAACACCGCCTTCGCGGCGCGAAGGACGAACGAGCGAAATGCAGCATGCAAGCCAGCCACACCACCGTAGGTCTCCATGTGATCGCTGTCTACCGCTGTGAGAAGGGCCACGTCCGCCTGCAAGCTGGTGAAACGTCCATCCGACTCGTCTACCTCCGCCACGAACAGGGGGTCGCTGCCTAGCTGAGCCGCCGGGTGCCCCGGCACGTCGCCCCCCAGGTAATGCCCTATGGAACCGACTAGCGTGCGCAGCAGATGGGCCGTCCAAGTGGCGGTGGTGGTCTTGCCGTGCGTGCCCACCACCGCCAGTAACTGGCGGGAGGACATGATGCTCCCCAAGGCAGGAAGCCTCGGCCACAGAGGCAGTCCGCGGGCCTTCGCCGCTTGTACCTCCGGGTTATCCACCGGTATCGCCGACGAGTAGACAAGGTCCGTCGTTTCTGGCGGGAGGTGCAGCGGGCCGTGACCCTTGTACACCTTTGCCCCAGCCGCGGCCAGGGCCAAAAGGCGGGAGGAAGACCGAAGATCAGAGCCGGATATCCGGTACCCGGCCTGTAAAAGTAGCGTCGCCAACCCCGCCATCCCTTCACCGCCGATACCCACCAGGTGGACCTGCCTGCCAAGCTCCTTCATTAGCTCCTCCCTCCCACCCGCACGAGCGCGTCGGCCACCCTCCGGGCGGCGTCAGGGCAGGCTGCCGTACGGGCTGCAGCTGCCATCGCCTCCAGCTCTGCCGGATCCTCCCACAGGCGCGTCACCAGGGCCCCCAAGTCGGTCCGCGACAGCTCCTCATCGGTAAGCATCACGCCGGCCCGGCGTTGGGCCAAGGCACGTGCGTTGTAGGTCTGATGCCCAGCAGCAGCGCGGGACCAGGGCACCAGGATGGCGGGACGACCGGCTGCGGCCAGTTCGGCAACCGTGGTGGCACCGGCCCGCGCCACTACCAGCCGCGCTCTGTTCAGCGCCCGCGCCATGTCCTGCTCGTAGTCAACAATGTCCACATTGTCCAGCCCTGCATCTTGCAGCCGACGCCGGACCTCGGCTCCCTCGGACGCTCTCCCCACAACCACTCGCATGCGGAGGCCCGGCAGCTGTGCAAGCTTGGGCGCCGCCTCCAACGCCGCGTCCACCAGCACTTTGGAGCCTTGCGATCCGCCGAAAACGAGGAGTTCCTTCCCCAGACCGGGTTTCCGTCCCACGGCAACGATCTCCTCCCGCACGGGGTTTCCTGTGGTCTTGGCTCGCTGCCCCCGCACACCTTGCGTTCCGGGAAAAGAGACCAGCACTTCGTCGGACAGCTTGCTCAACACCCGATTGACCAGGCCGAGGCACGCGTTTTGCTCGTGGACAACGACGGGCACCCTGAGCATAGCCGCGGCAACAGCTGGAGCGAACGCCGGATAACCCCCCATTCCCAGCACGACGTGGGGCCGAAAGGCTCTCACAGCCTTCATCGCCTTCACCACGGCCCCCACAGCCCCAACCAAGGCCCCTGGCCAACGCCATGGCTTCCTCCGCGGCAGCCCTTGTCCGGTTAGGGGGAGAAAGCTCACCCAGGAGTGCTTTGCGAGGATCTCCGCTTCAATCCCCTTAGGGTTGCCGACCCAGACAACCTGTGTCAGATCTCCTCTCCGCCGGAGCTCCTCCATTACCGCCAGCGCCGGGTACACGTGCCCGCCCGATCCCCCCGCAGCCACCATGACTCTCATACTCGTGCCTCCTCCCGACTCAAGCCCTGTCGGGCTACTCCCAAGATCAATCCCACCAAAGCGAGGGTTACAGCTAGGGAAGACCCCCCGTAGCTAAGGAACGGCAAGGTGAGCCCGGTCACCGGAAGCGCTCCCACCACCACCCCCAAGTTGAGCAGCATCTGGAAGCCCAACGCGAACGTCGCCCCCAACGCGTACAGCGCGCCCAGCCGGTCGGGTGCCCGTCGAGCCGCTTGATAGCCGAAGAACACCAACCCCGCCAGCAGAGAGACAACGATCCCCGCCCCGAGCAGCCCCGTCTCCTCCGCCACCACGGCGAACACGAAGTCGTTGTGTGCCTCCGGCAGGTAGAACAGCTTCGCCCTGGAGGCCCCCAGTCCCCGACCCAATACCCCGCCCGCTCCTATCGCCATCAGGGACTGGTATACCTGATACGCATACGTTTCCTGATAGCCCCCTGGGTCGAGGAAAGCCAACAACCTCCCCATCCTGTATGGGGCGGCGGCCATGAGGCCGGCCAACACCGGGAGCGACCCAGCCCCGACTGCCAGGAGGTGAGAGAGCCGTGCGCCACCCGCCCAGAGGAGGAACCCCGCCATGCATGCATACAGGAGCAGCATCCCTAAGTCCGGTTGGAGTACCAATACAACCCCGAAAGCTGCCAGAACGCACAGATAGGGGACGATCCCTGCGCGGAAGTGCTTGATCTCCTCCCCGCGCCGTGCCAAGGAACCGCCCATGTAAAGCACCAAGGCCACCTTGCCCAGCTCCGTGGGCTGGAGCGTGGCGGGGCCGAGACCGAGCCATCGTCCTCCGCCAGGGATTCCGGGGACCAAGGTGAGCGCAGCAAGGAAGAAGACCCCAACGAGGAGGATGTCGTCAACTTGCGCCCAACGGTGGTAGTCCACCCTCCACAGCACCCCCAAGGCCAGCATCCCCACCACCGCCCCCAGCACCTGTCGCTCCAGGTACCCAAACGGATGCCCGTACGCCCGGACGGATAGTGGAAAGGACGCCGAATACACAAACAAAAGCCCTGTCCACAGGAGGAACACAGACACCACTAGGATCTTCCCTTGCAGTCTGTCCACTGCCACCTCCGCGCGCCAGTGTTGCGCACGTGTCCCCCAAACGGTAGGACCCAAGACCAGTGGGCACCGGCTATCGTTCAGCTTGGCAGCAGACAGCTGACCCTTTGCTAAGGGACAACAATCCTAGAGGGGGTGAGGAGTGAGGCGTGAGGAGAGTGGAGTTGGGGGACGGCTTGTAGCTAGGTAACGCGTGGCCCGGGGAAGCATCTCTGTTTTGCTGTCAGTATCGGCCTGTCCCCGGCAGCTGGCTGGTGCACAGTGTGTGCGGCTTGAGCAGACAAGAGGTATCTCTAGCACCCTTCGAGGGTGTAGCGGCAAGCTTGTCTACAAGGAACCTGATGAACCCCGCGGAATCCTACGACCCCCTGCCGGAGCATATGCCCTTTACGTGTAACTCCTCACGCTCACGCTTCACGCAGTCGATAAAATGCGCGGCGGAAGGCCCGGCCACGGTCGGCGTAGTCCTCGAACATGTCGAAGCTGGCACAGCCCGGGGAAAGGAGCACGACATCGCCCGGCCGAGCCGCGTGATATGCGGACGCCAAAGCCTGCTCCGTCCCGTCCGCTGTCACATAGGGCACATCCCAAGACTCAAGACAGGACGCGAACATGGAGCGGGCCTCACCAAGCAATACGCACGCCCGAACACGATCGCGTAGCGGCGTCTGCAGGGCATCGTAGCCCGTCCGTTTGGGGCGTCCCCCCAGGATGAGCACCACCGGGCGCTTGAAGCCGTTGAGTGCATACACGGTGGCGCAAGGGTTGGTGGCCTTAGAATCGTTTACGAAAGGAATACCGTGCCAGTACCCAACTGTCTCCAGTCGATGGGGTTGACACAGCGCGGGGGCCACCGAATCCCAGGGGGGCGGTTCCCCGCGAATCTGCGGATAGGCGGCTGCAGCTGCAGCCCAAGCCGCCCTTAAGTTGACCAGCTGGTGCTCCGCAAACCCCTTACCCCAGCCCGGAGGCAACTCCTCGGACCCGGGATCCACCGTCCGCGCCTTGGGAGCCAAGCGGACCAGGAGCTCGGCCGGGAGCACTGCCACGTCGCAACTCTCCTGCTGGGAGAACACCCGGGCCTTGGCTGCAAAGTACCCGGCCAAGGACCCGTGGCGCAAAAGGTGATCCGGGGAGAAGTTTAGCCACACAGCAACGTGAGGCCGGAACTGACTGACAAGCTCCAACTGGTAAGAGCTTACTTCCAGAACCCAGGGCCTTCCCTCAGCCCGCTCAACGGACCGCACCGCCGGCCGACCGATATTACCCGCGACCACCGGGCACATACCCGCACCCCGCAGGATGGACCCTACAAGGGCGGTTGTGGTGGATTTGCCGTTGGTCCCGGTGATGGCAACAATTCGGTCGGGGCTACACATACGGTAGGCAAGCTCTAGCTCCGACCACACAGGGATTCCTCGGGCCCTGGCCCTATTCACCACCCGCCCGCTCGGCGGGACTCCAGGGCTGAGAACCAACAGCTCGGCGTCCAGCGCGGCCTCGCTGTGCCCTTCTTCCTCCCAGCGGACCCCGTACCCTGCGAGGAGAGATCGCTCCCGCAGCCTCAACGCGCGCGCCTCGGAGACGAATACCTCCACCCCACGGCGCACCAACTCCGCTGCCGCGGCCCGGCCGGTGCGCCCAAAGCCAATCACCGTCACCTTCCGAAACGGGAGCCTTTCCACCTCTCCCCCCGGCTCCTCGCCCGCCGAGGTCACATCAGCTCGTCAGTTGCTGGACACGCCGGTCCAGCACCATCTCCCCACGGAAGTCCTCCAGAGACGTGTAATACTCAACCACCGCATCCAAGGCCGCCTGGGGTACCATCCCCACGATCTCCGAACCCACCACTGGAACTCCCCGGCGAGCCGCCTCTAGCCGAATGCACTCCAGCACACGAGGGATAGGCGACTTCTTGTAGTTGGTCAGGTTCATAGTCACCTGGACGATCCCTCGCTCCGCGAGCTCCACACCCAGCGCCTTCACGTAGTGAAAGCCCCCCGAGGACCCCCTCACCGCGCGGGCGATCTCCTGCGCCGTTTCCAGCTCCGAGGTGCCCAGGTTCACGTTGAAGGCAATGAGAAACTCCCGCGCCCCCACCGCACAAACGCCCGCAGAGGGGTGCACACGTCGTTCGCCGAAATCCGGGCCCCAGGCCTCCTGTTGGATCTTCTCGGGAAAGCCCTCGAACTGGCCCCTACGGATATTGGCCAGGTTCCGCCGGCCTGGCTCAGCGGCCGATTCCTCATAAAGGTAAACCGGCACCTCAAACCGCTTCCATATAGCCTGCCCCAAGCGGCCGGAGAGTTCCACGCAATCGGCCATGCTCACCCCCCGGACAGGTACCACGGGGACGACGTCCACCGCCCCCATCCGAGGGTGCTCGCCCTGATGACCCCGCAGGTCGATGCGGGACACGGCCGCCCTGAAAAAGGCCAACACCGCGCGCTCTAACCCCTCCGGTTCGCTCACCATGGTGAACACGGATCGGTTATGTGCTTCATCCGAGTCCACATCCAACAGGATCACACCCTGCACACCCCGGATCGCATCAGCGATCTCATCAATCACGTCCTGCCGTCGCCCTTCAGACACATTGGGCACGCACTCAACCAGTCTTTCCCACATCTTCCTCTCCGCGTTCTCCGTGCTCCATCAACAAGATCAGCGCCTCGGCCACCCTCGCCCCGTCCACCTCGGCCCGCACTTCCGCCCGGAGGAGCGGTCCCCGTCTCTTCTGTAGCACCGCGCGGTATGTCACCACATCGCCGGGCACTACTCGTCGGTGAAACCGGGCACGCTCCACACCCGCCAGCCAAACAAACAATCCCTCCTCCATTAGCAATCCCGCCGTCTGGGCCATCCCTTCCACCAACATGGTGCCGGGCATGACCGAAGGGTACGGAGGACGGAAATGGCCCTGGAAGAAGGGCTCGTTCACCGTAACACACTTGCGGGCCGTCACCTCGCCCTGCCCCTGGGCCGTTACCCGATCGATCATTAGATATGGGTAGCCCAACGGAATCCGGCGCTTCAGGGCCTCGATGTCCAACGCTAGTTCCTAGGAACCCGCAAACAGCTCTTCCAGCAGCGGCCTTACCTCCCCGGAAATGTCGGCCACCGTGTCCTCGTCCCAGTACACGACGACCTCCTTCTTCCGCAAGGCCAGATCATACCCCTCGTCGCGCGCCACCTGTTGCGATACCTCCACGATCTTCTGCGCCGCCGCTTGAGTCAAGATCTGATCGATCTGCTGGGTCGCAGAATTTACTGCCTGCAGCTGTGACATGTACCCCTCGGGGTCCAGCACACCTGCGCGAGCCTGTTCCAGAAGCCTCTCCATCTCGGCATCCAGTGGCTCCGCCTGTCGCTTTATCTCCTGCAGCTGCCCCCTCATTCCCTCGAACCCGTCCGAGGCCAGCATCTTGTCGAGCATCGATAGGTTCACCTGCAGCTCCGCCTGGAGGACTTCGGTCTGCGTAATAAGGTACTGCTCTTGATACTCTCCCTCGGCCAGCTCGCCTTCGCCGTACCTCTGCCGCAGAACAAGTAGCTCCTGCTGCTTTTCCTCTCTAAGCTCCCGTTCGGCGGCCACCTGGGGGATGAATACATCCATGAACAGCCCCTCCGCATCCACAAAGGAAACGCGCGGTCCGGCAGCGACTTCCATAGCCTCCAGCTCGTCAATCCTTGACTCCAGGGCGCTTACCTCAGTGGAAAGCGCCGGATCAGCGCCGTCCCCGCCGATGATCATCCCGCCCAGGATCCCTCCTACCAGCCCCAGGCCCACTGCACCCAGGAGCACTAACACTACCGTGTTTGTCTTCATCTCACTCTCCTCCTTCTAGTGTTAGACCACATAGTATCAGAACATCGGCTGCATACCGAACTCGAACATCGGAACCCACGAGGGCTCCCGATCATCCGGCCAGGCCATGGCCAGCCGCACGAACATCCCCGCGACTTGCCCCGAGAGCTCTACTCCCAAGGAGGAAACGGCGTGCGGTGTATCCAACGCCGTTCCCACATCCCAGAAACCAGCCAGGGCGAACCCCGGCGCCAATTCGAACCGGAGCTCGGTGTTCAGCAATGCCACGCCCTCCACAGTTATTGCCGTGGCCCCCCGGACAGTGTCCACCCCTCCCAAGGGGAACCTGTAGCGGGAGGGAAGATCCCATCCGGTTCGCACCATCAACCGCTGGGCCAAGGCAGCACGGCCTTCCCATAGGCGCGTATCCACGTCCAATGGGCAGTAGCGGGAAAGCGCCCCTCGGAAGGAAACGTACTCCGCTCCCGGAGCGAACGTCCCCGCCTTCTCCACAGAAATGCTCATGTGCTGCCCCCGGCGAGGGAAGATAGGGCTGTCCCGATCGCTGAAGGTTAGCCCTGTTCGGACGGCAGTACGCGGCTCAAGCGGATCCCCCTCGTCCACAGCCCATGAGCGCTCACTGAGCAAGGTAGTGCGCAAGCTCCAGTAGGGGGCGAGGGGATAGGACAACATGAACTCGCCTCCCAGTGTCACGGCACCACCCTCTTCCCGACGGTACAGATCCGTCTCCACCACATCGTACGCCGCGAAGGCATGGCCCCGGTACCCCAAGCTCCAGGTGGTAGCACCGGTCCCGGAAAGACCTCGCTCCACAGAGAGAGAAACATCCTGGGCCGTTCCCATTATGTTTTTCTGAGCATACTCCACGTTGCCCACGATGCCTTTTTGCTGCGGAGAGTAAGTCATAGAACCGCGAATATGCCCCAGCCTCTCGAGCTCGGTTACCTTTACTGTCAAAGACACTGCATCCTCAGCCCACTCGGGCTCCACCTGGACGTCGGAAAAGTAGCCCAGGGCCATCAGGCTTTGCCTGGCCCGTGAGAGCCGTGCTTCAGTGAGGAACTCTCCCTCCCTGAGGTCCAGTACCCCGCTGATTACGTGCTCAGAGGTGCGTGTGTTTCCTGTGACCGTTATATCCCCCAGCTTGCCCTCGTGCAGCTTGATGTGCAGAAGCTCATCCTCCAGCTCCCCTTCCATGGTCAGCATGAGGTACCCCTCCCGGCGGTAGTAGTCGTGCACCGGGGCAAGCGCCTGCAAGACCTCGTAGTTGGTCACCTCACCGGAGGGAAGCCCCCTCACGCGTCCCGCCACTTGCTCAAACGACAGCGCCTCCACCCCGGAAAGGGTTATGTCGGAGACGACCGCAGGCTCGGCCAACACTATGTTTTCCTCAAGTTCCCAGCGTAGCCATACGCCGTCCTCCCCGGGCTCAAGTTCCACGTCCACATGAGAGAAGTAGACCGAGCGCTGAAGCGCCCCTAGCGACTCCTGGATCTCGGACAGCCGCCCCACCCGGCCTTCGGGGACATCGACAAGGCCCAGCGCCTGTTCCTCGGGCACGGTCTCCAGTCCGCTGAACCGGTACCCAAGCACGGGAAGCTCCTGTATCTCAATCACCAGCTCCTCGCCGGGGATCACTTCCCCAACTTGCACCGTGACCAAATCACGCTCACGATAGGTCTCCAGGACCTCCTCCAGCGCCGTGCTCAGCTTCGCAGCATTGAGTACCCGTCCCTGGCTAATGCCATGGTCCCGCAGGATGGATCGGATTCTGCTCTCGGCAACGCGTGGTCCCTCCGCAAACCAACTCCACAGGACCGCCCACAGTGTACCGGTTTCCACCTCAGGCACCCCGAGCAACGTGACGCGCTCGATCACTGGATGTTCCACCACAGCGAACCGAGCCACGAGCTGGTCGTCCACCACCTCCATGTCCGGAACCACCTGGCTGAAATAGCCCATCTCCTCTATATTCTGTGCAGCACGGCGGATCCGAGAGGCATCTACCGGCTCACCTTCCTCCAGCCCGGACGCAGCTATGATCTCCTGCTGCGATATGTTCTCGTTTCCCGTTACCTCCACCCGCAACAGGGGCAGGGCCTCACGGGCCCAGGCCGACGTGGTCCCACACAGCACAACCAAGACAAAAACCGCCAGGAAGCGCCTCACGGCATCCCCTCCTCATGCGTTCCACTCGGGGAACGCCATCCGAAGTCTCTTTCCGACATGATATACTACCGCCACTAGCCCGCAACGAAGCCGGGTTTCGACAATAACACCGTGCGCAGCGCTGGACTAGGTTGGGCACCAGGCGTGCACTCCATGTGAAGGGGATGTGGAGACACAGCGGAGACCGGACTCACGCGGCCACGCCTGCCTCCTCGCCTGCGCGGTACTGCAGACCTTCAGCAAGATGTTGGGCGTCGAGTCGGTCAATCGCCTGTCGGCAAACGATGCACAGTAGTCGATGGTTACTCGCCGCTAGAAGCAACCCATTCCCCTTGAACCCTTACAGCCCTCCAGGTAAGCGGCGGCGCCACCACGTCAGTATGCCCCCCGGCTACCTCACATCTACTGCCTGACCCTCCCAGCGGTCAAGCAGCCAAGGCAGGTCAGAAGGGGCGCCGTCAATGCGGCGCCCCTTCCCAACGTGGATTCAGTTGGACAGAGACAGGACGTAGGGCATTGGCGGCCCTGTGTCCCATTTCACGATAAGCACGAAAAAAAGGTTGCCCGTAACTGGGGCGTCCCCCAAAGAGGTGAGAGGTTGGAAGGCCTGTGGTCGGTCTACCGTGACAGAGAGGCCTCCTGTGGGGGGGGACCATGCCATCGCTGTGTTCCAGAAGTTCGGCACGGGCACAACCCACAACCAGATGAACGCGTTCGGCCTATCGTGGGTGACGGAAGCCCTTAGGGAAGGAGTGGCCGTGACCCACACGGCGCTGAACGAAAGCCCCGAGGCGAAAGCCCTGACGAGGATCGGGTCATCAGCGTCGCCAAGCTTGGGTTGATCCTCAGAGCCTTGTACCTCCCCTGTGGCACCTGCTACTTCCAAGGCGGTCACGATCTGGTCGGGACTCATCCCCGCTGAAATTCCGGGCCTCGGCATCCCAGGGGGAAGCTCAGGGCCCTCCGGCCCAGGCCCAGGTCCCGGCCCAGGCCCAGGCTCTTCCTCCACCACTGCGCGAACCCAGCCACAATCGTATCGCTCCTCCCGTCCCACGGGGACGGTCACCTCGAATGCCCGCTCCCCAACACTCCCCTGAACCTGGACTTCAGTAGGAGTCGCGGTGAGCTCCGCCTGGAAATCCCGACTGGTCTCCATCCGGATGGTGGTTTGCGTCAGCTGCACCATTAGGGGGACCACATTGCGCACCCATATGATCCGGTTTACCGTTACACCCTCCCTGCAGGTGTCGTTTCGGACTGTCACCCTTGCTTCAATGGGGTCCGCGTCACTCGATGCCTGGGACTGAGCTTGGGCAAAGGTCGGGACAAGGACAAGAAGGAGAAGAAGGCTCATCGCCAAAGCACACTTACGTAGATACATAATTATACCTCCATATTCCTCTTCAGGATAAAACTGATGTTGAACCCCAACTACTCCCGAAAAAAGCATAACGCTCGATCACTGGGCCGCACCTTTTCAACACGTAGCCTAGCCCCATGCTCTCCAATGAGACATCTACCTTAGGGAGAAGTCGGTTCCTGCGATCTTTAGGCGGTTGCTTTCTGGCGCGATCACCTCCTGCCGAGCCCGAGGTTTAGGGGCTAAGCCAATCGCAACACCTTGCTCATCACAGCAAGAACAGGGCCCAGTTGCGCGCCTGGTGCAAGAGCGCGGTTCCGTCAAAGCCCAAATCATCATACCATACCGCACACGATTTAACGCACAATCCTCTGCTATCGGGCATTATAGGGTCTTGACAACCGGGTTCGGGGGTTAGGAAGCGCAAACAGTAGCACAAATCTCCCCTTCCTAGTCCCCCTGGTGCACCAAGGTCTGAGATTTGACACAGAAGCCTTTCACTGGTATGTGGGTTTTGCACGCATCACCTGGTTCGCATTTCCGTATCGCCGAACGAACAACAAGCTTGAAGCTATTGCCCAGGAATCCTTCTCGATCAAGCTTAGCTCATATCTGCCGAATCAGTTCCCAGACCCCCTTGTTCTCTCAGAGCTCCGGGCAGTGCTCCCCCTTCTCAAGGCAGGAGTGCGAGCTCCCTGGAGGCCGTGCTCACCTGTGCACGCCTGCCTCCTCGCTTGCGCGGTACTGCAGAGCTTCAGCAAGATGCTGGGCGTCGATCGTCTCCGCCCCATCGAGGTCGGCCACCGTGCGGGCCACCTTCAGCGTGCGGGCGTATCCCCGCCCGGTCAGCCCGAAGTGATCCACCGCCCGCTCCAGGAGCTGCCGCGCCTCCCGGGTCAGCTTGCACTCCTTCCTCACCGTGCCCGGCCCCAGATGCGCGTTGGTCCGGCCTTCTCCACCCAGACGCTCCGCCTGACGCCGGCGAGCAGCGGCCACCCTCGCCCGCACCGCCTGCGATGGCTCCGCCTCCCCTTCCCCCAAAAGCTCTTCCCGGGTCAGCCGCGGCACGGGCACGAAAAGATCCATCCTATCCAAGAATGGCCCCGACAGGCGCTTGCGGTACTGCTCCACCTCATGCGGGCGGCAGCGGCATTCCCGGATGGGGTCGCCCAAGTGACCACACGGACAAGGATTCATCGCTCCCGCCAAGATCACCGACGCGGGAAACGTCACGTTCACCCCGCTGCGGGTCACGTTGATCCACCCTTCCTCGAGCGGCTGCCGTAGCGCCTCCAGCACCCTCCGGGGGAACTCCGGAAGCTCGTCCAAAAACAGCACTCCCCGGTGGGCCAGCGTGACCTCCCCGGGCACTGGAACACCGCGACCACCCCCGACCATCCCCGCGTAGGAGATTGTGTGATGGGGATCGCGAAACGGCCGCCAGCGCATGAGCGGCCGCTCGGGAGAAAGCAGCCCGGCCACCGAGTGGATGCGTGAGACCTCCAACGCTTCCTCCAGCAAAAGCTCGGGCAGAACACCCGGAAAGCACCGCGCCAGGAGCGATTTGCCTGCCCCGGGTGGTCCGACAAACAGCAGATTGTGCCCGCCGGCAGCGGCGATCTCCAGGGCCCGCCGAGCGTGCTCCTGCCCGCGGACGACGCTCAAGTCCACAACCGACGGCGGAGGATCCGCAGGGGGAACCTTTCGCTGCTCCGGTTCCAGTTCCTCCTCGCCGCGCAGGAAGCGCACAACGTCCTCCAAGGTGCTTGCAGGATAAACGGTGAGCCCCTCCACAAGCGCCGCTTCGGCGGCGGACTCCCGGGGCACAATCATCTCCCCCACTGCCGCCTTGTCCACAGCCAGCGCCACCGCCAGCACCCCGCGGACGGAGCGCAAAGAACCATCCAGGCCCAGCTCCCCGTGATACGCGTAGCGCTCAGCGCTTGCCGGCGGCACCATCCCGGCCGCCGCCAGCAGGGCCACAGCCAAGGCCAGATCAAGGCCCGCCCCCTCTTTGCGCAGGTCGGCTGGAGCAAGGTTCGCCGTTATCTTGCCCTCCGGCAGGCGCAGCCCTGCGTTGCGCAACGCGGAGCGAACTCTCTCCCGGGCCTCGGAGACTTCCTTTTCCGCGAGGCCGACGATGGAAAACGAAGGGTATCCTGCGCCGGAGTCGCACTGTACCTCCACGAGCCGAGCTTCCACGCCATACGGCGTGGCGCTAACGGTCTTGGCGAACATCCTGTTCGGAGAATGCGTTCCGGAAGTGGCGGATGCCGTCGGGGCTCACTGCCACCACGTCAAACCGTACCGGAAACGGGGGATCAATCGTGCCCAGATAGAGATGCGCCGCCCGCCACAGGCGACGGAGCTTCGATCGAGACAGCGACTCCTCAGGGGCTCCATAACGTGTTCCGGTTCGGCTCCGTACCTCAACGAACACCAGCGTGGGTCCATCCAGGGCCACAATGTCCACCTCGCCGGATCGGCACCACCAGTTGCGGGCCACAATCTCCATCCCCTGCTCTTTCAGATGCAAACAGGCATACTCCTCCGCTGTACTACCTTTGTTCATGCTCTACCCATCATAGCACATTAAGAACCGTAGGGGGAGCGCGGGCTCGCGTAACGCTGTCCGGCCTCGCTTTGCAAGCGGGGAGATATACACGACTCATTGCCCTCACCCGCCAACTAGCCAACGGGGGAGGTGGACTCCTATACTCCCTATCATGCGCACCCTGATACGCAGCACGGCTGTAATCGGAGCCGGGGGAGCAGTTTCGCCGGCGATGGACATCGTTATCGAGGGCAACAGGTTCGCCAGCGTGGTACCGGCCGGCCAAGCCCAGGGCCCCTTTGACCGGACAGTCGATGGAGAGGGGAAGGTGTTCACGGCCGGTTTCGTCAACGCCCACACCCATCTGGCCATGACCCTGTTTCGCGGCAAGGCGGGGGACATGCCCCTTATGCGTTGGCTGGAAGAAGAAATCTGGCCCGTGGAACGCATGCTGACCGCAGAAGACGTACGCTGGTTCTCTCTCCTAGGCCTGGTGGAGATGATCCGCTCGGGTACGGTCGCCTTCGCGGATATGTACTTTTTCATGGAGGAGACGGCTCAGGCGGTGGAGGAAGCAGGGCTGCGGGCCCTTCTGTCCTACGGGATCATCGCCCCCACCACGGACCGGATCGACCCGGAGCTACGGAAGGCAGAGGAGTTCGCCAGAACGTGGAACGGCTCTGCCGAGGGGCGGATCGCCACCGCCCTCTCTCCCCATGCCCCGTACACGTGCCTTCCCGAGCTGTGGACCCAAGCACTTGGGCTAGCTCGCGAACTCAAGGTCCCCATACACACGCATGTAGCTGAGACGCAACAGGAGGTGCAACGCATGCGCGAGGAGACCGGCCGGTCCCCTGTAGAGTGGCTGGAGGGCCTGGGGGTCTTCTCCGTGCCCACGCTGGCCGCGCACTGCGTTCATGTATCGGAGAAGGATCGCGATATCTTGGCCGCCCATCAGGTTGCAGCAGCGCATTGCCCATCGTCAAACGCGCGGCTGGCCTGCGGGATCGCCCCCATCACTGAGATGTTGAACGCCGGCGTCAACGTAGCGCTGGGAACAGACGGTCCCGGCTCCAGCGGAGGCCTGAACCTAATGCGGGAGATGCGCCTGGCCGCCTTGCTAGGTAAGCTCCAACAGCGGGACCCGCAGGCGATCTCCCCTGACGTGGCCCTTTCCATGGCCACCCAGCGCGGGGCTATGGCCCTTGGCTGGAGGAATGAAACAGGTACAATTGCCGAAGGAAGGTTGGCTGATGGAATCCTGGTGGCTCGGCAGGGCGCACACATGGTCCCCGGCTATAACCCCGTTACGGACTTAGTCTACTCCGCCAGTAAGGCGGATGTAAGAGTCGTGTTCGTCAATGGGAGGATGCTTATGGACGAGGGCCGGCTGCTCACCTTGGATGAGGAGAGAATCACGGCCAAGTGCCGTGAGCTTGCGCACAAGTACCGCTAGCAACCCTTCCTTGGCGCGTGCCCGCTGGGGAAAGGGCGCTTGCAGGAGGTGTACATGGCACTGACACAGCAGGAGAAGGAACAAGTCCTAGAGCGTTTTGCTCAACATGAAGGTGACACGGGGTCCGTGGAGGTCCAAGTAGCACTACTTACGAGGCGCATCAAGCAGCTGACGGAGCACTTTGGTGTACACAAGCAGGACTTCCATTCCCGTCGTGGCCTGCAAAAGATGGTGGCGCGGCGCCGGCGGTTGCTGCAATATTTGAAGAACCGCGACCCGCGCCGCTACGCCAAGCTTATCCGTGAACTAGGAATCAGAGGTGTGTGACAGGATGCAAGCGATAGAGATGGAGCTAGCTGGAAAGACGTTACGTTTGGAGAGCGGCCGCATGGCCAAGCAGGCCGACGGCGCGGTCCTGGTGAGTTGGGGCGATACACGGGTGTTAGTGACAGCAGTGTGTGAGCCCAGTGATGGAACACTCGACTACTTCCCGTTGCGGGTTGATTTCGAGGAGAAGTTTTACGCCGGCGGGAAGATCCCCGGGGGCTTTTTCAAGCGCGAAGGAAAACCATCCGATGAGGCGGTATTGGCCGCGCGGTTTATTGACCGGCCTATCCGCCCGTTGTTTCCCAAAGGCTACAAGGACGAAGTGCACATAGTGGCCACGGTCCTCAGCGCAGAGCGGGACAACCCCCCGGAAATCGCAGCCATGCTCGGCGCATCCGCCGCGCTGATGATCTCCCCCGCCCCCTTCCGAGGGCCGATCGCCGGCGTGCATGTGGGGATGGAAGACGGGGAGATCCGCACTAACCCAGCCAACGCAGTTCGTGAGGAAGGGCCGATGGATATTGTGGTCGCCGGAACGGGCAGCACGGTAACCATGGTCGAGGGGGCTATGCGCGAGGTGCCCGAGGAGAAGGTGATCGAAGCGGTTCAACAGGCCCATGAGTTGATCCGGTCATTGGTGGAGTTTCAGGAGCAATTTGCGTCTGCACACCAGGTGGCCAAGCGTGAGGCACCTGAAGAACCCGAAGTCCCCCAGGATATCCTTGAGGAAGTACGGCGGCTTATGTGGGATCGCTTCGCTGAGCTGAAACAAGCCCCCAACAAGAGAGCGCGGCAGGAAGCCGAGGACGGGCTTCTGGAGGAAGCCCTGCAGCAGCTTGTCGGCGACGAGCTGGACGAGACCGCGGCCGCGGAGCGCCAAACGGCAGTACGCACTGCGTTTGAAGGATTGCTCAAACAATACAGCCGAGATTCGATACTCAACAAGGCCGAACGCCTCGACGGGCGACGTCCTGAGCAGATGCGGCCGATCAGCATCGAAACAGGGATTCTGCCTCGCGTGCACGGATCTGCGTTGTTCACCAGGGGAGAGACCCAGAGCTTGGGTACGTGTACTCTGGGAGCGACCCGCCGGGACGCCCAGATAGTCGATCTGATGATGGATGAGGGGCTGAAGCGCTTCATGCTTCACTACAACTTCCCGCCGTTTTGCGTCGGCGAGGCCCGCCGCATGGGGCCCCCGCCGCGGCGGGCCATCGGTCACGGGCGCCTGGCGGAGAACGCTGTGCGCGCCGTCCTTCCGCCGGAAGACGAGTTCCCGTACATAATCCGGGTGGTTTCCGAAATTCTGGAGTCCAACGGCTCGTCATCCATGGCCTCCGTATGCTCGGGGTCGCTGGCGATGATGGACGCCGGCGTGCCGCTGCGCAAAGCGGTGGCCGGAGTGGCCATGGGGCTGATAACCGGCGAAGAGGGCCAGCTTGTAGTGTTGACAGATATCACGGGGCAAGAGGACCACTTCGGCGACATGGACTTCAAGGTCGCGGGCACCCGCGACGGCGTGACGGCCTTTCAACTGGACGTGAAGACAGGCGGCATAGATGGAGAGTTGATGCGCAAGGCGATCACCCAGGCTCAGAAGGCCAGATTACAGATCCTGGAGCTCATGGAGCAGGCTCTCCCCTCGCCGCGCCCGCACCTTTCCCCGTACGCACCGATGTTGGACATGGTGCGCATCAACCCCGAAAAGATCGGCATGGTCATCGGCCCGGGCGGGAAGATGATCCGCTCGCTTCAGGAGGAGACGGGCACCGACATCGACATCGAGGACGATGGCCTGATCAAAATCGTGGGGGAATCGGCGGAAGACGTCGCCCAGGCGCGGCGAGCCATCGAGGGACTAACCGAGGAAATCGAGGAAGGCAAATCGTTCGAGGCAAAGGTGGTGCGGGTAGTCCCGTTCGGGGCCTTTGTCGAGCTGAAGCCGGGTATGGACGGCTTGATACACATCTCCAACCTCTCCGACGGCTATGTGGAGAAGGTGGAGGATGTAGTCAACGTCGGCGATGAGGTGAAGGTCGAGGTCATCGGTACCGACGACTCCGGAAAGCCCAGGCTGCGCCTTCTGCGAGAAACGCCCGAGCTGAAAGCCGGGGACGTAATCCCGGGCAAGGTCACCCACACCACAGACTACGGCGTGTTCGTGGAGATCGCGCCGGGCGTCCGGGGGTTGGTGCACGTTTCCCGCCTGGGAGAAAAGGCGGACCCACGCCGTCTGGCCAAGAAAGGCGACCCGATGACCGTGGAGATAGAGGATATCGAGCAAGTGGGGAACCAGACCCGCTACAAGCTACGTCGCCTCCCTTCCGAGAACAAGGAGTCACAGGAGCAGGAAGACGCATGAAGGAGGTCTTCCCAGGGTGCTTCGAGACCAGACTTCCGGTCGGCCTGCGCGTCCTGGCCGCGCCGATGGAAAACGTGCGTTCCGTATCCATGGGTGTGTGGGTGAGGGCAGGAAGCCGACACGATCCTCCCGAGCGGGGCGGGTTGGCTCACCTCATCGAGCACATGGTGTTTAAGGGAACCAAACGTCGATCGGCGCTGGAGATTGCCAGAGTCATCGACGCCCTGGGAGGGCAACTCAATGGGTCTACAAGCAAGGAAGCGACTTTCTACTTCACCACCGTCCTGGACGAGGGATTTGCGGAAGGCCTATCCAGCATGGCCGACCTGGTAACCCAGCCCAAGCTGGCGCCCGAAGGCCTAGAACGGGAACGTGCCGTTGTTCTAGATGAAATCCGCGGGGCGAAGGACACCCCGGAGGAGGTGGTGTTCGAACTCCTCGCGGCGCGGATGTGGGGCACCGACCACCCGTTGGGCCGGCCGGTAATGGGAAACCCCGAACAGGTCAAGTCGGCCACCCATCAGGAACTGGTGGACCAGTTCAATCGAACCTATGTGGCACCTCACAGCGTGCTGGTGGCCTCCGGCCGATTGTCCCCGGAGCAGGTAGAGGAGGAGGCCTCCTGTATCCCCTGGAACGGTGGTCCACATAGCCCGCTGTCCTCCATGCCTCCTTCTGCCGGTGCAGGACTGAGCGTGAACGAAAGGGATATCCAACAAGTACACATCGCCCTGGGCTTTCCCACCGTGTCCGCGCCCAATTCCCAGCGCTACACAGTGGAGGTCATGTCCTCCCTCCTGGGGGGAGGCGTGAGTTCACGCCTGTTCCAGCGGGTGCGAGAGGAGCGGGGGCTTTTGTACACGGTCTTCTCCAGTACCAGCTACTACACCGACGCAGGCGCCCTCATCGTCTATGCGGCCTGCGACGGCGAACACCTTGCCCAGGTGTTGGAACTGATTTGGGAGGAGCTTGAGCACATGGCGGCCGAGCCCCCGGACACACTGGATTTGGACCGCGCAGTGCAACGCCTGCGCAGCGGGTTTCTCCTAGGACAAGAAGACCCTTCCGGGCGCTTGGCCCGCCTGGGAACAGCAGCTTCTTTAGGCTTGCCGCTGCTTTCCCCTGACGAGGTCGTCGCCCGCTTGCAGGCGGTTTCCGCGGAACAGGTCCAGGAGATGGCGCAGGCAACGTTCCGGCCAGAACAGGCGACCTTGGCGCTGGCGGGACCTTCCGCCGACCACATGGAGCGGACAGCGGGAAGCTTGCTGGGGGTGACTTGATGACAAAAGCCCTGTACCCGGGGAGCTTCGACCCGATCACCTACGGGCACCTGGACGTGGTGCAGCGAGCGCAGAAGCTGTTCCCCCATCTGACAGTCGCGGTTGTGGAGAACCCCCGCAAGGCGCCGCTTTTCACTACCGCAGAACGGAAGTCCCTCGTCGAGGACGCGCTGACCGAGTTGGGAATCACCGATGTTCCCGTGGTCACCTACTCGGGCCTCCTCATCGAGTGCGCCAAACGCCTGGGAGTCACAGCCGTGGTACGAGGCCTGAGGGCGATGTCCGACTTCGACTACGAGTTCCAGATGGCCCTCACCAACAGGGACCTAGACTCCGGAGTGGAGTCGGTGTTCCTGATGACAGCCTACAAGTATTCCTTTCTCTCTTCATCCATCGTCAAGGAAGTCAAACAGTACGACGGCCAGGTGCGCAAGTTCGTCCCCCGGTGCGTGGAACGAGCGCTGGAGGATAAGTTCGGTCTGACCTAGGTTGCCGCCGCCGAACCCCTATGCTACTCTCAGTTCTGGAGGGCTGGTGTGGATAAACGGGGCGAAGTGCTACTGAGCGTTCAGAACCTAAGGAAGTCCTATGGTTCGGTACAGGCGGTTGCAGGCATCAGCTTCCGGGTTCACCGGGCCAGCGTGTTCACCATCCTGGGCCCCAACGGAGCCGGCAAGACCACCACGCTGGAGATCCTGGAGGGAATCAGGGCGGCGGACTCCGGGGAGATCCACCTGTTCGGCAACAAGACCCGCAGGGTTACCGAACAGATGAAACAGCGCATAGGCGTCCTCCTGCAGGACGGAAACTTCGAGCCTTACCTCAAGGTACGCGAGATCGTTTCCCTATTCGCCTCGTTCTTCCACCGGGCGCTTCCGGTGGACGAGGTCCTGAAGAGAGTTGCCTTGACCGACAAGGCAGGGGCGATGGTAAAGACCCTCTCCGGCGGGCAACGCCAGCGGCTGGCGGTGGGGGTTGCTCTGGTCAACGACCCCGAGCTCGTCTTCCTGGACGAGCCCACCACAGGCCTCGACCCGCAGGCACGCCGTAATCTGTGGAGCATCTTCCAGGAACTGCAAGACGCTGGCAAGACCCTGATCCTCACCACACACTACATGGAGGAAGCGGAGGCCCTGTCCAAACACGTGTGCATCATGGACCACGGATCTATCATCGCTGAAGGATCGCCCGAGGAGCTGGCGCGGGGGTTGGGACAGGATTCCATCATCGAGTTTGAGGTTCAGGATATGGAAGCCAAAGCCGTCACCGCGCTGCGGGAATTCGGCTCCGCTGTGGAACACCACGACAGCACAGTGGTGATTCGCACGCAGGAGCTCACCGGAGCCATGGCCAACCTGTTGTCCTGGGCACGGGAGCACGATATCCCTCTCACGAACTTGGCCGTGCGGCACCCCCACCTGGAGGACGTATTCCTCTCCCTAACCGGTAGGAGGCTACGGGAGTGAAGGGAGTTCTCAGGCTGGCCTGGCTGAACCTCCGTACCTGGCTGCGGGAGCGGATCACTCTATTCTGGACATTACTGTTCCCGGTCTTCCTGTTGGTCCTGCTCGGCGCGATTTTCGGCGGTACGAACGAAGAGAGCTATATGCGCTTTCACATCGGCCTGGTGAACCTGGACCGGGAGGTGGAAACCACCGACTTCGGCGAAATGGTGGAGGATGCCTTTGCAGAACTCGCCACGCGGAGGGAAGAAGGCCGTGAACAGCTGTTTGTGCTCCGTCGCCCGGCAGAGGACGAGGACCCGGAAGGCTTTCTGTCAGCCGAGCGTGAGGCGCTCCGTCAAGGACAGCGCGCAGCCATCGTGATAATCCCCCGGGGCTTCAGCGAAACCGTGGCCCGGGCGGTGCGCGAACCCTCCCCGTCCCTACAAGCTCAAATACAAGTCCTCTATAGCCAGGGGGATGCCAGCTCGGAGCTTGCCGGGAGCATCGTGGAGCAGGTGCTGACGGGATTGGACCGGGAGCTTTTGATCCAGGCCGGTCTATACAATCCGGACGAGGAGATTCCGGTGGCCTCCTCCTGGGTGGGCACCGCCGACCGGGCGGCCCGGTACGTGGACTTCCTCTTGCCCGGGGTGATCCTCATGGCCTTCCTCACCAACGGACTGTTCGGCGTCCCCGGCAGTATCCTCTACGCCCGTGACCATCGCATCCTCAGGCGCTACTGGGTCACACCGCTCACCGTGCGGCGGTACCTCATCGGGTTCAGCCTGTCCACGTTGGGGATGTGTGCGCTCCAACTGGGGCTCCTGTGGGCGCTCGGGAGGTGGGCGTTTGGCGCCCAGGTGCAGCTGGCCGCGCCGGGGGCGGGAACCTACCTCTTGCTTTCCGCTGTCACTTTTCTGGCGCTGGGGTTCTTGATCGCCTCGCTCGCCAAAACCGCGAATGCGGCGATGTCTATCGCCAACATCCTAAACATGCCCCTGCTCTTTCTTAGCGGGATCTTCTTCCCCGTTACCGTCCTCCCCTTGGCACTACAGGTGCTGGTGTACGCCAACCCGGTCACCTACCTCGTGGACGGGCTGCGAGCCAGCCTGGGAGTAGGAGCAGGGCAGCTTCCACCGTGGGCGACCTTGGTGGTGCCTGTTTTGTGGATCCTCTTCGCCGGGGCGATGGCTGAACGTAGGCTGCAGTGGGACGTGGACCGATGAAACAGTTCGCGGCCCTTGCAAGGACGGAACTAAACGTATTCTTGCGTGATAGGGCAACGTTCCTGGTCACATTTCTCTTTCCCTTAGTGTTCATACTCATCTTCGGATTTCTGATGGGAGGAGAGGACGTAGAGCGCGTTGCGCTGGGGATATACCTCACAGAGGACCGCGACGCGGGCGTGCTCGAGGATGCCGCGGCCCAGCGAGAGGGCCTGCGGCACGAAACCTACCCCTCCCGCGATGCCCTGGAAAAAGCCCTGCAGGATCGTGAAGTGGATATGGGAGTCGTGTGGGATGGGGAAGAGCTCACGTTCCTTTATGACCCCGCGATGGTGCAGCGGCAGGCTGCCCTATCCCAACTGGCCGCCGGTCTGGCGTCCGACTTCAACCTGCGCCGCCAAGGACTGAACCACATGTTGGTGGCGGAGCGTCACCACGTGGGACTGGCAGCCGCGGCCAACTGGTTCAATATGATGGTCCCCGCCATCATCGCGTTCAGCATCCTCTCAGCAGGGATCTTCGCCGTATCCGGGCACATCACCGCCATGAAGGAACGCAAGATCCTCGACCGTCTCACCGTCACACCGATGCGTCCGTTAGCCTTTCTGCTGGCCGTGATGAGCGTTCGGCTCGCGGTAGTCTACATCTCCACCTTGATCACCTTGTTCACTGCCATGGGGGTGTTCAACGTGGACTTCCAGATGGATTGGCCGCTCTACACTTTGTTCGTAGCTGCCTCGACCTTGGGGATGATGGGGTTCGGCGCGCTGATTACTCTGGTCGTGCGCCGCCCATCGTCGGCCAGCAACGTGGCCAACGTGCTGGTTATGGTCATGATGTTCATGTCAGGGATCTTCTTCCCCGTGGAGATCATGCCGCCCTTCCTCCAGGTCATCAGCCACGCGTTTCCCCTGACCTACATGGCCGAGGGCCTGCGCTTCACCACCGGGGTAATCGACATGGCGCCGGCACGCTTCTTGGCCATAACTGCCGCCCTCGCCGGGCTAGCTCTGCTTCTACTGCCGGCCCTGGCCCGCTATGTGGTGCGCCCCGAGAGGCACTAGCTTCCCGGCAAGGGAACCACGAACACGATCCAATGATCAGGCTGGGGTCTTATTCACCGGCCACTCGCTGTGCCCCGTCCGACGACTATGCCTCTTCAGCCCGGAACCGCACCCAACGAATACAGTGCCTGAGGAACAGCCGCTGCCCACAACTGCAGGTCACACCCCTCGCCGGGCTTTACGTCGGGCCCGTGCAACCCCTCAACTTCCGTCCAGTAGTATAGCTCAACGAACCCCAGCTGGCTGATCGCTGCTAGCACCTGTCGGCTCACTGCAAAGGGCTCCTCAAGTCCGTGAGCCCTTGCGCCATGCGCGAGGAACACTTGCTCATGAGGCCAGATCGCCCCCAGGTGGTACGCGTATGGGGAGTAGTCTGGCTGGCCAGGGGCGTAGGATCGGAGGCCATAAGGGGTAGCCATCAAGCCCGTTCCACGCTGCAGATGCCCCACCAGTTCGGAAGGGACATCCCCCGGTTCCAGGTATGCCAGCATATGGAGCCCATCCGAGGATACACCAGGCACGGGCTCACCGTCATCAATGGCAATCACTGGGTACTCCCTCTCCTCATCCCAAAACCGCAGCCAGATAGAATGCACAATGCCTTCCGCAGCTTTCTCCAGTATCCGACTACTGTGTCTCAGCTTCAGAGGAACTGCCAATCGGGCCAACGCCCGGAGAGCGGCCACCGTCTGCGCTTGCACCAAGGTATAGGCCACCGGATACCGCAGGTCGCGGCGACAGGGAAGGTGTGAATCCTTCCAATAGGTGGCGTGTGCCATGTACCGTACGCCCCCACACAAGACAGGGTCCTCCCAGAATATGTCCTCTCTGAGATGCCGGAGCATGTAGTCCCCCGCTGCTTCCAACTTTTCCGCAATGCTTCGCAGGAAATCCTTGTCCTCGGAGAGCTCGAAGTAGGTACGGGCGCCCAGCACAAACAGCTGAGCAGTCTCGCAGGCATTGTAGCGGGAGGACAGCCCATCCCGCTCCACGTGGGCTAACTCGTGGAGCACCCTGCCGGGTTCCTCACCGGTGTAGCCATCTTCCTGTTTCCCCATAGTGTGGGCACAAAAGCGCAGCGTCTCCCTCAGGAGTTGCTGATCCCGGATCATGAGCCCAGTGCTGAGCAGATCTCGTGGAAAAACCCCAAACCAGTTCCTTCCCTCTTTCATGCCCGCCTTGTACAGCCGAAACCGTTCCCCTCCGACCACCACTTCGGTGCTGAGGCGCTGCATAGCATCTCGGCCCTGGGCTACCAAGGGCACCCCGGCTGAATGGCCCTGCATCGGCTACCCTTTCACCGACCCCGCCAGAATTCCCCGGATGAAGTACCGCTGCATGGAGAAGAACACTACCAGGGGCAGTAGCATCGACAGAAAAGCAGCCGCAGTCAACAACCACCAAGCTTGGCCGCGTGAGCCCACCAGGTTGGCTATGGTCAAGGTCATTGGAGCTACCTTGGGCGACCCACCCAGGTAGATCAACGACACCAGAAGATCGTTCCACACCCACAGGAACTGAAAGATGGTTACCGAAGCGATTGCGGGAACAGAAAGCGGAATGACGATCCGGAAGAACATCTGCACGGTGGATGCGCCATCGATGGACGCCGAGTCGAACAAGTCCCGGGGCAACTCAGAGATGAAGTTGTGCATGAGATATAGAGTAAGAGGCATCCCGTACCCCGTGTGCGCCAACCAGATACCCAGATATGTCCCTGACAAATTCAGTACGTTGAACACCTTCAGCACCGGGATGAAGGTCATCTGGAGCGGAACTACAAGCAGACCCACGGAGAACATGAACAGAAAGTCACGCCCCCGGAAGTCCATCCAGGCAAAGCCAAATGCGGCAAACGATGCGATAAACAAGGGGAGGAGCGTTGCCGGGATGGAGATGATCAAGCTGTTAAGGAATGCCCTCCCCAGCCCCTGCCGGGTGATCACCTGTTGGTAGTTCTCCAAAGTGTACTGGGTGAAGTTGAACGGCTGTGAAAGCACCGTCCACCAACCGGAGCTGTTGATATCCTGGGCCCGGCGGAAGGAGGTCACGAGCGTGCCCATAGAGGGCAGAAGCCAGATGACCACCAGGCACAGAATCACTGCATGCAAGATCAGCCGCCCGTGGAGGATCTGCCTTCCCAGCCCATGCAGCGACCTCCCTACCGCACCCACTAGCGCATCTCCCTTTGGCGGCGGAAGCGCCGGATGTTGATAACCATCATCGGAATCACCAAAATGAACAACACCACAGCCAGCGCGCTGGCTCGGCCGGTGTTGCCAAACAGGAACATCTCCTTGTACATCCTGTTAGCAACCACCTCCGTGTTGAAGTTGCCATTGGTCATCACGTATACGAAATCGAAGATCTTGAGCACAAACACCACCATGGTGGTGGCAACGACGGCCACAGTGGGACCGAGCAGCCGGAGCGTGATCTTCCAGAAGATCTGCCACTCGGTGGCACCATCAATGCGTGCGGCCTCGAGGAGCTGCTGGGGAATGTTCTTCAGCGCTGCGGAAAGGACCACCATGCAGAAGCCCGTCCAGATCCACACGCCCACCGCGATAATGGCAAAGGTGTTCCAAGGTTCGGGGATCAACCACGCCTGAGGCTCTCCCCCCGCTGAGGTCACCACGGCATTCAACAGACCGATCTGGGGCGCCCCTGCCGGCCTGTAGGCGTAGATGAACTTCCAGATGACGCTCGCCCCCACCATGGAGATGGCCATGGGCAGGAAGATCACCGACTTGGCCACGCGTTCGTAACGCACCCGATCGACCAACACGGCGATGATCAGGCCCAGTCCCACGGCAAGCAGGGTGAAGAACACAACCCACAGGGCATTGTTCCGTAGTGCGGTGACCATGGTTGGGTTGGTGAACGCGTAGATGTAGTTGGTCAGCCCGATCCAGTCCTCGCCACGGGCCCCTTGAAAGGAGTGGGTGATGGTCATGACAGAGGGATACACGAGGAAAAACATCAGCACCCCCACCGCCGGACCCACATAGAGCCACGCCCGCCAACCTCTAGCCACCATAGCTGCCGCCCCCTGTCACGGACTGCGCTCTGGAACGGTAAAGAGCCGCCCTGGGCTACCGGCGCACCAGCAGCCCAGGGCGCATTTGTAGCTTTCTACTATTCGTAGGCTTCCTCGGCTACCTCCTCGATCCGGGTCAACACCTGATCGAGAGGCTTTCCGCCAACGTAGCTCATGATCTCGGTCCACAATGCACCGGACCCTACGGATGCCGGCATCAGGTCGGAAGCGTCAAACCTGAAGATGTCTGCCCCGGAGAGGAATCCGTAGGCTTTCTGGGTAATCGGGTTGTCGTAGATGTCTGGGTCCACAGTGGCGTTCACGGCCAGCTTGCCCAGCTCGCCACAGAAGATCGCCTGAGCTTCAGCCGAAGACAGGTACTCGATCAGGGCCTGGGATTCCGGCGAGTCGTTGAACACTCCTACCAGGTCCCCCGAGCCGAGAATCGGGACAGGAAGATCCTGCCCCATGGGCGGGAACAAAAACACGTCGTAGTCCTCACCGGGTACCAGGTCGGGATTGGCCTCCTGGATGAAGCTCTGCATGAAGGTAGCCTGGCGGTGCATGTAGGCGGCTGGAGGATCGGTGAACAGCGGGTTGGCTGCGTCGCCGAAGTTCGTGGATAGCGCACCCGCGGTGCCGCCGTACACGTACTCCTCGTTCAACACGATCTCCCCAAACGCGTCCCAGGCAGCGCGCACGCAAGGGTTGCGCCAGCTGATCTCGTGGTCTACCCACAGATCGTACACCTCCGGCCCGCAGGACCTAAGCATAATGTCCTCGAGCCAGTCCGTGCCGGGCCAGCCGGAGGCCCCTCCAGACTCCAGCCCGATGGACCACGGAACGCCGCCGTCCTCCACGATCTGATCGGAGAGGGCGATCATCTCATCCCACGTCTCTGGAACCTCGTAGCCTCGCTCCTCAAAGGCCTTCGGGTTGTACCAGACCAAGCTCTTGACATCCGCGTCCAAAAAGATCCCGTATACGTGACCGTCCACCGTGGTCAGCTCCAAGAACCCCTGCGGCTGCTCCTCGAGCTTGATGTAGTCATCCAGGGGAACCAACGCTCCCTGGGCCACGAATTCCTTCATCTGACCAGGGTTGGGAAGGGCAGCCACATCCGGGGGGTTCCCGGCCTGAACCCGGGTGATCAGCACGGTGGGCAGCTCGCGGCCCACGGCTTCAATGGTTACATCGATCCCCGTCTCCTCCTCGAACTGGGCGATCGTACTCTCAAAGGCCTCGAGCTCTTGTCCGCTCCAGACCACAGCGATACTCACCTCTCCGTCCTGGGCCAAGGCCGACCCGAAGAACGTCGCGGTCAACAGTAGGGCACATCCAATGACTCCTAGTCGCATCATCCTACACCCTCCTATATTCCAATCACAATTCATGGAACGATTCTCTCTCATGTCATTCACTTGCGGGTTTGCTTCCGCCGATCTCACCTCCCTCATTCCGGGGAATAGAGTCTGCAAAGGCCCTTTTCCACAGCGTTTACTCCTTATCCAGCTGCATCTCGGGCCCTTAGCTTGAGCCGCTACCCGCCGCTTCCGGCAGGTTGACACCCCACTCAAGCCCTCGCTGAACGAGTACAAGCTACATCGCCGACCTCCGTTATGCCGTCCAACCCCGTTCGAATCCAAGATAGCAGCTTGCGCAGCCCTTGTCAATGCACGCACCGCTCGCAAAGTAGGCCAAGGCAGTCGGCCTACTTTGCGAGTGGTGCCAGCATATCCTCCCCAGTGACAAAGGAGTGCTCTATGGAAGATACTTGAGGCCGGAAGAAAGCCTGTTTGTATGCAAGGTGGCGGGGTACGCTGTGGCGGCTCACCCACAATGGCGTACCCAAAAGGAGGCAGCATGGCGGTACAGTTGTTCCAGACCCAACCAGATATACAGCAGTTCATTGCAGTACTTACGGGAGAGAAAGCCCCTCGACGTGTCCATTTCGCAGAACTGTTTCTGGACGACGAGATAATGCAGACAGTGATTGAGAAATACATCGGTGCTAGTTGGGTAGACCGTCCTCTTGTGTCCCCGGGGAGCAGCGGTTCACCCATCCAGGTGAAGGATAACGGTGACGCCTGGAGAGCGTATATCAGCAATACTATATCGTGCCTGCATCAACTGGGTTACGACTACGTATGGACGGGAGGATGGCATGAGCTGCTCTTTCAAGGTAAGTGGCGTGTCGGTACAGATCCTACGAAGGCTTCGACGAAACGGTATTGGAGGGAGCAATCCGAGGGGATGATTGCCAGCTGGGAAGACTTCGATCAATATCCATGGCCGGATGTGAACCGAGTGTCTCTGGAAATGTACGACTTTGCCTCTCAAACTCTGCCCGAAGGAATGGGGATGTTCGCCTGCTTGGGGACGGGAATCCTTGAGACCGTGATGCACTCTGTTGTCGGGTTCGAACCGCTGTGCCACATGCTTTATAAGCACCCTGAACTCGTCAGAGCGATTTTCGATAGGGTCGGAGAAACGCTTTACGCGCTATACCGACGGCTGGTCGGTTTGCCGAACCTATATGGGTTTTTCCAGGGCGACGACATGGGTTACCAAAAGGGCACTCTGATTAGCCCAAAGCACCTGCGCGAATATGTCCTTCCATGGCACAAAAGGATCGCAGCGCTTGCCCATCAGAATGGGCTTTTGTATATGCTCCACAGCTGTGGGAACATAGAGGCGATCATGCCTGAACTGATAGACGAACTTAGGATTGATGCCAAGCATTCCTTTCAGGACAACATCATGCCTGTGTGGCAATTCAAAGCGAAGTATGGGAGTAGAATTGGGGTATTGGGCGGCATTGATGTGGACAAGTTATGCCGGCTTTCGATTGAGGAGCTGCGGGCCTATGTGCGCGACACTTTGGACAGTTGCATGCCAGGGGGGAGGTATGCATTGGGAACCGGAAACAGTGTGGCCGGGTATGTCCCGCTGGAGAACTACTTCGCTATGCTTGAGGAGGGCACTAAGTGGGAGAAGTGATGAGGGGGGTTTTGCGCTACTCGTCGAACAATATCCGTGAGCCGGGGAAAGAACTGCCCGAGCGCCAGCCCGGCTCTCCACGTGGGCCCACCACACAACGCCCCTCCCGTCGCAAGGCCATCCGCCTGCGTAGCCGCTTCTCGTCATCTGTGGAGCAAGCAAGGTGTTGCTCAAGCGTCTTCAGCAGTGGATCGCTCACGGGTACGTAGTAAACCCATGGACCGTCGTGCTCCCCACGCACCCAACCTGCCTCGGCCAGAGACTTAAGGTGCCGAGACACCTTGTACTCGGGGAGCTCCAGTACGTCGGCGAGCTCACACACGCAAAGCCCGGAGATATGCGAAAGCAGCAGCGAGAGTATTCTTAGACGGTCAGGGTGCCCCAGCGTCCGAAAGCGCCGTGCCAGGAGGTCTGACTGCAAGTTGTCGCAATTGCACATGACTACAATTATTACCCACACGCGACCAACCGCGCAACCCGACCGGCAAGCACGAGGCTGCCGGCTG